>VBKG01000250.1 GCA_005879585.1 Deltaproteobacteria bacterium | reverse complement strand
AGCAGGTGGTGCGCCAGGAGGATCGGCTGCGCGCGCTGGAGGTGGGTGTAGCCCGGCATGATCACGTCGCGGTGGCGGGTCGCGGCGGCAACGAGCGCCTGCTGGAGCTGGCGGAGCGCGGCGTCGACGGCGTCGCACTCGGCACGCAGCCAGAGCCGGAGGTCGAGCGCCACCTGGTCGTTGCGGCTCCGGCCGGTGTGGAGCTTCCCGCCGAGCGGACCGAGGAGCGCCACGAGCCGGCGCTCGATCGCCATGTGGATGTCCTCGTCGGACGGCAGAAAGCGGAAGCGGCCCGCATCGAGCTCTCGCCGAATCGTCGCGAGCGCGGACTCGAGCCGCGCACCCTCCCGGCGCGTGAGCAGCCGGGCGCGGACGAGCGCGCGCACGTGCGCGACGCTCCCGGTGATGTCGTGCGGGTAGAGGCGACGGTCGACGGGCAGCGAACCCGTGAACCGCTCGACGACCGCCGCCGTCGGCACGGTGATGCGTCCCGCCCAGGCCTTCGCCACCCGCGCTCGCGCGCGGCTCCGCCTCATTTGCGGGTCTGTTCCACGAGCGTGCGGAGGCGAAGCCGAAGGCCCGCCAGGCGGATGAAGCCGCCCGCGTCCTCCTGCCGGTAGCCGCCGGCCTCGTCGAAGCTCACGAGCCGCGGATCATAGAGGGAGCGGGGGGCTTTCCGTCCTATGGTCCGCACGCTGCCGCGATAGAGCCGGAGCCGCGCCGTCCCGGTGACCGCGCGCGCCGCCTCGTCGACCGCGGCCTGCAGCATCAGGCGCTCGGGCGCGAACCAGTAGCCGTAGTAGACCATCTCGGCGTAGCGCGGCACGAGCGAGTCGCGGAGGTGCATGACCTCGCGGTCGAGCGTCAGCGACTCGACCGCCTGGAACGCGGCGCGCAGCACCGTGCCGCCGGGCGTCTCGTACACGCCGCGCGACTTCATGCCGACGTAGCGGTTCTCGACCACGTCGACCCGCCCGACGCCGTGCGCGCCGGCGAGGGCGTTCAGCCGGGCGAGCAGCGCGACCGGCGACAGCCGCTCGCCGTCGACGGCCACCGGGACGCCGCCTTCGATGTCGACGTCGACGTCCTCGGGCTCGGCGGGCGCCTTCTCGGGCGCGACCGTCAGCTGGAACATGTCGTCGTACGGCGGGCGCCAGGGATCCTCGAGGATGCCGCCCTCGTAGCTCACGTGGAGGAGGTTCCGGTCGGTCGAGTACGGCTTCTCTGCGGTGACGGTCACGGGGATGCGGTGTTTCTCCGCGTAGGCGATCAGGTCGGCGCGGCCCTTGAAGTCCCACTCGCGCCACGGCGCGATCACCGTGAGCTCGGGCGCGAGCGCCGCATACGCGAGCTCGAAGCGGACCTGGTCGTTGCCCTTGCCCGTCGCACCGTGCGCGACGGCGTCGGCGCCTTCGCGGCGCGCGACCTCGACCTGCCGCTTGGCGATCAGCGGCCGGGCGATCGAGGTGCCGAGCAGGTACTGGTTCTCGTAGATGGCGCCGGCGCGCAGCATCGGGAAGACGTAGTCGCGGACGAACTCCTCGCGCAGGTCCTCGACCACGAGCTTCGTGGCGCCGGTGCGCCTGGCCTTCTCGTCGAGGCCGCCGAGCTCCTCGCCTTGCCCGAGGTCGGCGCAGAACGCCACCACCTCGGCCTGGTACCGCTCGATGAGCCAGCGGAGGATGACCGAGGTGTCGAGGCCGCCCGAGTAGGCGAGGACGATGCGCCGCACGGGCGGCTGGGCCATGGCCGTCCCCCTACCATAGGGTCCCGGGGGAACCAACGACGGCGGCTCAAGAATCGAGCCCGATGCGCCGACATCAGTGGAAGGGCGGTGGGGGCATGCGCACGAGCGTCGAACGCAGTCTCTGGTTGACCGTTCCTGGCGCGCGGGCGTGGCTGGCGCTCGGTTGGCTCCTCTGGCTCGGGCTGGCGCTGCTGTTCGCGCCGCGGGTCGGGGTGATGCTCGGTCCGGGAGGTGCGGCGATCGGGTTCCTGGCCGCCGGCTGGGCGTTCGCCCGTGCCCTCCCGCCGCCCGTCGAGTGCTTCCGGCGCTACCACCTCGACGATGACGAGGTGACCGCGATCGGTCCGGGCGCCAAGGTCCGGCGACTCGCATGGGATCGCGTCGAGACCGTCACGCAGCGGGGCGGGGTGCTCGGCCTCGCCGGCGACGGCATCCGCATCGCGGTACCCTTCCGGCGGCTCGCCGAGACGAGCCTCTGGAGTGCCGCCCTTGCGCGCGTCGTTCCCGAGCTCGCGACCGACGTCTGGGACCGCCTCGAAGACGGCGAGGAGGTGCGCCTCGCACCCGTCCTCGACCCCGCCTGGACCACCCTCACGTGGTGGGCGTGGGGACCGACGGCGGTCGCCAGCGTCGCCATCGGCGGCGCGAGCGCGCTCGGGATCGCCGCGGTGCTCGCCCTCGCAGAGCGGGTGGTGGTCTTCGCGCTGGCGCACGCGCGCCGCATCCGGCTCGATCGTGCGGGGATCGCGATCCGCGACGGCCGCCGTGGTCGAGTGATTCCGTGGTCGCGCGTCGAGGTGGCGCGGGTGGAGCAGGGGATCCGCGTCGCCGACCGCGACGGCGCGGCCACGGTGATCCGCGCCGGCCTCCGGAACTTCTGGATCGCGCTGCCCGTGATCGAGCTGCGCGCGACCCTCGCCCCGCACTGCCCCTCACGGGTGACCTTCCGGGCACGCTGCGCCGACGGTGGGCTCGCCGTCGTCGGCGAGGTCGACACCGTCGCCTGATCGGGGCGGCTGCGTCAGCGGCCGTCGCGATCCTTTCGCCACCCGAGACCCAGGAGCGCGGTCCCCGTCGCCGTCGCGACGGCGGCAGCTTGCAGCGCCGGCCGTGCGGCGAGCTCCCCGAGCGGCAACGCCCAGGCGAGGTGCGCCAGGACGGCACCGGCGCCGCATACGATCCCGAGGACGAGCAGCACGAGTCCGGCGAAACGGCGGAGCTGTCGCCCGAGAAGGTCATCGAGGCGCTTCCGCTCGTAGACCCCGCCGATCTCCGCCGCGAGCGCTTCCACGAACCGGACGTCGCTGGGCCCGAGGCTGCTGCTGGCCGGATTGACGATCTCGATGGCGCCGACCGGTCCCTGACCCGTCCGCAGCGGCGCGCAGAGGACCGCGCGCGTCTCCATGTTCGTCTGCCGGTCGACGTGCGCGTAGAACCGCGGGTCGTCGACCGCGTGGTCCACGAGCGCCGGCCGGTCGTGGCGCACGGCCCACCCGGCGATGCTGTGCTCGACGGGGACGCGGACCGCCGCGAGGCGGGAAGCCGAATCCTCGCGGGCGGTGCTCTGGCTCGCGACCGCGAAGTGCAGGTGCGCGCGGTCGGCATCGAGTACCAGCAGGCCGCAGCCGTCGGCATCGAAGATCTCCCGGGCCCGGCGGGCTGCGAACCGCGAGACGTCGATCGGATCGGGGCGGCGTCGCGCGCGATGCCGGAGCTCGTAGAGCAGACGGATCTGGCTCGTGGCTCTCGCCACGCGCTCGCGCTGCGCCGAGACGCTCATGCCGCCCTCCGCAGACCGCTCGCGGACGTCGGCCGGACGACCTTCCGGCGCCGCCACCGGGCGACGACGGCGATGGCCACTACACTGGCGACGGCCACTGCGGCGACGAGCACGGACGACGGGTCGATGGCGATGATGGGGACCATCGCCGCCGACGGCGGCACGCCCGGCTGCAAGGACAAGGTGAGTCCCGTGAAATCGAAGCTCGGCATCATCGCGCAGCCCTCCTCTCGTTGTGGCGGCGGGTTCAGCCGAGGCTTGGAGCAAGGGCGGTGCCGTGACGGCCGGCGGTGAAAAGACGAGTCCCGGCGCGCCCCAGGGGGGTGGCGGGGTGCTGCGGTTGGTTGGCGCCCGGCGGTCCCCTGCTAAGGGAAGTTGTCACACCCCCACACTAGAAAACGCCGAAAAAACTCTTGACGGAGCGACTGAACCGGGGGTATGCGGGCGGCGTCAAAGCAGGGATGGATCGCCAGCTCGGGGGGAGCCGGCGCGATGTGCGTCCAGATACAGGTGCATATTTGGCGGCTGTTCGGCGGCCGATGGAGGACGACCGTCAGGTCTCGCCCCGCAAGTTTCCAACCACGTCCGCCCAACCAGAGGAGGAGTCGCCGATGTTGAGATTGCCCGTTCGTTTCGCGCTAGCAGCCGGCCTGCTCGTGGGGCTCGCCACGACGGCCGCCGCTCAAACCGGCGGCGTCGCGTGTACGACCCCGTTCGACCCAAACTGCAATCACCTGAAGTGCTACCAGATCAAGGACACCGCGAGCATCGTCGTCAGCAAAACGCCGCTGCTTCAGGTCGCTAACCAGTTTGGAACCGAGGTGCTCTACCGGCTCCAGCCCTTCCTGCTCTGCGTCCCGTCGCAGAAGGCCTGCTGTTGCCCCCAGAGCCCCGGATGCCAGCCTGGTGTCAGCGGCTGCTCCGTGGCGAACTGCGCCCCCAACCCGGTGAACGCCCCCGGGCTCCCGCACTTCAAGTGTTACAAGATCAAGGCGAAGACGTGCCCGAACGGCGACTGCACCCAGAAGGCCGTCGCATTCACGAAGGGCACGTTGGTGAACCTGCGCGACCAGTTCGGGTTGGAGACCAACGTGCCGGTCGGCAACCCCGTGGTGCTCTGCGCCCCGGCGTTCAAGGAACACGGGCCGACCACGACCACGACGAACACCACGAGCACGACGACCACCACGACGACGAGCACCACGACGACGACGAACCCTCCCCAGTTCTGTCATGATGATCCGGTGCTCGGCTGCACGGGGCCGTGCCCGCCGACGTTCCCGCCGGGGTCGCAGTGCATCAGGGACACCACCGGCAAGTGCGGCTGCGTCGCGCCGCCGGTCTGCTGCGAGTGCCCCGGCAACGCCGCTTCTCCCCCGTACTGCCAGAACACCAACGCGCAGTGCCCGAGCAACTGCATCACGTTCGCGAATGCGTCGTGCGATCCGGCGACGCGGCACTGCGTGTGCGGGTTCTGTCACGATACCGGCACGCCGACGGGGTGCACGAACATCCCGTGCTCCATCAGTGCAGCCTGCCCGGCAGGCACGTACTGCGACTTCGCGTGTACGCAGCCACCCACGCCGGCGCCGTGCGATCCATGCAAGACGCAGCAGCCGGGGACGTGCAGCCCGGTCCAGTGTGCCAGGAATGACGGCACCCTCGCGGTGTGCAGGGTGCCGCCGCTAGCCGGCGCGACCTGCGATTGCTGCGGTCCGACCAACGCCCCCTGCACGTCGGACTTCGACTGCTGCTCGGGGGTCTGCAACGCGAACAGCTGCCAGTAGACGCGCGCGTTTCGCGCGTTTCGAACGAGGGGGCCGGCGCCGTCGCCGGCCCCCGTCCTTTTCTGGGGCTGGATCCCGTTGACCTCCGGACGGCGACGCGCCTAGAAG
>VBKG01000249.1 GCA_005879585.1 Deltaproteobacteria bacterium | reverse complement strand
ATCAGGTCGCCGATGGCCTCGAGGCGCGCAGCCAGGAGATCGCCGCCGTCGAGACGCACGACTCCGGCGGCACCATCCGCAAGACCTCGGGCGACATGATGATGGGCGCAGCGCAGCTCCGCTACTTCGCCGAGATGGCGCCGAAGCTGCCGCTGTGGGAGGAGATCCAGGTCCCGCAGTTCCCGGCCCAGTCGAAGAACTACCTCCAGCGCGAGCCGATCGGCGTCTGCGGGCAGA
>VBKG01000248.1 GCA_005879585.1 Deltaproteobacteria bacterium | reverse complement strand
CTAAAAGGCTCGGCCGATGGATCGCGACGGTCTCCGCACCGAGGTGAAGGAGCTGCTCGTGAGCGGCCTCCGCCTCGACGTCCGTCCCGCAGACATCGCCGACGACGCGGCGATCTTCGGCGAGGGCCTCGGCCTCGACTCGATCGACGCGCTCGAGCTGGTGGTGCTGGTCGAGGAGCGCTTCCGGGTCTCGATCCCGGACGAGGAGGTGGGCAAGCGGGCCTTCGGCTCCGTGAACGCGCTCGTCGGCTTCATCCTGCAGGAGCGCGCGGAGTAAGCTCCGGGGGTGGCCCCTGCGGTCGTCATCACCGGTCTCGGCGCGGTCACCGCGCTCGGCGGCGACGTGCGGGCGCTCGCGGCCGGGCTCGCCCAAGGCCGCTGCGGCATCGGACGCCTGACGCTCTTCGCGCACACGGGGCGTTCGGGGGTGGCGGCCGAGGTCCGCGAGGAGGCGAACGCGGTGGTGGGGCGCCTGCCGCCGGCGACGGCTCGCCGGCTGTCGCGTCCCGATCGCTTCGCGCTCCTCGCCGCCGCCGAGGCGTGCCGCACGGCCGGGCTCGGACCGGACCTCGGCCGGGACGTGGGGGTCTACGTCGGCACGACGACGGGCGGGATGCTGGTGACGGAAGAGGCGTACCGTCGGCGACGTGCGGCCGAGGACCATCGCTTTCGGCTGTCACGGCTCCTCGGCACGCCGCTCGCGACCGCGGCCGCGGTCGTGAGCCAGGCGCTCGGCCTCTACGGGCCGCGTGAGACGTTCTCGACCGCCTGCTCGTCGAGCGCGCTCGCCGTCGCGATGGCCGCCGACGCCGTCCGCCGGGGTGTCGTCCCTCTCGCGCTCGCGGTTGGCACGGACGGGCTCTGCCGGCTAACCTACGCGGGCTTCGATGCGCTCCAGGCGCTCGATACCGAGCCCTGCCGGCCGTTCGATCGCGACCGCCGCGGCCTCTCACTCGGCGAAGGAGCAGCGGCGCTCGTGCTCGAGGCCGACGCGCACGCCCGCGTTCGGAGTGCGCGACCGCGGGCGGCGGTCCTCGGCTGGGCCGTGACCGGCGATGCGCACCACGTGACCGCGCCGCACCCCGACGGCGCGGGCGCCTTGGCGGCGCTCGCCGGTGCGCTCGCTGAGGCCCGCGTGCCGCCCGAGGCGGTCGACTACATCAATGCGCACGGCACCGGCACCCGCCAGAACGACGCGGTGGAGATCGGCGTGCTTCGCCGCGTGTTCGGCCGGCGGCTCGCGCGCCTGCCGGTCAGCTCTACCAAATCCCAGCTGGGACACTGCCTCGGCGCGGCGGGCGCGGTCGAGGCGGTGGCCACCGTCCTCGCGCTCGACGAGGGGCTGCTGCCCCCCACGGTCAACTTGCGGCATCTCGATCCCGCATGGGACGACCTCGACCTCGTGCCGGAGGCGGGCCGCCGCGCGCCGCTCGCTGTCGCGGTGAGTTCTTCCTACGGTTTCGGCGGGCACAACGTGAGCCTCGTCCTCGGGCGGATGGCACGGTGAGCGTCTCCGTCGCCGTCACGGGGCTCGGGGTGCTGAGCGCCTTCGGGCACGGAGTGGACCCCTACTGGGCGGCGCTGGTCGCGGGCGAGAGCGGCCTCGCACCGATCCGCCGCTTCACCGTCCCGCCCGGGGCGGGTCCGGCGGCCGAGGTTCCGGCGGTCGAAACGCGCGCCCACGTCCGCTCGCCCCTCGGGCGTCGGATCGACCACGTCTCGCTCTTCGCGCTCGCCGCCTGCCGGCTGGCTCTCCTCGACGCGGGACTCGACCCCACGGATCTGCCGCTCGGGCGCACCGGGCTCGCGCTCGGCTCCGAGTTCGGCAATCTCGACGAGACCACGACCTTCCTCGATCGGCTGTTCGCGCACGGGGCAGCGAACCCGTTGCTCTTTCCCAACCTCGTCATGAACGCTCCCCTCAGCTACACGACCATCGAGCTCGGCCTCACGGGGCCGAGCGCGATGCTGTCCGCCGGAGAGGTATCGGGCGAAGCGGCGGTCGCGTGCGGCGCCGAGCTCGTGGCGGAGGGTGGGGCGGACGTCTGCCTGGCAGGCGGCGCCGACGAGCTCGGCGAGGTGTTGCACCAGGTATTCCACGAGGCGTGCCTCTTGAGCTCGACGCCGCGCCCGCTCGACCCGTACGCTGACGGTTTCGCCCTCGGCGAGGGCGCCGCCGTCCTGGTCCTCGAGCCGCTCGCGCGCGCCCGTGCGCGGGGCGCCCGCGTCTACGCGCGGCTCGTACCGGTGGCCGGCTTCGCGCTGCCCGCGCCCGTGCACGGCTGGCCGCGTGATTCATCGCCGCTCGCCGCGCGGCTCGCGCCGCTCGTCGCCGACACCGACGCGGTGGTGGCAGCGGCGAGTGGCGAGCCGGAGCTCGACGCGCTCGAGGCCGCGGCCCTCGCCGCGGCGCTCGCTGGCCGGAAGGCGCTGGTCACGGCGCCGCGCGCCGCGACAGGATCGTTCGGCGCCGCGGGCGCGCTCGCGGCGGCGACCGCGGTGCTCGCCGTGGCGCACGACCTCGTGCCTCCGACGCTGGGTCACGTGCCGCCCGGCCGCCACGGGCTCGGCGTCATCGCCGGGCGGGCTCGGGCGGCGGATATTCGGGTAGCCGTCGTGGACGGCCTGGCGCGGGGCGGCGCATGCCGTCCGCTTCGTTTCGAGGCGCCGTGAACCGCATTCCGCGTCTGCCCCACGGGGCGCCCTTCCTGCTGCTCGACCAGGTGCTCGAGGTCGAGGAACGGCGGGGTGCCTTCCTGAAGCTCGTGAGCGCTGCCGACCCGTGCGTCGGGCGCGACGGACTCCTGCCCGCGGCCTTCATCCTCGAGGCACTGGCCCAGGCCAGCGGCGCGCTCGTCGCCGCGCACGACGCAAAGCTGCCCGCGGTGGGGTACCTGGCCGCCGTGGACGACTTCCGCGTCCACGGCGAGGTACGCGTCGGCGACGCGCTGCGCGTCGAGGTCGAGGTCGTGCGCGTCTTCGCCAGCGCGGTGCTGGTCCGCGGCCGCGCGCTCGTCGACGGAGCGCTTCGCGCCGAGGGCCGCCTCACGCTCGCGCTGCCGCGCTGAGCCGCCCGCCGTCAGGCGACCGGCAGCACGATCGTGAAGGACGCGCCGCGGCCCTGGCCGTCGCTGTGCGCCGAGATCGTCCCGCCGTGATGCTCGACGATGTCCTTCGCGATCGTGAGCCCGAGCCCGAAACCCTCGCTGCCGGCGTGGCGCATTCCGGGCTCGAAGATGCGCGGCAGGAGGTCCGCGGGGATGCCGGCGCCCGTGTCGGTGACGGTGAGGACGGCCCGCCGGCCCTCCTCGCGCAGCCGGACCCGCACTTCACCGCCGGCAGGCGTGAAGCGGATCGCGTTGTTCAGGACGTTGCCGACCACCTGCGACAGCCGCTCGCGGTCGGCGAGTAGCCGCCCGACCGGCCGCAGGGCCTCCTCGAGCGCCACGCCCTTCTGGTGCGCGGTCTCGCGGGCGCTCGCAACGCAGTCGCTCACCATCTGCCCCGGATCGAGCGGCTCTCGCCGGAGCGAGAGGCCTCCGAGGGCGATGCGCGAGAGGTCGAGGAGGTCCCCGGTGATGCGGGCGAGGATCTGGCCGTTGCGGAGGATGACCTCGGCGGCGTGCGGCAGGCGCTCGGCGGGGATCGTGCCGCGCCGGATGAGCTCGGCCCAGCTGCCGATCGTGCCGAGCGGCGTCCGGAGCTCGTGGGCGACGTAGCTGAGGAGGCCTTCGCGGTCCTGGACCTCGGCCTCGGCGCGCTGCCGGGCGCGCACGAGCTTGCCGATCATGAGCGAGACCGTGACGTACACCGCGGTGCGGAGGACGTCGTCGAGCTCGATCTGGAGGTCGAAGAGTGGCGGGATGAAGACGAGATCGGTGACGATCCCGGCCAGGACGCCGGCGAACACGCCCGGGCCCGCGCCGTACGAGGATGACAGCGCGATCGAGATGAAGAACCACGCGAACTCGACGTCGCCGAGCCCGAGCTGATGGCAGGCCGCTGTGAGGCCGGTAGCGACGAGCGTGGCGACGACGGCGACGCCGTAGGGCCGGAGGCCGAGACGCGCACCGCGGGGCGACCTCGCGAACATCGGAACCCGTCGCTGCGCCCGCCACCGCATGACCACCTCGGGGAGGCTTCCCTAGCATGCGGCTCGGCGCCCTGCACAAAAATGTCGGCGCGCGCGTGGCGCTGATCGACGCGGACGCGACATTTTTTTAGCGGCTCACGTCTTTCCGGGTCCGTGAATACCGACTCACCGGGCAGACCGAAAACGGCATACGCCTTGCTGTGGTGCGCTGTTCGCCCATGATCGCGTCGAACGCTCCGCCCGGAACGGCCGACGCATACACGGCCGAGACCCAGACGCGCTGCCGCCAGGGCGCGGAGGCCGCGTGCCTGCTCGCCATCCTGCTCGTGCCGCTGTTCTCGGCGCTCGACTACGTCGTGTACCGCGAATGCTTCGCGCTTTTCCTCGGCATGCGCGTCGGCTGTGTCGCGATCATGCTTCTCATCCTCGTCGCGCTTCGAAGACCGTTCGGGCACGTGCATCCCGTCGCGCTGGGCGTCGTCATCGCGGGGACGGTCGGCCTCATGATCGACGGCATGACGATGTTCACCGGCGGCGCCGCGAGTCCGTACTACGCCGGAGTGAACCTCGTCATGGTGGCGGTCGCGCTGCTCATGCCGTGGCCGCCGGTGGTGACGCTGCTCACCTGCGCGCTGCTCGTCGGCTGCTACGTCGCCTGCACGCTCGTCACGGACCGGATCGCCGACGTGCGGCCGTTCGTGAGCAACCTCTTCTTCCTCACGACGACCGCGACGATCACCGTCGTCAGCGCCGTCGTGCGCGAGCGGCTGCGGCGGCAGGAGTTCGACCACCGGACGGCCCTCGTCGACGCGGTTCGCCACAAGAGCGATTTCATGGCCCGCATGTCGCACGAGCTGCGGACGCCGATCCACGTCATGATCGGCTATGCGGACATCCTCCTCGAGGACGGGCTAGGCGCGGCCGCGTGGGCGGCGCGCGAGCTCGTCGAGCGCATCCGCAGCCACGGCGAGCTGCTCCACCGGCTCATCTCGGACCTGCTCGACTACGCCAAGGTCGAGGCCGGCAAGATGGAGGTGGCGGCAAAGCCGGTCCGGCTCGCGGAGGTGGCGGACGGGGTCGCCGAGAGCTTCCGCCCGCTCGTGGAACGCAAGGGGCTCGCACTCCGCGTCGTGTGTGACGGCGAGCTCCCGACGCTGATGACCGACGGCGAGAAGGTGGAGCGCATCCTCCGGAACCTCCTCGCCAACGCGCTCAAGTTCACCGACCACGGCAGCATCCGGCTCGAGGCGCGGCTCGGCGATGCCGAGTTGCTCGCCGGCTTCAACTTCATCCACGACATGGCCGACGGCGGCCGGCCACCGGACGGGCACACCGTCGTGGTGCTCGTGCGGGACACCGGCATCGGCATCCGAGGGGCGGACATGGCGGCGCTCGCGGCCGACTTCCAGCAAGTCGACACCGAGGCCGCGGCCCGCTTCGGAGGGACGGGACTCGGCCTCAGCATCTCGAGGAAGCTCGTCGAGCTGCTCGGCGGCCGACTCGGCGTCCGGAGCCGGTACGGTGAGGGGTCGGAGTTCGTCGTCTGCCTGCCGTTGCCGGTGACCCCGGTGGCGCGCGCCGTGCCCGCGGTCGTGGCGCCGCTGCGCGTGCCGAGCGCCG
>VBKG01000615.1 GCA_005879585.1 Deltaproteobacteria bacterium | reverse complement strand
GGTGGTGGCGGTCGTTGCGGTCGGCCAGTGCGGCGAACGCTCCGGTATCGACGAAGACCGGGCTCACCGCCTGCGCGCGCCGTAGAGGTGCTCGTCGATGCGCCCGGATAGGTTGCCGCGCGGGCTCGCTGCGACGCCGACGATCGCCCAGAGCGGATCCCGCCCAATGGAAGCGGTACCCCGTCGATCCCCGAGGTGCCGATCCAGGGCCTCGCGCAGCAGATCCGCCTCAGTCCGTCGCAGCCGGCGCGCCGCGCGGCGCAGGCGCTCGTTCTGCTCCCTGGAGAGGTACAACTGCTTGCGGACCATGCGCGCCATGCGATGTATATACATCGTCGCCGACTCTACGGGAATCGCCAGGATGGTCATCTCGGTCGCGCTCGGAGGTCCTCGCGCTCACCGGCGCGGAGCCGTGTGCGCGTCGCTGACCGTAGGGCGGGACGATACACAATGTAGGCCCCTTCGAGACGCAGAGGCTGACTCAGCCTGTGAGCGGTTCGTCGGGTCCGAGTGCTTCCACCTCGCGCCACAGTGCCGGCAAATCGAGCACCAAGCCCTCACAGCCGGGTATGGCAGCTATCGCGTCTCCCGAGGCGCCCAGCGCGCGGACATACCAGCCGTCGGGACCGCGCTCGAAGACCTCGAGGCTGCGAGCCTCCGGATCGATCAGCCAGTACCAGCGGACCCCGAACGCGGCGTAGTCGTTCATCTTCTCGACGCGGTCGCGGCGTACATCGGCTGGCCGCGGCGAAATCACCTCGACCGCAATGTCGGGCGGCAGGCGCACCAAGCCACGACGCGGCGGCCTGGCACCGCCGGGCAGGTAAACGCTCAGGTCGGGCTTCCGGCCGCGCCGCGGAGCCACGGCGAACTTCGCCCCTGAGCCGCCGACGAAGCCGCCCCTTCCGCCCAGCCACGAGCGAAAAGCGTGTCCGAGCCAGATCACAATCAGCTCGTGGACGAAGTCGGGCATCTCCTCCTCCTCCAAGCGCCCATCCACCACTTCGCCCGCCTCGTCTTCCGGCATCGCTGCCCACTGCTCGAGGGTCTTACGCAAGTGCCGTGAAACCCGCCGCCGCGAAATCGTCGCGGACGAACAGTTGCCAGGCCCCCTCGCGCGTGTCGTCGCCGACGTCCACGACGCGACACCAGCGGGTTTGCATGAGTCGCCGTCCCGAAAGCGAGGACGCCTTTGCCGACCGCTGGACTCTCCTTACTCCATTCCTTACTCTGTCGCCATGAAGGCGACGGTGACCAGCAAGGGTCAGATCACCATTCCGCTCGCCATTCGTCGAAAGCTGAAGCTCCACAGAGGTACGGTGTTGGAGTTCGACGAAGGTGCCGACCACCTGAAGGCGACGAAGTCCGTCGACGTCGACCGCATGCGCGCGGTCATCGGCATCGCCCGAGACAAGCTGGCCGGTAAGAGCGTGGACGGGTGGATGGAGGAGCTGCGCGGTCGCGTCCGGCTCCCACGGCGAAGGCGCCGCCGATGACCACCGCGGTCGACACCTCCGTGCTCATCGCGATCGCCAAGGGAGAAGCAGGCGCCCGGGCCTGGACGGATATTCTCGCGACCGCACGCGGCGAGGGCGAGGTGGTCGTCTGCGACGTGGTGGCAGCAGAGTTCTTCGCACTTCTCCTGGACGAAGCGGCGTTTCAGCGGAGCCTCGGCGGCCTCGGCGTCGCCTTCAGTCCGACGTCGCTCGAGTCCGCTCGACTCGCCGGTCGCATCTTTCGTACCTACCGCAGCGAGGGTGGTCCGCGCGAGCATCTCGTCCCTGATTTCCTGATCGGTGCCCACGCGCAGAGGCAGGCGGATCGGATCGCTGCCATCGACCGCGGGTACCTGCGGCGCTACTTCCCGCGCCTCCGCATTCTCAAGCCGGCCTGAGAGGCCGTGGACGACGTCTCCGTAAGGCGTCACGCGAGGCCCGCGCGCCTTATCGAGTGGACGCTATGAGACGACGACGGTGCCGCCGCGAACGAACTCGACGCGAACGGTCTTCCCCGCGAGGAGCGACGTCCCGATGAGCGAGTCCGTTGACCGCGTGAGTGTGACCAGCACCGTGCGTTGCCGACCATCGAAGCTGATCTCACCCAAGAATGCCGCCTGCAAGACCCGCCGACCGTCCGCCAGCTCTATCTCCACCTCGCCCGCGCGACGAAGTGCCATGCGACGACGAAGGTGGGCGGCCAAGTAGATGTGGCCGGTGAATCCGGTGTCCACCGCAGCCTCGATCGCGCTCGGGCGGGTCTCATGTATCGTAACTCGGACGAGCGGCTCGCGGCCCCCGCGAACGCGCCCACGAATCACCGGAGAGGCCGCAGCTCGATCGCCGCCCGGGACCCCAAACGGATGATGCGGAAGTTTGCGACCTTGCCGCGAATCCGCGACAGAGCCGCGGCCAAGGCGTCGAGGTCGCCGGCAACGAGGTAGTCGCCCGTGTTCCGGTCGATCGCGACGAACTTGCCCCGCCCGCGCCGCCCCAAGCTGCGTGCGACGCGCCTTCGGATTGTTTCGAGATCGACCGTTCGACGTGCCATGGTTCGTCGGCGTCGAATCATGTCTCTCCCTCCTCACAGCCGCAAGGCTCACCCGCCCTGCTACCCGCCCACGACCCAGGCGCGTCCCCCAGTTGGTTCGCTATTCCGCTACTGCGATTGCGTCGGCTCGCGGCGCTGCGCAGACGTGC
>VBKG01000247.1 GCA_005879585.1 Deltaproteobacteria bacterium | reverse complement strand
GACGTTGCCGCCATCGTTGTCACCGTCGTCCTCGTCCTCATCCGTCACGCAGCAGCGGATCTTGCCCGGCTGCGGACAGGTGTCGTCATCGCAGGAGCCACTGCCGGCGATCATCATGCCGTGCCGGTCCCGGCACCTGTCTGCGGTGAGCATCTTGCACTCGTTGTCGTTCTCCTCTTCGTCGAGGACGCAGCACCGTACCCGGTTGTCGTTGTCGTGCTGGTCGCCGTCCCCGTGGTGATTGTCGCCCTCATCGCGGCCTCGGTGTTCGTCCAATGCGACAGGCGCCTGCACCCCGATGGTCTTCCCTCTCGGATCGACGCCGAGCGCCTGGTCCTCTCCGCGCGGGCGCGAGCGGAAGCCCGCCCGACCGTTCCCCGCGCCATCGGTCGTCACGGTTCCGATCGACGTGCCGTCGGCGGTGACTTCATATGTCGTGGACGGGCGGAGCTTCCGCACGACGACGACGAGTGTACCCTCGAGGCCGCGGCGCAGCCGCCGCACCACGACGGTGGCGCGACCGCGCGCGCCCGACGCCGCGTTCGCCGGTGATAGGTCGACGCCGAGACGCGTCGCGGCCTGGACTGCGGGCACGGCAACGGTGAACGCCACCGCGGCGAAGAACACCATGGCGCTCCGCTTCATCCAGACCGGTGTCATGTATGCCCCCCTGGGCTGCCGCCTGGCAGACGGCTCTGAAAGTTAGGTGAATGGCTGGCCCGAGTCGCATCCCGCATGCGGGCGCGCCCGGCAACCCCTTGACACGTTAGAGGTGAAAGAAAAATGCGGTAGGGCGGTGGCGCCGACGCCTTAGAGCAGGTGCGGCATCGCTCCACTCATACGGCGCAGGGGATTGCCCATAAACAAAAGGCCCGGCCGAGCGGCCGGGCCTTCGTGCTGCTCTCGGGAAGCCGGCACGGCGTGCCGGCTCCCCGAGATTGAATCGATCAGGGCAGGTTCTGCGCCGTACCCTGGAGGGCGACGGCGCCCGGACCCGGGATGTTGGCCGCCGAGTCGACCAGGCTGTTGAAGGTCCCCGGGATGCAGAAGATGCTGACGAGCTTCGCCGGCAGCGCCGCGCCACCCGTAGTGAGGGCACCCGCGGGCGAGCCCGTCTCGACGATGGTGCGGGCGATGTCGAGCGAGCTGAAGGCACCGCCGCCAGCCGCACCGTTCTGCCGGCATTTCGTGAAGCCGCCCGTCGTCAAAGTGGAGCAGTCCGCGTCCGCCGTGCAGGCTATCGGGAGACATGGAGAGGCGACGGAGCACGGGGCACCCGTGGTGCCGGTATTACCCGTGCAAGTGGCACCCCCCACGGTGCCGCCGCACTTGCGGGCGAAAGTGTTCAGGGTGCTGTTCGAGCAGAAGCCACAGAACACGTTCGACTGGGTCGAGAAGTCGACCGCGGTCTTCGTCTTCGTACCCGTGTCCAGCACGAACGAGATCGGCAGCGCACCCAGCTGGGCTGCCGCCGGCGGCGGGCAGTCGTGGCTGGTGGGATAGTCCCCGTCGAGGGCGCCGTCGCCGTTCACGCAGCTGAGACCGTCGTTGATGCCGGCGGCGCACTTGCCCGCGTTGCAGATCGGGCAGGTCTGGCTGAAGGTCACGCAGGTGCCACCCGGGCAGTCATCCGGATTCTGGTTCGGGATGCACCCGAAGTTGTTGTTCGAGCCGCCCGAGCACCGGCCCGTCTCGCAGGTCCCGGAGAGGGCGCAATCCGAGCCCGTACAACACGGCGTGTTGGCGGCTTGTCCGCTGCCGCTGCGGCAGCGACCCGTGTCGTTGACCACCGCATCGGCATGAGGTCGCCGGTCAGGAAGATGCCGGAGCTGAGCGGCAGGCTCAGGTTCGTCACGCTCCCCGCCGCGCAGTCGGCGCTGCCCGAGGCGTTCCCGCTGAGGGTGTTGATCACGCACGTGCTGGTTGCCGCGCCGCCGTTCGAGGAGTTGGGGATCGGCAGCGGTGGGCCGAAGAGGCAGCCGGCGTTCGTGCACTTCTCGAAGGCGCACTTCCCGTTGTTGCAGCTCCCGCTGACGCACGACGGCGGCGAGGTGGTCGGTGAGCAATCGGTGTCGCTGAGGCACGTCCCGGCGCAGTCACCGTTGGTCGTGCAAGAGGCGCCGCGCGTGGAGTTGGCCCCCTGGATGCACCGGTTCCCGCCCGCCTGGGTCGCCGTGGTACCCGAGACGGTAAGCGTCGTGCCACTGCAGGAGACGTTCGAGATCGACGACCCCTGGTCGGGGACCCTGGACGGCAGCGGCACGCCCACGCCGGCGCCGCCGAAGTAGAGTCCGCCGCAGGCAAGTGAGAAGAAGTTCGCGTTCGTGTCGGACGCGAGGTGCCCGCAGGTGCCAGAACCGATTCCGGTCGTGAACACGGTCTTGGTCGGGACTCCGCCCGCGCAGCAGCAGCCGCCGGGGCAGGTCGTGGTGGTGGTGCTGGTCGTGGTGGTCGTCGTGGTGCCCGGACACGGATAGACGATCTGGTTGGCCGCCTCGACCTGGGCCAGGATGTTCGCCCCGAGGGTGGTGCGGTTCCCGGACGTCAGGCACGTATTCGCGCTACAGGTGCCGTTGGCGGTGAGCTTGGTCATGGCGGCGTTGTACTTCTGTAACGCCGACTTGCCCTTCACGGGGTCGTTCTCCTCGCACACGTTCTCGTCGAAGTCCTTGACGCCGAAGTCCGAGTCGGCCAACTTGATGTGGCACTTGATGGCCGCGGCGACGAGCTTACCGAGCTCGGAGCCGACGGCATTGGCGCACTTGAGGCGATTGCCATCGTTAACGGGGTCGGTAGTGGAGATCGTTCCGGCATCGTCGCCGCCCGGATCGATCGACGTCGAGCCGTCGCAGTAAACGGCACCCGCCTGCGCGTCGAGCGACAGGGGGTTCGTCTTGCTCGCGAACAGCGTCGACTCCTGCGCCGCCGCCAGCGTCAGCTGCGTGGAGGTGCAGAGCGGCGCGATCTTCGCGATCGCCGCGTCGAGCTTCTCTTTCGCCGACTTGTGCTTCACCGGGTCGTTGCTCTCGCACACCTCGTCGTCCACCGGAGCGCCCTTGAGGACTGACGAGGCCATCTTGGCGTGACACTTGATCACCGCGCGGATGGCACCGGCGAAGGCCTTGCTGAGCCCGTCACCGCACTTCAGCGTGGACACGTTGCCCGTGGGAACGTCCTTGGATTGGGGCACGCAGCCCGTGTCGTCGCTCGCGCACGAGATGCCGGAGCCTCCCTGACTGCAATCGAATTTCTGACCCGGGCCGGGAGGCGCCGCGACCGCCGCGCCCGCGGCCATCAGGACGAATGCTCCGATGGCGAATCCCAGAAGTCGTTTCATACGCCTCCTCCGTTGGCCTATGTAAAATGAGCGCGACATTGCGCCGCGGACGCTCCGTGGATTGGAGCGCCTGCGGGCTTACCTCCGTGGGCTTTTTCCTGTCAATAGGGAATCTGGAGTTTTTCTCCCGCGACGCCTGGCAAATTTCTCCATCGCACGTGACGCACCGTGACGAGCGGCGCACGAACGCCTTCGTCACGGCAATTCAGCTTGGGTTCTCCCGCAGATCCGGGAGGAGCGGCGTCGCCCGCGAGCGGGCTGAGCTTTCGTGATTCTCCATTGAATGGCGCGCACGGGCGCGAGTTCATCCACCAAGGCATCGCGTGCGCAGTCGCGGCTCGCATCAGGGCGGCTCCCTAGATTTCTGCACGACGGCGGTCGCCGCCCTTACACGCTGTGCCGCCACGGCCGTATGGCCGAACTCCGTGCCTTGACCTTGCCGGGGGCCCGGGCGAATACTGGCTACTCAGGGAGGTTACCGTGGAAACCGCCCGGAGCCGGCAGCCAGCATGCGGATTCTGTGAAGGGAGCGGGCTCTGGCCCGATCCCGAGGGCGGCGCGCCGCCGGACCCGTGCCCGCTCTGCGAGGGAAGTGGCGTCACACCCGACCACGCAGGCGCTGCGGACGATGCCCCATCAGGTGACGCTGCGACGCTGACCCGCCTGGTCTCCCTGCTCGGCCGGTTGTCCCAGCCCGAGCGCCAGCGCCTCTACGAGGAGCTGCACGCTCGGTACGACTGTCGCATCTACCGCTGAGCGGACCGCGTCGGACCCCGCGCGAGCTCGAACTTCCGTTTCCCGCCGCGCAGGCTCCGGGTCTTCACGAAGGTCGCAACGCTCGGCGACCCGGCAAGAGGCACCTCCACCGCGACGGTGATATCTCGGTTGTCGGCGTCGAGCACACGGACGTCGCGGCCGTGTGCTCGCGCTCGGAGACGCACCTTCCCGCCGCCGAGGTCCCGCAGCTTCACGACCGCGGCTCCGCCCTCCGTCTCCACCCGCCCGATGAACCCGCGGCGGCGTGCCCGCATCGGTAGCGAGCGCGAAAAGATCGCCATCTGCTCGCCGGCCGGCGTCGCGACCGACACCGTGACGCCGGCGCCGACGTCCAGCGGCCCAGGCGCTGACGAAAGGACGCCAGAGACCGCGAAGGAGCCGCCGCGACGGCGGGGGAACGTGAGCCGCGCGTCGGTGAGCGCGAGCGCGCCGGCGAAGACGACCCCTCTTCCGTGCTCGAGCCGCGTCTCGCGCGTGAGCGTCTTCTGGAACGCGGTGAGATCATTCAGCTGCTGCGGCGTCAGGATGCTCGTCACGCCGTGCCGGTCGTCGAGGTTGCGTCCGCGGCCGAAGACGAGGCAGTCGTCCAGCGTCGAATCGCATGGGCGGACGACGTCGAGCAGGAACGGCGCGCTGCCGTCGTGGAGGAAGGGCGCGGAGCTCCAGACGTCGTTCAGCACCGGCGTGACGTACTCCTTCAGCGTCCGCCGGTGTGCAGGAATCGGCAGCCTGACGTTCGGGAACGTGCCCGTCTTCTGCGCGATCGCGTTGGGATCCGTGCCGTCGAAGACGTTGGCCGTACCGACGTCGTGGCGGAGAAACGGGTCGTTGCGATCCGCGCCCGCGGGCGAGGCCGGATCGAAGCCGTCGCCGAGCGGGCGCTTGTCGGTGAAGAACTGCCGCTCGCCCG
This sequence comes from Deltaproteobacteria bacterium, assembly GCA_005879585.1. Taxonomy (GTDB): domain Bacteria; phylum Desulfobacterota; class Binatia; order DP-6; family DP-6; genus DP-3. The sequence continues at coordinate 2,264 of VBKG01000247.1, read as the reverse complement.
TCACGGGGGCGCTGTCGTGGCACTCGACGCACCTCGTCTGGGGGTCGTCGAAGAGGAGCCGCCCGCGCTCCGCCGCGGCGTCGGGCTGGTTCGGGTTCTTCACGAACTCCGCGAGCGAGTAGACGAAGTCCGCGACGTGCGTCAGCCGGATGCCGGCGACGACGTCCGGCCGTGCGCGGCCCGGAAGGTTGCGGTTCGGCGCCGCGAGGTCGTCGTTCACATCGACGGGATCCGCTGACGTGGCCAGGCTCCGCTGCACGAGCGCGCCGAAGCAGGCGCCGTCGTCGTCTTCGCGGCCGTTGCAGTCGCCCGCACCCATGAGCGAGCGGTAGGTGTGCTCGAAGTCCTCCACCTCGTCGCGGTCACCGTTCCAGTGGACGGTGAGCATCGGGTTGAAGTATCGCGCGCGGTCCACGGCCGGGATGTTCGGCGGCACCAGATCCGGAGCCATGCGGCAGACGTCGCCGTCGCCGCACGCGGCGTCGAAGGAGCACGGCGTACCGGCGGCATTCCCGCAGTGTCCGGGCGCGAAGCCGGCGCGGCCGCGCAGGTCCATGGTGTTCCGGAGCGACGATCCGAGCTGCGAGAAGTCCCATGTACGACCGTCCTGGCCGCCGAAGTCGGCGTGGCACGTCGAGCAGGTGACGTGGGACGCGTCGCGCGAGGTGCTGACGGCGCTTCCCGGCACGGGACCTTCGTCGAACAGCGGCGCCGCATGCCCGAGGCCGAGGTGATTCGCCACGCTCGCATCACGCGCCGCCGTGTTGAAGAGCGTCTTGCCGTCGAGGATCGCGGGGAACGTCGGGTCGCAGATGGCGACGGCGCTCCCGCCGTCGGCGATCCGGCCGTTGGCGACGCAGCCCGGATCGTCGGCCTGCGTTCGCACGGTCAGCACCGGCTCGCCGAGGAGCAGCGGCACGCAGTCCGCCCCGCCACAGTCGTTGCTCGTCGCGCAGGTCCGCGTCGGGTCCATGGCACAGCGAAAGTCCGTCGACGCCGTCACCACGTTGCGGGCGAGGTAGTTGGCGACGTACACGGCCCGGCCGTCGGGCGCGAGGCGGACGCCGATCGGTGCGGTGCCGATGCCGTCCGGCACCGCGCGCATCTGCGACGTCCCGCTCGCCACGTAGGTCGCGGTGTCGAAGTCGAGCCCCGTGCGCACCACGCTGGGCTTGCCCGCGTCGAGACGCACGGGATCATAGCCGCCGATCGTGGTGAGCGCCGCCTGCGGGGCGACGCGGTACGGCGCCTCGTCGACGACGAGCGTGGAGTCGGCGGTGCACGGCTTCGCCGCGGCCGCTCCGCCCGGCCCGTTCGCCGACGGCGGACCGAACAGCGTGGTGACGTCGCCATCCCGCCCGCGCCGTGTGTTGAAGAGATGGAGGCTGTTGGTCATCTGGTCGACGACCGCTGCGACCGTCCCGTCGGGCGAGAACTCGATGTCGCTCGCGGTGTTCGCCGCGTCGACGTCGAGCTTCCCGACGACGTGGCCGTCGGCGCCATCGAGCTCGTAGATCGCGAAGCGCGAGATGTCGTGCGCGCCCGCGTCGTACAGGTTACGCGCCGCCGCGGCCGCCGGAACCGGTGCCCGCCTGCGCCCGCGCGCCGGCGGATCGGGAAACGGGCGAAACGTCAGGCGCGGGAAGAGCGCCGCTCCCGGCTGTCCCGCGAACCCCGGGAAGCGCTCGAAGAGACCCTTGCTGAGGTCGTTCTCCTGTGTCCCGCCCACCCACACTTCGCCGGCGTACGGGCCGGCGGGCACGATCGCGATCGCCGAGAGCAGGTTCAACACACCCTGGCCGGAGTGCTGCGTCTCGCACGTCGTGGTGTCGGCGGGGATCGCGAACACCGTGGCAATGCTCCTCGACGCCACGTCGACCACGCTCACGTGGGCGTCGGTCCCCGGCTCCGCGGTGAGGAAGTGCGTGACGTAGGCCTTGCCGCCGTCGCTCAGCGCGATGGCGCGCGCGTTCGGCCACGGGAGCTTCACGCGCGCGACGACCGTCAGGCCGAGGTCGAGGACGACGAGCGTGCTCGTGCCCTGGCATGTGACCAGCACGCTGTCGCCGGCGGGTGTGACGGCGACGCCGTAGGGACCGCAGCCCGAGCCGAGGTTCGTCTCGATCCGGTTCCCGAGGTCGGCCTGGTCGAGACGCGACACCGTGTCGTCGGTCTGGTCGGCCGTGAAGACGTGTCCCGCAGCGTCGAGCGCCAGCGTGCGCGGATATCGGCCGACGGACACCTCGTGCGTCAGCGTCCCCACG
>VBKG01000246.1 GCA_005879585.1 Deltaproteobacteria bacterium | reverse complement strand
GGATTGGCACCGTGACGCGGCTCTCGACGGGCACGCCATCGCGCCGCGCCGGCACGAACCGCCAGTGCTCGCGCACCGTCGTCAGGGCGGATTCGTCGAGCGCCGGGTGTCCGGACGACCGGGCGACGCGCACGTCGGCGGCATGGCCGTCGGGCGCGACGAGCACGTCGAGCAGCACGACACCTTCCATGCCGAGACGCCGCGCGACGATCGGATAGGGTGGAAGCGGATTCGTACCGTATGCCGCGCCTTCTCCTGCGGAGCCGTCGCCGCCGGCTCCGCCGCCGATGCCGTTGCCCCCGCCCTCGGTGCCGGTGCCCTCCCCGCTACCGGGCACGGGGGCGACCTCCGTCGGCGCGCGACTCACGTCACGGCCGCGCGGCGTCGGATGCGCCGCGCGCCGCTGCGGTGTCGGCGTCGGCAGCGGCGCGACGACGGCCGGCGGTGTCGCCGCCATGGGTTCCGGTGCCACAGCGGGCTCGGGTGCCGCCGCCGCGCCACCGCCGTCGCCGCCAGTTCCCGCGATGAGCGAGACCGAGAACGCGACCAGCGCCTGCGGGAGGGGCGCCGAGCCGAGCCGCACGGCAAGAAGGATCGCGACGCCGTGGATCACCGCCGAGGCGGCGAGGGCCGTCCGCAGGCGAACGCCGGTTACTTCCTGCGCGGCGTCAGATCGAGGTCCGGCGGCGGCGACTCCGGCAGCTTCCATCGGATGTAGGGCTTGTCGCGGAGCTCGTGATACGCGTTGGCAGCCTCGATCGCCTCGTGGAAGAGCGTGTCGAACGCGCGGAAGTCCTCGCGCGCGAGCGCGTCCTCGAGCGGCTTCCACTTCTCGGCGAGAAACTGGTTCAGGTTCTCCTCGTACTTCGGTCGGGTGAACGCGGCGAGCTCCATCAGGCCGCGGATCTCCTTCAGCTGGAACTTCGCGAGCGGCCAG
>VBKG01000245.1 GCA_005879585.1 Deltaproteobacteria bacterium | reverse complement strand
GCGAGGCGCGCGTCACGACCGTCATCTGCGGTCTTCAGCAGATCGAGGCGCTGCGCGCGATCGCCGAGGTCGGGCTCTGATCGTCAGGCTCGCGCGGCGGCGTGCAGCGCGACCGGCTCGTCGAAGCCCTTGAGCGCCCGGCGGCCGGCCGGTTCGAACCGGAAACGGCCCGTGCCGGCCTCGTCCACCACCTCCGCCGTCACGAGGATCTCCCGCGGCACGGCCAGGTCGGCGACGCGCGACGCGAGATTGACGACCGGTCCGTAGTAGTCGCCGCTGCGCATGAGGGCGGGACCCCGCGCGAGCCCGCCGCGCGGGGTGACCGACGGATCGTCGGCAAAGCGCTCGAGGAGCGTGAGCGCGATGTCGCAGGCCGCCGCGGGGTCGACCGCGACGAACATCACCTCGTCGCCGATGAGCTTCACCACGCGCCCGTCGCGGGCGGCGACGGTGTCGCTCGCGAGGGCCTCGAACCGCTCGACCAGCGTGCCGAGCGCCCGCGAGTCGAGCTGCTGGGAGAGCCGCGTGTAACCGACGAGGTCGACGAATCCGACCGTGACGATCACCGTATCCCGCCTGAAACGCTCGCGTCGCGCGGCACGCAGCCGGCGGATCGCCGTCTCCATGTGCGCGCGGAGGATCGTGCGGACGCCGTGCGGGATCGCCTCCAGCGCCTGGAGGGCGCGCAAATTCGCCTCTGCGAGCGCCAGCTCGCCCGCATGCCGCTCGACGATCGGCCCTTCGACGTTGGCGAGGAAGAGCGCGACCGCCGCCTCGGCGATGCGGGCGAGCGAGGAGCCGATGACGCGGATGAACTGCAGCATCGGGCGGTCGCCGAAGAACACGTCGCCGGTCGCGAAGTTCGCGAAGACGTCCGCATCCTCGCGGCTGAAGAGCCGTTCGTCGGCCCCGGCGGGCCGCAGTCCCGTCGCGAGACGGAGGCGCTCGATGCGCGACGGCTCCATGCGGGCCGCGGCGGCCACCTCGGCGAGCGTCAGCCGCTCGCCGGGCCGCAGGATGAGGTCGCCGGCGAGACCCGTGAGCGACCCGTGACGCTGCGCCTCCACCATCTGCTCGAGCGTCGCGCCCTGGGCGACGAGCCACTCGAGGAGCGCCAGGCGATCGGCGGCCCCCGGTGCCGCGGGATCGTACAGTCCCGCCGCCTCGAACTCGGCGACCGTCATCGCGCGAGCGTATCGAGGCGTCGCGCGGAGTGTCAACGAGCCTTGACGGCGAGGGGCGGGATCGCCTACGCGAGTCGGCATGCACGACGGCCTGCTGGTCATCGACGCCGACGCTCACAAGATGGAGAACCCGGTCGTCTTCTTCGACTACCTGGATGCGCGCCACCGCGATCGTCTCGGCTCGCGCACGGACCGCTACGGACAGCCGCGACTGGTCGTGCAGGACCGGGACCCGCGGACCGGCGCGCCGCACGAGCGCGTCTTCCCGCAGCCCGACGGGCCGGGGAAGGGCGCCTTCGCGGCGATTCATCCCGAGACGGCGCTCGGCGGTGTCTTCAACCGCATCCGCATCGAGCACATGGACCGTGAGGGGGTGGACGCGCAGGTGCTCTACGGGTCGATGACGCTGAGCTTCGAATCGATCCTCGACCCCGAGCTCGCGGTCGCCTGCATGCGCGCCTACAACGACTACATCGCAGAAGACTGCCGGCCGTACGCCGGGCGGCTCTTTCCGGTCGGCTACCTGTCGCTCGCCGACGTCGGCGAGGCGGTGAAGGAGCTCCGGCGCTGCGTCGTCGACCTCGGCATGATCGGCGTCCACGTGCCCCCGAGCGTGCCCGTGCCGCACCCCGCGGCGCCGGATGCGTTTCCGATGATCCGGCTGCCGAAGCACCTGAGCCATCCGGACTTCCACCCGCTGCTCGCGGCGGCGGCCGAGCTCGACGTCGCGCTCGGCGTGCACGGCTCCCCGGGCGTGTATCTGCCGTCGGGCATCGCCGAGCAGGTGGATACGTTCATCCTGTCCCACATCTTCGGCCACCGGAACCAGATGCAGATGGCGCTCTCGGCCTGCGTCTTCGACGGCGTCTTCGACCGATTTCCGACGCTCCGCATGGCGTTTCTCGAGGCGGGCTGCGGCTGGCTGCCGGACCTCGTCCACGCTTTCCACGAGCACTGGGAGAAGCGCATCCGCGACTTCGAGCCGGGGACTCGCATCTCCATCACGGAGTTCATGCGCGAGCTCGTCCGCGAGCGTCGCGGCGACGATGGACGGCTCCATCTGCTCGCCAAGGCGCGCGGCGTCTACGACCTCCTCGTGCACGCCGCGCGCGAGCGGCCGGCCGCCGAACGCGACGACTTCCTGTACGAGTATCGCGGGCTCGCGCACGATCCGACCGACTTCTTCCGCCGCGGGCAGGTCTTCGTGAGCTTTGAGTCCGACGACCCGGCGCCCGCGTACTTACGGGAGGCACTCGGGGAGACAGGAGAGGACGTCGCGTGCTTCAGCGCGGATTACGGTCACTGGGACGGCGTGCTGACCGACTGCGTGAAGAACGTCGCACGCCAGCGGCCGTACACGCGGGAGCATCTCGGAAAGCTTCTCGCGGGCAACTGTCTCCGGCTCTATGGACGGCGGCTGGAGACCGCGGTCACGCGCACCGCCGCCTGAGTCAGCCCGCGACGGACAGCTGGTCGACGCGGAACATTCGCTCCGGGCCCTTGCCGAACCACGAGGCGATCCAGGCGGCCCAGTATTTCTGCGCGATCAGGCCGCGCGCATGGCTCTCGAGGCCGGCGTCGGCGATCGTACTGAGCCGTCCGTGGAGGCGGAAGGCGCCGAAGTCGAGCTCCACGTCCGGATTCTTCTGCGCGTTCCGCACCCAGTCGCGCCGTGCATTCAGTGTCCCGAGATAGACGACGGTGTCCTCGGCGGCGAACCAGATGATCCGTGTGTGCGGCTTCCCGGTCCGCCGTCCGCGGGTCGTGATGCGGCACGTACCGCGGTCCTTGACCGCGGCCAGCTGCTCGGCGAGGGACGGCGGCACGGCCGTGCTCAAACCACGACCGGTCGCGCGCCGTCAAGGTGTGGGTGTGAAATCTAGCATTGACGGCCGCCGCCCCGCCGCACTAAGGGAGACGCATGGCGCGACCCACGAACTTCATCATCGCCCTCCGCCACGTGGTGCGTGCGGAGGTCCGACAGCTCCTCGAGCAGTTCATGAAACCTAACAACCATCACCGGCGGCGCCGGGTCCCGCGTCGTGCGGCCGCGACGCCGCGTCGCCGGCCGCGGCAGGGTGCCCGGAGCGCGGCGTCCGGCGGCTGACCGCTTCACGCGCCGACGCGCCGGATCGCGAGCCACGGCTGCGAGTCGAGCTCGTAGCCATCGAGCTGCCGGACGTTCAGGCCCCGCCGTTCGCACGCCTCCGCGATCCAGTCCAGGCGATGACGGATGACGCCGGGCACGTCGCAGCTGGGGCTCGTCCCTACCCATCCCGTGCCGCGGTAATCGTCGCCCGTACTCGCGGCCGGCACGTAGGACGTCATGAACACGGCGTGCTCCCTCGTGTCGCGGAGGAATCCGTCGAGCATGTGCTCGATCTGCGGCTTCGATGCGTGCGACCAGATGGAGCTCGCGAGAAAGAAGTCGAACCGTTCCCGGAACACGGAGGTGTCGAAGACGTCATTCCCGTCGAACCGTGGCCGCTTTGCCGCCTGCACCTCCGGCTCAACCAGATGGCGAAGTCCGAGGTCGACTCGCTTGCGGTACGGCTCGATCCCGCAATAGCGCCCGGGACCCAGGTAGTGGATGAGCCAGTAGGCGCCCCGCAGGCATCCGCAGCCGATGTCCAGCAGCAGCGAATCGCGGTCGAGGCCGAGCGTCATGAGGGCGTCGAGCTGTTTCTTCCCCGTGGCCGCGAAGCCGTCGAGCGGCACGCCGAGGAACCCCACCTCGGCCGCCATCGCCGCGGCGCGAGCGGCGAGCTCTCCGTCGGAGGCACGGGGGGGTGCGCTCAGCACACCGCGAGGCTCGCGAGCGGCTCGTCGAGCCCGTCGACGACCGGCCCCGCGGCGAGCCACGCGGTGGCGGCCCGCTGCCCCGCCGTGCGCATGGCCTCGAGCACGTGGCGCTCGAAGTACAGGTACGAGCCGGCGTTGAAGCACGCGTTGCGGGCGGGCCGCACCGCCTCGTAGAGCGTCACGTCGCGGTAGGGCGCGCGCTCGAGGCGTGCGAGCCGGTTGCGCGTCAGCAAGAGCTTCCGGTCGATGTTGTAGGCGTTCTCGAGAAAGCTGTCGACGGTCCGCTCGACGGCGCGTCCGAGGTGCGGGAATGGTCCCGGTCGTGGGTCGGGCGGCTCGGTGACGAGCACGGTCACGATCTCGTCGGCGCCGAGCGCGACGACGGGTGCGAGCGGCGTGTTCACGAGGAGCCCGCCGTCCCAGAGCAGCCGCGGTCCGATCTGGACCGGCGGGAAGAGCAGTGGGATGCTCGCGCTCGCCAGCACCATGTCGACGGTGATCGCGTCGACGACCACGTAGTCCGGCGAGCGCGTGAAGGGCGTCGCTGCCGTGACGTAGCGCACCACGCCGCCGGTATGCGCGTCGACGGTGTTGATGGCGAGACGGATTCCGCGGCTCGGCACGCGCTCTCCCCCGAACTCGGCGACCAGCCGTTCGCGCAGCGGCGCCGTGTCGGCGAGGAAGGGCTCGCGGACCCCTTCGAGGAGCCGGCTCACCAGCTCCCACCGCTCGGTCAGCAGATATTCGACCCACAACGCGAGGAGTCCCCCGCGCCGCGGCGGCAAGTGGTTACGCGCACGCCAGAGGAACGTGCGGAGCGCCTGCGTCGTGCTGAACCAGCGGACCGCTTCCTCGAAACCCAGCCGGACCAGCCGCCGCGCGACGTCTCGGAAGAAGACGTCGCTCGCCGCCACCGGCGGGTCGTCGGCGATCCGCTGCCAGAACTGCATCATCTCGGCCGGCGTCTTCCCGGCCGCGATCAGTGCGGCGTTGATCGCGCCGGCCGACGTCCCCGACAGCACAGCCGGCCCGGCGGCGAACCGCGGGTCGGCGAGCAGCCGCTCGTAGACGCCGACGTGGAACGCGCCGCGGGCACCGCCGCCCGAGAGCACCAGACCGAGGGTCTGCCGCCTCCTACCCCAGCCACCCATCCCCGGTTGCTTAATAGAGAATTCGCCCGAAAGTGCAAGCGCTACCGGGCGTCAGGCGGCGCACACGAAGTCGCGGGTCTCGTGGAAGCCCATGGTGGTCAGCGCCTCCCGGATCTGGCGACGCGGGCCCGCACCCGCGACTGAGACGACGACGGGCCGGCCCGTGATCGTCCGGAGCGCCTCGGGGGCGACGACGGGTGCCCCGTGGATCGTCTGCCCGAGCCGCCCGGGGTGGACCTCCACCACGTGGGAGGGTCGCTTCCCGTGGGCGACGAGCGCCCGGCGTAGCGCCCGTCCGGTCCCGCCGTGGCCCCACAGCACGTAGGTATCCACGCCCGCGAGGAATTGGTCGGCGAGGAAGGCGGCCTTGCACGCGGTTAGGCGGTCGAGCGCGTAGGTGCTCGATGTCCGAGACAGGCGAGCGGCCGAATCGCGCCAGGCGAGCAGCCGGCGTGGCACGACGCCCACCTCGTGGCCCGCGCCGAGGAGACGGAGGACGAGGTCGTAATCCTCGGGCCAGCCGCAGTCGCGGTAGCGCAGCGCGGCGAGAACGTCGCGACGGATCATGAGGGTGGGGTGAACGACAGGACATTCGATGTAGGCCTCGTCACGCACCTGCTGCGCGGAGTCGATGCCGTTCAACCACTGCTCGTACGCGCGCCACCCGTCGCGCAGCGTGCGGCGCGGGAAGAGGCGGACGTGACTGCCGACGGCGGCGAGGCCGGGGGCGGAGAGGGCCGCGATCTGTACGCCGAGCCGCGCGCGATGCATGACGTCGTCTGCGTCCATCCGCGCGACGAGCGGCGCCCGGCAGCGGTCGAGGCCGGTGTTCAGCGCGGTCACGAGCCCGGAGTGCGCCGTCGCGACGACCCGGAAGCGAGAGTCGCGCGCGGCGAACGCGCGCGCGAGCGCGAGGGTGCCGTCGGACGAGCCGTCGTCGACGATGACGCATTCCCAGCGTTCCTCGAGCTGCCGCTCGACGCTCCGCAGGCAGGCGGCGAGCGTCGCTCTCGCATTGAAGACCGGCAGGAGGATGGAGACCGCCGGCGTCACCGTTCAGCCGCGGGGCATGCCGAGACCGCGCTCGCTGATGATGTTCTTCTGGATCTGCGAGGTGCCGCCGCCGATGATCATGCCGAGCGTGAACATCAACTCGAACGACCAGAGGCCGCCGGTGCCGAGCCCCTGGAGCCGCATGGCCTCGACGCGGATGGCGAGGTTGGCGAGACGCTGGCGGATGGCACCGTCGTCCGCGATGCCGCGCCGTCGCGCCAGCCGCTGGACGGCGTGGAGCAGCTGCTGCGTGCGCGCGCTCGACCCGAGCATGTTGCGCTCGTGGCGGAGCGTCGAGTTGGCGACCTGCCATCCCTGGTGCAAGCCGCCGACCAGGTTGGCGCGGGGCACGTGGACGTCCTCGAAGAAGACCTCGTTGAAGCCCGCGTCGCCCGTCATCTGCACGAGCGGACGGACGGTGATGCCGGCGCTGCGCATGTCGATCAAGAGGTACGAGATGCCCGCGTGCTTCGGGGCCTCGGGATCCGTCCGGACGAGGCAGAACATCCAGTCGGCGAGGTGGGCGTAGGACGTCCAGACCTTCTGGCCGTTCACGACGAAGTGGTCGCCGTCGAGCTCGGCACGCGTCCGGAGCGACGCCAGGTCGGAGCCGGAGTCCGGCTCGGAGTAGCCCTGGCACCAGATCTCGTCGGCGGTGAGGACCGGCGGCAGGAATCGCCGCTTCTGCTCCGGAGTACCCCATTCGATGAGCGTCGGCCCGAGCATCTCGACCCCGAGGAGGCCGATCAGCCCTGGCGCGCCGGCGCGCACCAGCTCGTCGTCGACGATCGTCTGCTCGAGCACGTCGGCGCCCTGGCCGCCGTACTCGCGCGGCCAGCGCATCGCGACGAAGCCCGCCTCGTAGAGCTTCCGCTGCCACGCCTTGGCCGCGGGGATCCGCTCCGGCTCGCCGTACTCGACCGAGCGATCGTCCCGCCGCGAGCGCGGCAAGTTGGCGGCGAGCCAGGTGCGGAGGCGGCGGCGCAACGCCTCGTGAGCGGGCGTGAGGGAGAGGTCCACGACGCCCGCTCACATAGCGCGCGCAGCGGCGTGCGGCCAGCGTCAGAAGAGCCCTTGAAACCGCGACGACGCGGCGCGCAAGGGTGATCTATTTTCGCTCCATTCTCACCCATCCAGGGGAGGGGCATTGGGCGGGTGAAACTCCTAAGCTGAAGGGGAATCGTGTAGCGGAGCTCCGGGCAGCCACGACGGTGGCTGCGAGACGGGTCGTGCAGACGCGCGGCCGCATCGAGCGACGCTCGCCGCCGGCGGTTCCGCCGTGCGCCCCGGAGCAAAGATCGAGAAAGGAGGTCGTCATGGTGACCGGACGGAGGAGCAGTTACATGGGCTCCGCAGCGGCAGGAGCTCTCGTCGCAGCCGCGCTCGTGCTGGGCGGCTGTACCGCGCTCACGCGCGACGTGCTCGTGAAGGAGTCGGGGCAGCCCGCTCAGGCCGTGGCCAGCCATTGCTCGGGCAGTGAGTGGATGGACAACTCGATGATCGCGGTGGTCCCGATTCCGATCGTGGCCTTCGCGATGCCGACGCAGGAGCTGAACGAGATCAAGACCGATGACGTCCTGCGGCGGTGCGGGCCGCCCGAGCGTCTCGCGAACCGCAGCGTCGAGGTGAACCGTGGGGCGTGCGTGCCGACGACGCTCACTCGGCTGATCACGCTCGGCGTCTGGCATTGGTGTCCCGCCGACGTCACGTACTCGGCGGACGTGACGTTACCGCCTTCGGCGGTCGCGACCACGCCGCCTCCGGCGCAGGCTCAGCCTCAGGCGCAGATCGAGCCTTCGTACGGCGGCGTCGCGCGCGCCCGCTGACCGACTGCTGACGTCCGCTGCGAAGGGCCGCTCGCTGCGGCCCTTCGCCACGGGCGCGGCGCGCGGGTGAGCTTGGCCGGGCGGCGAGGAATGGGCTATGTCCGGGCCGCCGCATGTCGAGCACCGTCGCCGCCGCACGCGCCCTCGGTCCGCGTATCCGCGCCGCGGCCGAGCGCATCGAACACGACCGTCGTGTGCCGGCCGAGCTGGTCGCCGCGTTGACCGCCACTGGCGTCTTCCGCATGTGCGTCCCGCGAAGCTGTGGCGGCGACGAGCTCCATCCCGCGATCATGATCGCCGTGCTCGAGGCGATCGCGGAGGCGGACGGCTCCGCGGGCTGGTCGGCGATGATCGGCGCGACGAGCGGCGTCGCCGCCGCGTACCTGCCCGCAGATGCCGCGCGCGAGATCTACGGCCCCCCCGACGTGGTGACCGGCGGCGTATTCGCGCCCCATGGCCGGGCCATCATCGCGGACGGCGCGTATCGGGTCACCGGACGGTGGCCGTTCGCGAGCGGATGCGAGCACTGCGCGTGGCTCATGGGCGGCAGTGTCGTGATCGACGGGGGTGGGCCGCGCCTCTTGCCCAATGGGATGCCCGATTCGCGGCTCATGCTCTTTCCTGCCAGCGAGGTGCGCATCATCGACACCTGGACGGTATCGGGTCTCCGCGGCACGGGCAGCCACGACATCGCGGTGGACGACGTCGTGGTACCGGCCGCCCACTCGCTGTCGTTGATCACCGACAGTCCCGTCGAGCGCGGGCCACTCTACGCGTTCCCCGTCTTCGGTCTCCTCGCCCTCGGCATTGCGGGCGTGGCGCTCGGGATTGCCCGGCGCGCCGTCGACGAGCTCGTTCACCTCGCGACCGGAAAGACGCCCACGGGTAGCCGTCGCGTCCTGGCGGAGCGTCCCGTCGTCCAGGCGCAGCTGGCCGAGGCCGAGGCCGCGCTGCGCGCGGCGCGCGCGTTCGTACTCGACGCGGTGGAGGAGGCGTGGCAGGCAGCGACGGGCGAAGGCCGCCTCGAGGTCCGCCATCGGGCGCTCGTGCGGCTGGCGGCGACGCACGTCACCATCACCGCCGCGCGCACGGTCGACCTCATGTACCATGCCGGAGGTGGCACGGCCGTGTACGCGACGAGCCCGCTGCAGCGGCAGCTCCGGGACATCCACGTGGTGACGCAGCACATGATGGTCGCGCCCGCGACGCTGGAGGTCACGGGCCGGATCCTCTTCGGCCTCGATGCCGACACCTCGACGCTATGAGCAGCGACGACTTCGCGACGCTCCGCCTCGCGCGCGTGGGTCAGGTGCTCCGGGTGACCATTGACCATCCGTCGAGCCCGTTGAACGCCGTCGACGGCCGTCTGCACCGCGACTTGACGGCACTCTTCGCACGCCTCAAGCGCGAGAACGACGCGCGCGCCGTCTTGCTCACGGGGCGCGGCCGCGCCTTCTCGGCCGGCGGCGACTTCGCCTGGTTTCCCGCCCTCCAGGAGCCAGGGCGGCTCGAGGCGCTCCGGCGCGACGCCAAGCAGCTCATCTGGGATCTGCTCGACGTCGAGGTGCCGATCGTGGCGGCGGTGAACGGTCACGCCATGGGCCTCGGTGCGTCGATCGCGCTCCTCTGCGACGTCATCTTCATGGCCGACACGGCGACGATCGGTGATCCGCACGTGAAGGTCGGGATCGTCGCCGGCGACGGCGGCGCCGCGATCTGGCCGCTCGCCGTCGGCCCGGCGCGCGCCAAGGAGTACCTGCTGACGGGCGACCCGCTCACCGCCGCCGAGGCCGAGCGCATCGGGCTCGTGAACCACGTGGTGCCGGCCGCCGAGCTCGACGCGGCGGCGATGGCGTTCGCCACGCGGCTCGCCGCCGGTGCACCGCTCGCCGTGCGCTACACGAAGCTCGCCGTCAACAAGCTCGTGAAGGATGCG
>VBKG01000244.1 GCA_005879585.1 Deltaproteobacteria bacterium | reverse complement strand
AGCTTCGATCGCCGCGATAGTGCCGTCCGCGAGCGCCTCGTGCGGCTCGGCAGCTTCGTCGGCGAGGAGACGGCGCAGGATCGCGAATCGCTCGAGCGCGAGGCGCGGCGGCTAGGCCTCGAGCGGAGCGATCTCGTGATCCGGCGGCACCTGATCGAGATGATGCGGCTCGCGGCGGGTCGGGTGGGGGAGGGCGATCTGCCGTCGGAGGCGGAGCTCGAGGAGTACCTCGAGCGGCATCGAGAGGGGCTCGCCGAGCCAGCGCGAGTGCGCCTCACGCACGTGTACTTCAGCGAGGACGCTCGCGGCGGGCGTGTCGTCACCGACGCGCTCGCGGTGCTCGGGGAGCTGCGCGGCACGGGGGCCGCCGCGGGTGCAGGTCGTGGGGATGGGTTTCTCCGCGGTGCTGAGTTCGACGGGTCGCGGGACGAGCTTGCGCGCGCGTTCGGGGCGGGGTTCGCGGCGACTGTCGATGGTGCGCCGTCGCGGACCTGGTTCGGTCCCGTACGCTCCGCATACGGGGTTCACCTCGTCTGGCTAGACGAGCGGCAGCCCGCGCGGACGCCGTCGGTGGCCGAGGTCCGGGGGAGGCTGCTGCAGGGGTGGCTTCGGGGACGGTCCGACGAGCGCCGACGTGCGGCGATGGATGCAATGCGGGCGACGTACGACATCCGCATCGAGGAGGGGTCCGGCGTCGGCGGATGACCGCCGAGGTCAGTTATTCAGTGCCCCCTCCGTGATCCACCCGCGGATCGTCGCCATCTGCGCGAGTGACAGCGGTCCTCCGGTCAGTGGCATCGGTGAGCCGAGGATGCTCTGGCCCGGCGGCGCCTGGCCCACCTTCCACCACAGGTAACTCGCGGCAGTCGAGCCGGGCGCGATCAGCTTCAGGTCCAGCCGCTCGGTGCTCGGCGAGTTCACGAGCGCGGCATACGCGCTCCCGTCGCTGAGGTTCAGGCCCTGTGTCGGAAACGGCCCCGAGTGGCACCCCGGCAGCGCGCAGCGCGCCGCGAAGATCGGCTGCACGTCGCCCCGAAAGCTGACGGGCACCGGCTGCGTGGTCGTGGTGACGGTCGTGGTCGTCGTCGTTTGTGCTGGGCATGTGAGGGGCGTTTCAATGCGGCCGAGCAACGCGTCGATGTCTCTCAGAACGTCGAACAGGTCGATGTGGCCGTCGCAATTGGCGTCGCAGGCGATGCGCTGCTCGGCGCTCGGTGTGCGCGTACCGAGCACGAGGTCGATCGTCGCCAGCACGTCGAAGAGATTGAACGTCCCGTCCAGGTTGCAATCGCCGACTGGCTGAATCGAGATGTCCGCGCAGTGGTGGTAGAAGCACGGGGCGGAGTGGTTGGACATGAACTCGAGAACCTGCAGCGTGCACTTGGTACAGGTGACGTCGGTCGGAAGAGTGACCGTGAAGGTCTGAGGCCCGGGGAAGGGTCCCGTATGCGGAAGCACGTTGTCGGCCAGAATCGGGAACGTCGGAGGGTTCTGGATGGCTGCGCTACCGCAGGGATCGCCAGCCTTCGGCGTCACTGTCGGTTCCGGCGGAAGCTCGCTACGGTCGTTGACGGCGAGCGCGACACGGTAGTGACCTGGATGAGCGATGACCTCATTGATGGTCACCGAGATCGCCTGACCTGAGCGAAACGCCGTCACCGCGGCGGTCGGTGTCCCACCGCCTTCGTCACCGCAGGGTCCGAGCTTCTCTGGAAGTCCGAAACTGTCTTGCGACATCCACGAGTCCGGCGCGATCAAGATGAAGTGCGCGTGGGCCAACCCGGGCACGAACGCGCTCGCTGCGGCGATGAGGAACGCACGACCAACCGCTTGCCGCAGCCTGCTCCGTATCTCGTCGACCCTGACCATGGGACCCTGAGCGCAAGCGACGTTGGCGCGCTTTTGGGCGGGAGTCCATAGGTCGCTCCAGAGGTGGTGACACCGAGCGCGAAGCTCGCTGTCCGGAGGCTGCGCCAAGCCAGGATCGCTGCTACGGCGCCAGCGAGACCCGCCAAGATCGCTGCGATCGCGTCATGCGTCGCCTCGATCCGAAAATCTCTCCGTGCTTGCCCGGCCGCAAGTCGGACACCTGTCAAACGTAGCCGCGTATTCGATAGCTGCGTTGCGCCGTCATCGCGACTCCGATACATTGCGTCCGAGGCCGTTCAGAGCCCCGCAGCGCGACCTGGCAGGGGCGCCCCGCTCCCTACCCACGTGTGCTCGGCGCGGACTCCGGAAAGGAGAATCGTGCCATGGTCACGCGTGACGTCGACGACGTGCACGTGAGCGCCAAGCTCTCGTGCAACGGCCATCGCCGCAAGTTCGCCCCCGGTATCGAGGGGATGGATTGACGTGCGCACCCGTCTTGTCCGGATACTCGCCCGCCATTGGAACGCGTTTCGGGGCCGGATAGGTGCGGCCCACCGTTCCGCCACGGAAACAGACGACGCTGACGAGAGCGTCCGTCGAGCGGAGCGCGGACGTTTCTGGGCCGAGTTCCGCGCAGGGCAGCTCGAGGCCGAAGCGCGGTGCTCGAAGTGATCCCCGTCATCCGCCGCGACGACGCGTCACTCGAACCCCTCGAGCTACAGAAGGAGCAGCGCACATGATGGGACGATCGATGCAGCGCACTCCATGCGACAACATGAATCATCGTCGCGCGAACGCGCCCGTGGGGCATTGCCCGCAGTGTGGCGGAGTCGTGAATGATCATATTCGAGTCGCGCCATGCAGCGAGTCCAACCACGCCGCCGCGCGACGGCACCAGTCGGTGTTCTGCGTCGATTGCGGCCTGAGGCTGATTCTCGCTCGCTGATCGCAATGGGGGCCATCCGCACCGTCGGCGTGCTCGGCAACCACCTACCGCGGCAGTGCGGCATCGCCACGTTCACCACTCATCTGACGGATGCGATCGCCGTCGAGTTCCCAGTCCTCGATTGCTTCGTGCTGGCAATGAACGACGGCAGTCATCGACATCCCTATCCGGCGCGAGTTCGCTTCGAGATCGCCGAGAACGACGTCGCCTCGTACCGCCGCGCCGCGGATTATTTGAACGTGAATGCGGTCGATGTCGTGTGCGTGCAGCACGAGTACGGCATCTTCGGCGGCAAGGCCGGCAGCCACGTGCTCGCGCTGCTCCGCGAGCTGCGGATGCCGATCGTGACTACCCTTCACACGATCCTCGGCGAGCCCACCCCCGTGCAGCGTAGTGCGATCGACGAGGTCGCCAGGCTCTCGGAGCGTCTCGTGGTGATGAGCGCCCACGGCGCCGTCCTCCTTCGTGACGTCTACGGCGTGGGCGAGGAGAAGATCGACCTGATCCCCCACGGCATTCCAAGCATGCTGTCCGCACCGCGCAACAAGGATCTGCTCGGCGTTGAAGGCAAGTCCGTGATGCTGACGTTCGGCCTGCTCTCGCCTGACAAGGGGATCGAGCACGTGATCGACGCGCTACCAGCGATCCTCGCGCGCTACCCGGACACGGTCTACATCGTCCTCGGCGCCACCCATCCTCACGTGAAGGAGCGGCACGGGGAAACCTATCGGCTCATGCTGGAGCTACGCGCACAACGGCTCGGCGTGGACTCCAGCATGATCTTTCACGATCGCTTCGTGAGCCAGGGTGAACTCGTCGAATTTCTCTCCGCGGCGGACATCTACATCACGCCGTATCTGAAGCCGGAGCAGATCACCTCGGGCACATTGGCGTACGCGGTCGGCGCCGGGAAGGCGGTCATCTCGACGCCCTACCTGTACGCGCGTGAACTCCTCGCGGAGGGGCGCGGCATCCTCGTGCCCTGGAGAGATCCGCAAGCCATCGCGTCCGAGGTCGTTGGCCTGCTTGGGAATGACGTGAAGCGGCTCGCTCTCGGTGAACGCGCAGCGGCCCACGGTCGCAGCATGGCGTGGCCCGCAGTGGCGCGACGCTACATGCAGAGTGTCGAGCGGGCCCGCGCAGAGCACGCCGATCGGCTCCGAACGGTCTTCCAAACGAAGACGCTCGCAACGCGGCCGGCGGAGCTTCCCGAGATCAGCCTCGAGCACCTCCATCTCATGAGCGATCAGACGGGCCTGCTCCAGCACGCCGTCTTCACGGTCCCGCGCTACGAAGACGGGTACAGTCTCGACGACAATGCGCGGGCACTGCTCTTGACCGCGCTCATCGAGGACGCGGGCACGGAGGACGCGAAGGCTGTGCGGACGCTCGCCACGCGCTACATGGCCTTCGTGAGCCACGCGTTCAACCAGGAGCGTCGGCGGTTCAGGAACTTCATGTCGTACTCGCGTCAATGGCTCGAAGAGTACGGCTCCGAGGACAGCCATGGGCGCGCGCTATGGGCATTGGGCACCGTGGTCGGCCGGTCCGGCGATCCCGGCAAACAGAGTCTCGGTGGCGATCTGTTTCACGCGGCGTTGCCCGCGGTCGCGACATTCACCAGCCCACGCGCGTGGGCGTTTGCGCTGCTCGGAATCGACGAGTACCTCCGCGCGTTCCAGGGTGACAGCAACGTGCAATCGGTCCGGAAGACGTTGGCGCTCCGGCTCCTGGAGGCCTTCCGGCGTACCCAGAGCCCCGATTGGCCGTGGTTCGAGGACCGTCTGACGTACTCCAACGCCCGCTTGTCGCAGGCGCTCCTCGTATCGGCAGCCTGGATGGAGCACGAGGAAATGCTGGCGGCGGGGACGCGTTCCCTCGCGTGGCTGGCCACGATCCAGTGCTCGGAAGACGGCTATTTCGCGCCGATCGGGTCGAATGGCTTTTACCGGCGCGGCGGGGCTAAAGCGCTGTACGATCAGCAGCCGCTCGAAGCGTGCGGGATGGTCTCCGCCTGTCTCGAGGCCGGCCGGCTGACCGGCGAGACGCGGTGGACGGAGCACGCGCGCCGTGCCTTCGGCTGGTTCTTCGGCCAGAACCACCTGCAACAATCGCTCTACGACGCCGCGACGGGGGGTTGCCGCGACGGGCTGCATGCCGATCGCGTGAACGAGAACCAAGGGGCGGAATCGACGCTGTCCTTTCTGCTCGCCCTCGGGGAGATGCGCTTGGCCGACCGGGTCCGCGTCAGGACGTCAATGGCGCAGGGCGGGACGGCATGAGCGCGCAACGGGGTTACGAGCAGCTATTCCGGCGCCATCGAAACAATCCCATCCTGACCGCGGCGGGCTGGCCCTATCCGGCGCATACGGTCTTCAACGCGGGCGCCACGCGGCTGCACGACGGCACGACGCTGCTGCTCTGCCGCGTCGAGGACCGCCGCGGGCACTCCCACTTGTGTGCGGCACGGTCGGCAAACGGCGTCGACGGATGGATCATCGACCCGGAGCCGACTCTCCGCGCTGACCCGGAACACTATCCGGAGGAGCTCTGGGGGATCGAGGATCCGCGGATCACCTTCGTCGAGGAGCTCGGCAAGTTCGTGATCGCGTACACCGCTTTCAGCCGAGGAGGGCCGGGTGTGGCGCTCGCGCTCACCGAGGACTTCCGTCGTTTCGAGCGGTATGGATTGATCATGCAGCCGGACGACAAGGACGCCGCCTTGCTTCCGCGCCGGATCGACGGGAGTTTCGCGCTCCTTCACCGCCCGATGACCGACTCGGGCGCGCATATCTGGATTTCGTTCTCGCCCGACCTCCGCAATTGGGGAGGGCACAAGCTGCTGCTTCAGGCGCGCAAGGGCGGTTGGTGGGACGCGAACAAGGTCGGGCTCTCCCCGCCGCTGATCGAAACACCTCGTGGGTGGCTGATGCTCTACCACGGCGTGCGGCAGACGGCCGCCGGGTGTCTTTACCGCCTCGGCGTTGCGCTGTTCGCACTGGAGAACCCGGAACGCTGTCTCGCGCGTGGCGATTCGTGGATCTTCGGTCCCGAGGCTCTGTACGAGCGCGAGGGGGACGTGGGCAACGTCACGTTCCCCTGCGGCTACACGCTCGACGCCGACGGCGACACGATCAATCTCTACTACGGCGCCGCAGATACGAGCGTCGCCCTCGCGTCTGGCAGCATCGGCACGCTGCTGCATTGGCTCGACGAGCACGGGCACGCGGACAGCAACTGAGAGCGGAGTCCACTTCTCAGTAGCGCCCCGCACATCGTGCGCCGCCGCCGCACCCGCACAACGACGCGGGGCTCGGTCGGCTTCCCAGGTGCATCTGGAAACCGGCCGAGAGCGCGCGCACGCGGTCCTCGGTGCGGGCGTAGGCGGTCAGCGCGAGCGCCGGTGTCTGCCCGCCCTCCTCGCGCGGCATTGAGAAGTTTCTGCACAGCAGCGCCTTGCGGCGATCGGACGATGCGTGTAGGTGCGCGAGAACATTACGTCGAGCCGTTAGCTCAGTCGGTAGAGCATCTGCCTTTTAAGCAGAGGGTCGCTGGTTCGATCCCAGCACGGCTCACCTTGCTTTTCTCACCCAAGTGCCGAAGCGCACAAAGAAATCGACGAGGCGCATAGGCGACCAATGCTGACCATAGGGACACGTCAGGGCCCATCGTTGCCACGCTCGATGGCAACGGATGGCAACGGATCTGGACGCCGTCGGACGGGTGAGCGAGATGGGCAGCTTCGCCTGCCCGGTCGTCCACAGCGCTCGCGGCACGTAGCTCAT
>VBKG01000243.1 GCA_005879585.1 Deltaproteobacteria bacterium | reverse complement strand
GCCAGTCACCGTCGCCGAGCGCGTCTCGACACTGGGCCCGGCGGACGAGCCGTCATTGACGGTGATCGACACCCAGGCGGTGCGCCGCACGCTCATCGCACGGACGGGGAACGTCGTCGCGCAGTCGGGCGACGGAGGGCGGACCTGGACCCGCTTGCCCGCGCCGGCCCTCCCCTTCGCTTCCTTTGCCGGCGGCGAAGAGGGCGCGTACGCCTTCTGGCTTGCCGCCGACGGGGACGGCTCGGCGAAGCTCCTGGGCACGCGCGTTCTGGCCGGGGAAACGCTTCTCGACCCGCGCGTCTCGGCCGGCTCGGCCACGTCGGCGGCCATGACCTGGAACGGTCCCATTGTGGCGTACCGCGCCGGGACCGCCGATGGGGCACGTGACATCGCCACGGTCCGCCGTGTGGACGCCAAGTGGACCACTCCGCGCCTCGTCCACGCCGACGGATGGCGCCCGGCCGAGAGCCCGAAGAGTGGGCCCCACGTGGCGGCCCTGCGTCGCCAGGTGACCGTCGCGTGGTACACGGAAGCGCCGGACCGACCGCGCGTGCTCGTGGCGTTCTCCAGCGACGCCGGCGGCACGTTCGGCGCGCCGGTCGAGGTGGACGTGGCGGAGGGTGATCACGCGCCGTCGGGTCCGGTGGCAGTGGACCTCGATGACAACGGTCACGCGCTGGTCCTGTGGCTGGCCACCACCGGGCCCAGCGAGGCCACCCTCAACCTGGCGCGCGCGTCGCCGGACGGCAAGCGAGGGGAGGAGCTCGTCGTGGCGAAGGGTCTGCCGCCCCGCCTCGGGGGCGTTCCTCACATCGTCCGCGCCGGCGACCGCGTGGCGGTGGCCTGGATCGAAGGTGTCCTCGGGCGCGTGCGCGCGATGGCCGTGCCGCTCGCGCACATCCCCGCGCCGGCCGACCGCCGTGCCCGCCCCGTCGTCGCGTCCGCGGGCGCGTCCACGCCTTCTCCGGGCCAGGGCCGGATGGGTGAGCCCGCTCCTGACCTCAAGCTCGTATCCCTCGACGGCGACGAGGTGTCCCTGGCGTCCCTCCGTGGCCGCGCCGTGCTCCTCAACGTATGGGCGACCTGGTGCGTGCCCTGTATCGCGGAGATGCCCGAGCTGGCCGCGCTCCATGAGCGCCATGGCAAAGACGGGCTCGTCGTGGTGGGGGTGAACGTCGACAGCGCAGAGACCTCCAACAGGGTGCGTGCCTTCATTGCCGAGCGAAAGATCCTCTTTGCGGTGTGGCTCGATCCCGAGATGCGCATCCCCCGCACCCTTCGCGTCGAGGAGCTGCCGGCCACCTTCGTCATCGACCGCGAGGGGCGGATCGTCTTGCGGCTGGAGCGCCCGATCGCGGCCAACGACCCGGATCTGGAGCAGGCGGTCAGCCGCGCGCTGAGCGATTCCTAGCTAGCTAAGGAGTTGGAAGATGATGTCTTGCTGGGCTTCCCTGGCTTCGCTGGATCCGAACGCCAGCTGGAGCAGCCACTTCTTGCACTCCGGCGCGAAGAGCCGATGCTTCGGCTCCTCGCCGAGGAGGGAGGTCACCCGAGTCACTCCCCCCCGCATGTCCGAGTAGAATTCCGCTTCCGCAACCCGGGGGTCGGCGTCGACCCGACCCCTGCGGAAGAAGGACTCGCGGACGGCGGAGACCGCCTCGGACGCGACCGCGGCGAACTGGTCCGCCGCGGACCCACCAAGCCCCAGGAAGTGGGCGGTCTTCTCGATCACCTTGCTCCGATACTCGGCGACGGAGATACGCCCGGCCCGCCTCCATTGCTGCAGCTCCTCGATCTCGCGCCAGAGGAGCTTGTAGTCTCGAACGTCGGCCATCTTGAGACCGGGGATCCCGGATCTGAACTCCGGCTCGTCGCCGGAGGCCGCATTCGCCGCCGGCGACGCCGCTCTCTCCGTGCCGGCGCCGCGAGGATGCATCGCCACCGCCGTCACGAGACCCAGCGCCACCCCCGTCGCCGCGACGAGCCCCACCCACTTGGGCCCCGTCATGGCACGCTCTGTCCTTCCCCGGGCAGGTGCCCGATGGTGCCGCTCTGGCCCGGCTCGGGCGCCATCCACACGAGGACGCGGGCGATCTGCCGCGGATCCGTGAGCGACGGAGACGCCCCCCACCAGCCTCTGGGCACATTCCCCATCTTCACAGTCCCGATGTGGTTCGTGAGATCGGCGTCCAGGACCGGATCGCTCCAGGCGAAGCCCAGGTTCTGGCGCAACGTCTCGAGGTCTTCCGGATTGCCGGTGAGGAACAGCCACCCCGGACCCACGCCGAACCGCTTCGCGTATTCGGCCAGCACCTCGGGCGAATCCTTGTCCGGCTCGAGCGTGAACGAGTAGAACCAGACGTCCTTCCCCATCCGGTCCCCAAGGAGTCGTTGAACCTTCACGAGGTTCTGTGTGACGCCGGGTCAACGCTCCTTGCAGCTCGCGTACATGAAGTTGATGACCACGACCTTCCCTTTCAGGAGGTCGTCGTAGAACCGGACGCTTTTCCCCGCGTGGGTTTTCAGCACGACGTTGGGGAAACGATCCGCGAAGGGCTCTCGCGCCCTGTCCACGGTCAGCGCCGACGCCGCCGGCGCGCGGGCGGCTTGGGCGCGAGGTGCTCCCGCGCCCAGGGCGGCGGCGACGACAGCCACGGAGACGATGGCGGACCTAGGGCTGCGCAACGCAGGTGACATCGTGGCTCACGACCTCCCAGAGCAGCATCATGGCGTGGTCCTCGTGGACCGTGTTGTGGCAGTGCATGGGGTACTCGTTCACCCAGTCGCGATGTCGCATCGTGAGGGTGACCGAGTCGCCGGGTCTGATGAGCGTCACGTCCTTCCGCATCTGTTCGAAGTCGGGCGGCGTCGCCCCGTCACGGATCTCGAGCTGATGCTCCTCCAGGTGGATGTGGATGGGGTGCTCCCAGTCGCGGGACGCGTTGACGAGCGTCCACCTCTCGGCCGTCCCCTGCTTCACCTGGAAGCGCGGCGTGAAGTTGAAGCGTTGGCCGTTGATGGTCCAGCCGCCGTTCTGGTTGTCGAAGACGAACGTCCGCTGGCAGGCGATCTCGCTGTTCGGGATCGCCGGCTTCTGCCGCATGACGGCGGGGACGGCGCTCGGATCTGTGACCTTGCTGCCGACGCGGAACTGCATGACCTTCTGCGCGAGCGTGGACGTCATGGGGAGGAAGACCCCGGTGCGCCCCTTTCCGCTCGTCTGGTCGGCGATCTTCATGAGGTTGATCCGAACGCCCCTCTTGAACCGGGAGAAGTCGATGACCACGTCGAAGCGCTCGGCGCAACTTCGCACGTCTTGAAGGTATAGATGCGCGACGGTCCGATGTTGACGATGCGGAAGCGGTACTTGCGAGCGAGGACGTTCATGTACGGCGTGACCGCCCCGTTCACGGTGACGTGCTGCCCGAGGAAGCCGTCGAGGTTGAACGGGTTGAACACGAGCTTGTGCGTCATGGGGTCGAACTGCTTGTCCGCGACCATGAGCGGCACGTCGAACTGGCCCGACGGAAGGTGGAACGCCGAGGGGCTCCGGTCGGTCTCGTTGTTCGAGTCGCGGTCGTCGTAGATCAGGAAGTGGCCGGCCAGGCCCTTGTAGACGTTCTGCGAGGTGAAGTCGGCGCGGTGGTCGTGGTACCAGAGCTGGCCGAGGGCCTCGCGCGGATCCCCGCCCGCGAATGCGAGGGCGTAGTGGTGATCGAGGTACCTACCGATGTCGTAGAACATGATGGGACCACCGTCGCTCTCCGGCGCGGTGTGGAAGTTGTGGAGGTGCGTGGTGGTCTGGGGGATGCCGAACCCGTCGTTGCCCGGGAACCCATCCGGGAGGTTGTTGTGGATGCGGACCACGATGGGGTCACCGTAGCGGGCGCGGAAGGTCGGCCCCGGGCTGAACGTCTGGCCGGCCGCGTTGCCGTACCCCCAGATGGTCGAGGGCTGCATCAGGTCGGGGTGGAACAGGTGCTGGAAGGGTCGCACGAACATCTCGTACTGCTTGACCGGCGGGAACAGATTGAATTTCTGGATGGCTCGATCCGGGGGCCGGTTGGCGCCCGGCTCGCCGGGATAGAGGCTGCAGCCACCGTGGGGGTCGCCAGGTGGCGGGTTCTCCGCCTTGCAGTTGTCATTGGGGTCTACGGGCGGACTGAGCACGGAGACGCGGACCACCTGGTCGGCGTCGGGCGGAAGCGGCAGGGCCTGCACGAAAGGTGTCAACGCGAGCTTCGGGACCTGGCAGAACTGTCCGGTCTCTCGGAGGCAGACGAAGTTGGCGAGGATGTCGGTGTCAACGGTCGGAACGGCCTTGGCGTCGGAACTCACAGACCCCGCACGGGGGTCGATGAGGATGGGTCAAACCACGAATGGTGGGCCGTCCATCCGGTTCTGGGGCGAGGCGACATTCCCGGCGGAGTCGACCTGGCGGCGGGTGCGCACGGTGATGCACACCTGTCCCCCGGGTGCCGGTTCGACGCCCGGGATGTCGTTCCGGGGGTCGGGGTTCGGTAGCCCGTGCGCCCCGGGGATCACGTTGGGGACCACGACCTGGTCGGCGCCCTGGCCCGCGATCACGTCAGGACCGGAGAGGTCGAGGACTTCGCGGACCCTGGTGATCCTGGGCGTGCCCTCCCGGTCGGTGCCGTTGTGGACCGCGAGCTCCGCCATCTTCGCCTGGCACTGCGGCGTGCCGACGTCGGGGCCATCCCACGTCACGAACATCATGCGCCAGAGCTGGAGCGGGTTGCGCGTCAGATAGCCGTTCCCGGTGTCGAAGATGTTGTCCTGCCGCCGGTTGCACGGTGCCGGGTCCAGGAAGTCCTGGTGAAAGACGAACCCGGGATCGCCCTGCACGGGGCAGGAGCCCGTCCCGTCTCCGAAGACCCGGGGCGGCTGCGGCGGAACGGTCCGGGGGAAGAGGAAGACGAAGGAGCGGTTCGTGAGGTCCTTGGTCGGCTGGTCGAGGAACCCGCTCTCGAAGAAGAAAGCCAGCGGGTCGGGGTAAAAGAGCATCTCGCCCGCCGCGTTCGTCCCCATGTTGTGCAACGTGATGCGAGTGTTGGTGAACCTGGCATCCGGCGCCACATCCTGTGCCGTGAAGACGGTGCCCGGCCCGCGGTAGAACGCGCCGAACCGAGTGGGCCCCGGGGCCCCCGCCGCCTGGTTCCGGAGGTCGGGTCCGCTGATCCCGTTCGCGGCGTAGAACGGGTCTGCGAACTGGAACCCGGGACCTCTCCCCACCTGCGAGCCGTGTTGCACGAAGTCGGCCTGGCCGGGGGCGAACGTGTCGCCGCCGATCGTGTTCTGGCCGTACGCCTCGCCGCCCAACGCCACTACCAGGCTAGCGGCGGCGGCAAGTGACCCCGCCCGCGACAGGCACGGCGTCATGTCGAGATCCCCCTTTCTGACGTCAACGTCGGGCGAATGCCAGCTGCATGGCCGCCTGAAAGACCCGTGAAGCCCATACTCAAAAGACGATAAAACCCGGTAGTATGACAGATAAAATACGTTAGCTGGTGGTGTGCGGTATCGCTCGGGGACTCAGTGCCGCGACCACGCTTTAGGTATGGCGGCGATCTCCTTCGCTGCGTGATGTGCGCCAATGCACCGCGCAGCGGGCGCCCCGGATCGTGCGCGAGTTTTCCGCCGCACGACCTCAGCGCGCACGGGCACGATGCGCCTCGGCCCAGGCGTGCAGGTCTCCGCCTGGACGTGCCGCAGGTGTGCCGTGTCGAGGTCGATGACGTCGGCCCGCCGCCCAGCCGCCCGCTCGAGGTTGATCGCGAGCGTGGCCAGGCCGGCGGCAACCCAACCTCCGTTTTCCTCGCATTGCGAGCCCGTCTGCGCTAGCTTGGTACGGGGGAGGTGGTGGATGCGGGACGTGGCGCGAGCGATTCACAAGGCGGTCCTCGCGGGGGAGCTCGGGCGCCGGCTCGAGCAGGACTGCGAGATCAGCGACCTGGCCAGCGGGGACGATGGCGGCGTCTTCAGCGTCCGCGTGGGCGGCGAGATCTACGCGGTCAAGGTGGAGCCGCTCGGGGACGGGCGCGGCGCGCTACATTAGGCGGGGGCGGCCCGCGGGGTCTTGGGATTCGGGAAGACCTGCGGCTCTCGCTTAGAAGTTCGGCCTGACGTTCGCGCGGGTCGACATGATGCGCGCGCTCTCGTCAGGCTCGTAGGGATCCTCGCTCAGCAGCTCGAACTCCTCCAGCTCCCTCGACTGAACCGCGACCAGCGATCCGTTCGCAGTCGCCCGGTACAGGCGGCCGTCGCGGCGGGATACCCATGTCCCTGGAGGAAGCTTGGCCGCGTTGTCCAGCTTCACGGACTCGCGGTGGATCGTCTCGATCCGACGTCGCTCCTGCTGACGCCCCTGCTCCGCCATAGAAACCTCCTCTCATCGCGTCGTTGGAGCGGGCCGCCCCCGCCCTCTGGCCGTTGATAGCGCGAAGCGGCGGATTTGAACACTACCCCCGTCCCACCGGGCTGGGATGCCACTGCCGTGACGTCGCCGTAGAGTGCGACCGTGAGACTCGTGTCCTGATTCCTCGCGCGGGGAAGGCGTGGGATGATGCCACTTGCCTGGGGGATGGCGCGACGCTCACGGAAGCGCAGCAGCTTGCAGCAGTGGGCACGGGGGTACGCATTCGCAGGTAGCGAGCCCACCAGGAGGCCGACACCATGAGAGCCCATCGGTCCCAGGCACGGGATGAGCCTTCCCGCCCGCCGTCCGCGCACCCGAGGACCGGCCGGCGCGTTGCCGAGTCACGAGCGGGCCCGCCGGCCGGGGCCTCGACCGGGGTGCTTCTGCGTGAGCTGGTGGCGCACCTCCGGCAGGGCCGCACCCAGCTGCGCGACGAATGGGTGCAGCGGATCATCGAGGCGCGGCTCCTCACGGCGATGAGCCGCGACGAGATCTTCGCGGAAGCCACCTCCGTCTACGACAACTACCTCGATGCCCTGGAGACGGGGACCCTCGAGGCGCTGCAGGCCTACGCCCGAAGTCTCTCCGAACGCATCATCCCGCGAGGTGTGGAGACCCACGAGGTGGTCGGCATCGTGCTTCTGCTGCGCGACGTGCTGGCCCGCTCGCTGTTCGCCAAGTACCAGGCCGACTTCCAGATGTTGAACCGGGTCCTCGACGCCTACGAGCCCGCCGCAAACCGCATCGCGATCACCGTGGCCGTGGGCTTCGTGCAGGAGCGCGAGCGCGTGATCCGCGAGCAGCAGGAAGCCATCGGGGAGCTGTCCACGCCCGTGTTGCCGGTCCGCGAGCGGCTGCTCATCCTGCCGATCATCGGCCTCATCGACGCCCAGCGCGCCCGCCAGCTGACCGAGCAGCTGCTGCGCTCCGTCCGCGCCAACCGCGCCAAGGTGGTGGTGATCGACATCACGGGCGTCCCGGCCATGGACTCGAACGTGGCGAACCACCTGGTGCGGACCGTGGACGCGTCGCGGCTCCTGGGCGCGATGGTGATCGTCACCGGCCTGTCGCCCGAGATCGCCCAGACCCTGGTCAAGCTCGGTCTCGACCTGAGCAAGATGAATACCGTCGGCGACCTGCAGGGCGGCATCGAGGAAGCGGAACGGTTGCTCGGCTACCAGGTGGTTTCGCTCCCGGAGGAGAAGTCCTAGGGCAGAGCAGCGACGGAGGCGAAGATGGTGGTGCCGATCCTCAAGCAAGGCCACTACCTCATCGCGACCATCCCGACGGCGCTCACCGACGCCGACCTGCAAGATCTCCGAGACGGCCTGGTCGCAGAGGTGGGCCTGTACCGCTCGCGCGGGGTGGTCGTCGACATCACCGTGCTCGACGTAATGGACTCGTTTGCCGTCCGCACCGTGCGGGACATCGCGCACATGACCCGGCTGCGCGGGGCCGAGACGGTGATCGTCGGCATCCAGCCGGAGGTGGCGTTCTCCATGGTGGAGCTGGGGCTCACCCTGGAGGACGTCAACACCGCGCTCGACCTGGAAGAAGGGCTGGCCCTCCTCGACAGGAAGACGAAGCGGGCGGGCAAGGGAGGGGAGATCCGTGGGACGTGAGCCGCGCCGCGCCGTGGCGTCCGACCGCCCTGCCGCAGCGCCTCGACCGGAGGCGGGGGCGGCGGTCGTCGTGCCGGGCGAGACGTCGATCCCGGTCCGCTCGGACGCCGACGTGGTCCTCGCCCGCCGGAGGGGGCGGGAGCTCGCGGCCACGCTCGGATTCGGGCCGACCGACCTCACGTTGATCGCCACCGCGATCTCCGAGCTGACTCGCAACATAGTTCTCTATGCCGAGCGCGGCCAGATCGTCCTGAAGGGGATCGAGCGGAACGGGAAGGTCGGGATCGTGGTGGTCGCCCGTGACGACGGTCCGGGGATCCCCAATGTCCCCCAGGCCCTCGAGAGCGGCTTCTCCACCTCCGGCGGCCTGGGCCTCGGGCTCCCCGGCGTCAGGCGGCTCACCGACGAGTTCGACATCGTCTCCGAGGTCGGCCGGGGGACGACCGTGACGGTGAAGAAGTGGAAGCGGTGACCGCACGGCTCATCGCGTGGGGCGTTGCCGAGCTGGCGCTCGCCGGACAGGTCGAGAACGGCGACGGCTACGTGGTCCAGCCGTTCGCCGACGGCGTCCTGGTGGCGGCGGTGGACGGCCTCGGCCACGGCCCCGAGGCAGCCGCTGCGGCGAGGATCGCGGCAGCCACGCTCGAGCAATTCGCCTCCGAGCCCCTGGCCGCGCTCTTCTACCGTTGCCACGAAAGGCTCCACCACACGCGAGGAGTGGTGATGAGCGTGGCGTCGTTCCACGCGGGCGAACCGACGATGGCGTGGTGTGGGGTGGGCAGCGTGGCGGGCGTGCTCCAGCGCGTCGCGCCGTTCGGCAGCCCGGCGTCCGAGACGCTGCTGCTGCGCTCCGGGGTCGTGGGCAGCCACCTGCCGCCGCTGAGCGCCTCGGCATACGCCGTGAAGCCGGGGGATACGCTGATCCTCGCCACGGATGGGATCCGCCGCGGGTTTGCCGCGGAGCTGGTCCGCGCCGTCCCGCCGCAACCGGCGGCCGACCGCATCCTCGCCCGCTACGCCCGGGGCACGGACGACGCCTTGGTCATGGTGGCGCGTTATCTGGGAGGCACCGGTTGAACGAGAAGACCCGAGACGAGCTTGCGGGGCAGTACCTGCGGGCCCTGGAGGATTACCTGGACGGTGTCGGGGAAGCCGCGCTGGCGCGCGCGTACGAGCTCGGACGCCGGGCCGTCGTCGACGGGCTCGGCGTCCTCGAGATGGCAGCGCTGCACCACGAGGCGCTCCGGGCCTCCGTGTTGCGGCTCGACGCGCTGGAGGCTCGCGCGAAGGCGGCGGAGGCGGCGCAAGCGTTCTTCTCGGAGAGCCTCTCGCCGTTCGAGATGACGCATCGTACGTCGCGCGAAGCGAACACCGCGCTGAGACGCCTCAACGAGCGGCTCGAGGAGGAGGCCAGGCGCATCGCCCACACGCTGCACGACGAGGCGGCGCAGCTTCTCGCATCGGTGCATATCGCGCTGGATGCGCTGGCCCGCGATCTGCCGCAGTCCGTGCGAAGCCGGCTCGAGGAGGTCCGGGGCCTGCTCGACCGGATGGAGGGCGAGCTCCGGACCCTGTCGCACGAGCTTCGCCCGACCATGCTCGACGACCTTGGACTCGTGCCCGCGCTCCAGTTCCTGGCCGAGGGCGTGGCGAAGCGGACCGGGCTGTCGGTCGAGGTGAAGGGCTCGACGCACGGTCGCCTGCCGCCGGCGGTGGAGACGGCGCTCTACCGGGTCGTCCAGGAGGCCCTGACCAACGCCGTCCGGCACGCGCATCCCGTGCACGTGAAGGTCCAGCTCCAGCGCGAGGCGCGGGCGGTTCGCTGCTCTGTTTCGGACGACGGCGTCGGCTTCGACGCGGCCACGGCCCTGGCGCACAGGGGGGGCCCGGGACTCGGGCTCGTGGGCATCCGGGAGCGGCTCGATGCCCTCCGCGGAAGCCTGCAGATCACGTCGTCCCCCGGCCGCGGCACGAGAGTGCACGTCGCCGTTCCCTTGGAGGAATAAGATGGCGATCCGGGTCCTTCTCGCCGACGACCACGTCATTGTCTGTCAGTCCTTGAAGGCGGTCCTGGAGCGAGAAGGATTCCAGGTGGTCGGCGAGGCCGCCGACGGCCGCGAGGCGGTACGCCTGGCCCGCGCGCTCCGTCCCGACGTGGCCGCGCTCGACGTGAGCATGCCGCTCCTGAACGGTCTGGACGCGGCCCGCGAGATCCAGAAGGCCTGCCCGCGAACGCGGACGATCCTCCTCACCATGCACGCGGAGGATACGTACGTCTTGCAGGCCCTCCAGATGGGCATCCGGGGGTACGTGCTGAAGAGCCAGGCCGCCATGGATCTCGTCCGGGCGCTCCAGGAGGTCTCTCGGGGCGCCGTCTACCTCAGCCCCGGGGTGTCCGGGGCCGTGGTGGAGGCGTACAGGACGAAGAAGGACCTTCGCGATCCGTTGACGCCCCGCGAGCGGGAGGTCCTGCAGCTCGTGGCCGAAGGGAAGACCACCAAGGAGGTCGCCTCGCTCCTCGGCGTGAGCGTCAAGACCGCAGAGTACCATCGGAACAGCGTGATGCAGAAGCTCGGCATCCACGAGACCGCGAGCCTCGTGCGCTATGCCATCCGGCGGGGCCTGATCGAGCCGTAGGCTGCGGGCCCGGCTACTGATACCGGAGGGCGTCCATGGGCTTCAGGCGGGCAGCCTTGTCGGCCGGGTAGAAGCCAAAGAAGATACCAACCCCAGCGGCGACCAGGAACGCCATGAGGACCGAGCTCAGCGTGACGACGACCGCTGTCCGGGCGACGGCGCTGACCAGCAGCGCGCCGGCGACCCCCAGGAACACCCCCACCAGGCAACCGACGACGGAGAGGATGAGCGCCTCCAGCAGGAACTGCAGCCGAATGTCCCGGGTGCGGGCGCCGATGGCGCAACGGATGCCGATTTCCCGGGTGCGCTCGGTGACCGAGACGAGCATGATGTTCATGATCCCGATGCCCCCCACCAGGAGGGAGATCGAGGCGATCGCCCCCAGCATGAGCGACATCGTGCGGGTGGTTTCTGCTGCGGTGCTGACCAGGGCGGTGAGGTTGCGAACGCTGAAGTCGTTGTCGGCGCCGTCGGCGAGACGGTGGCGCTGGCGCAAGAGTTGCGTCATGTCGCGCTCCGCCACCGGCATGGCCTCTGCCGACCCGGCCCGGACGACCATGAAGCGCACGCTGCCCTGAAACTGACTGCCGAAGAGTTTGCGCTGAGCGGTGGTAATCGGGATCAGAGCGGCGTCGTCCTGGTCCCGCCCGTCCAGACTTTGCCCCTTGGCCGCGAGGATGCCCATCACCAGGTAGGGGCTCTTGCCGATCCGGACGGTCTTCCCCACGGGGTCTTCGTCGCCGAACAGGTTCTTCACCACGGTGTGCCCGAGCAGGGTGACCTGCGCCGCCGAACGCACGTCCGAATCGTCGAACGGGAATCCGGCGGACAGGCGCCAGTTGCGCACGTCGAGGAAGCGCGGCGTGATGCCCAGAACGCTGGTGCCCCAGTTGTTCGCCCCGTAAACGATCTGGGCAGCGCCCGGCAGGATCGGCGCCACCGCATCGACGGTGGCCAGCTCCTCCAGGGCCTGCGCATCGGCGACGGTGAGGGTGGGAACGTTGCCGGTACCGAGCCGCACGCCACTGGCGGTGGCGGAACCCGCGAGCACGACGAAGAGGTTGCGGCCCATGGAGGCGATGGACCGATCCACGAAGTCCCGGGCCCCCTGTCCGACGGCGAGCATCATGATAACCGCCCCCACCCCGATCATCATTCCCAACATGGTGAGGAAGGTGCGCAGCCGGTTCGCGCCCATCGCCTGCCGGGCTTCGCTCAGCATGGGGCCCATCGTCATCGCGCTCTCGACCCCGCCACGCGGCGCCGCAGTGGGCCGTCTTCCGCCACCTGGCCGTCCACCAGATGCACCAGGCGCATGGCGTGGGCGGCGATGTCCGGATCGTGGGTCACGAGGACGACGGTGATCCCCCCGTCGGCGTTGAGCTGCCGCAAGAGGCCCATGATCTCCTGGCTGGTCCGGGTATCCAGGTTGCCCGTCGGCTCGTCGGCCAGAATCAGGCGCGGGCGATTGATCAAGGCTCGGGCGATGGCGGCGCGCTGCTGCTGCCCGCCGGATATCTGGTCGGGGAACGACGCCGCGTACGGGCCGAGCCCCACGCGCTCGAGCATCTGGCGGGCCGTCGCGAGCCGCTCCGATTTGCCGACCCCCGCGTACACCAACGGCAGCGCCACGTTGTCCAGCGTGGTTGCCCTGGGGAGCAGGTTGAAGCCCTGGAAAACGAAGCCGATCACCCGGTTGCGTAGATCGGCGAGTTGGTCCCGGCTCAAGGCGCCGACGTCGCGGCCCTCCAACACGTAGGTGCCGTCGCTCGGCGCGTCGAGGCAGCCGAGGATGCTCATGAGCGTCGATTTCCCCGACCCCGAAGGCCCCATGATGGCGACGAACTCCGCCGGCCCGATGTCGAGGTTCACGTCCTTCAGCACCGGGACGGGCCCCGCCCGGGTCTCGTAATGCTTGCCGAGGTGCGCCAGGCGGATGACCGGCGCGGCCGGCATCAGAACAGCCTCACCTGGACGGTGCCCACCGGCGAGCTCGCCGGGGCGGCGGCCTGCCGGTCCTCGACCACCACCCGGGCGCCCGGCTCGAGCTCGCCGGAGACGACCTCGGTGTAGCGGTTGTCGGTGATTCCGGGGACGATGCTGACGCGGCGCAGTCGATCGTTTTCGAGCACGTATACGGTGGCCGTGCGGCCCTCGCGCCCCCGCGGCGCCGCCGCCGCGGGGGCAGCTTCCACGGGCCTGAAGCGCAGCGCCGCGTTGGATACCACCGGCACGCCCTGGCGCCGGGCGACGACGATGTTCACGTAGGCGGTCATCCCCGGCAGCAGGATCTGGTCCGGGTTGTCGACCGCCATGACCACGTCGTACGTCACCACGTTCTGCTGCGTCACGGGATTGAGCCGGATCAGCTTGACCGTCCCCTGGAACGAACGGTCGGAGAAGGCATCCACCCTGAAACGCACCGGCTGCCCGACCCGGATGTTCCCGATGTCCGCCTCGGCGAAGCTCGAATCGATCTGCATCTTGGAGAGATCCTGGGCGATGAGGAACAAGGTCGGTGTCTGGAAGCTCGCCGCTACCGTCTGGCCCACGTCCACCTGCCGGTCCACGACCACGCCCGAGACGGGCGAGCGGATCACCGTGTAGGCGAGATTGGTCCGGTCCTTCTGCAGTTGCGCCTGCGCCAGCGCCAGCTGGGCCCGCGCCGACTTCGCCCCTTGCACCGTCTGGTCGAGCTCTTGCTCGGAGATGAAACCCCCGCGGTGCAGTTGGCGCATCCTGGCCTCGTTGGCGACCGCCAGCTCGACGGCGGCCCGCGCGTTACCGACATTGGCCTCGCTCTGCTGCACCTGAGCCCGAAACAGGGCGTCATCCAGCTCCACCAGGACCTCTCCCGCGTGCACCCGGTCGTTGAAGTCGGCGTGGAGCTCGTTCACCGTGCCCGACACCTGGGTGCCCACGCGGACCAGCACCACCGGGTTCAGCGTGCCGTTGGCCGACACGGTCTGGGTGATTTCCCCCGGCCGCACCACCTCTGTCCGGTAGCGCTCGGCCGCCGCGTGCGAGGATGCCGTCCGCAAACACGCATACACGGCCAGCGCAACTCCGGCTGGGAGGACCGTCAGCACACTCTTGTTCCGCAGCAAGCGCTTCAAGCTCATTGGCTCGCCAACACCTTCCGTGCCTTGGCCCATCACGGGACGAGGGGCACGTCCTCGCCCTTGATCAGTCGAACGGATTCGACGGTCATCGTTCCCTTGCCAACGCTGCCCAGCGCCGAGAACGTACCGAACGTGGCGCTGCCCTCCGTGCTCACGCGAGCTTGCACGGCGACGTTGTGCACGCCGACGGGGATATCGATCCCGACGAAGCTGAACGACGCCGCATGCATCGTGCGCAGCATCAGCTCGATCATCTCGGTGGGCATGAGAAACGCCGACAGCGTCTGTACCCGGTCCGCGTACGTGGCCGGCCCGGGTTCGATCTCCAGACCGTCGACCAGGATTCGCACCTCCAGCTTGCCCCGCGCGGTCGAAGTGCCGGTGCCGGTCACGGCGGTTTGCGTGTAGACACCCGCCTCCAGCGCCGCGGTGACGAACAGGTCCTTCATCTCGGCTGTCTTGATGTTATTGGACAGGATCGTGACCCAGCCGCCGGTCCCGGTGGTCGGCGGGATCAGCGTGAACTGCGAGGTTTTGGCCGTGACCTTTGCCGAGGGCTGTTGCTGAGTCGTCTGGCCCGCCACGGTCGCGACGGTCA
>VBKG01000310.1 GCA_005879585.1 Deltaproteobacteria bacterium | reverse complement strand
AAGCCCACCCCGAGATAAGGCATCCCCGGGCCGCAAGGCCCCTGAAGGCCCCTCGAAGACGACGAGGTTGATAGGCCGGGTGTGGAAGCGCCGTAAGGCGTGGAGCTAACCGGTACTAAATGGCCGTGAGGCTTGACCATAATTCTTCGCCTGGCGTGAGCTACCGCGCGCTCGCTCTCCTGACCCGTTCAACTTGTTCCGTGCCGGAAACCGCTTTCCGGCGGCGATAGCGGAGGGGAAACACCCGTTCCCATCTCGAACACGGCCGTTAAGCCCTCCAGCGCCGATGGTACTGCACGGTCGCCGTGTGGGAGAGTAGGACGCCGCCGGATCTTGCTTCGAAAGCCCGGCCCCGCCTGCTGGTGGGGGTCGGGCTTTCGTGTTTTGACGGGCCGAGCGATGCGCCGCCTCGCCGTCCTGCTGGCGCCGATCCTCTGGCTCTCGACCGCGCGCGCCGCCGAGGTGAGCTTCCCGCTCACCGTCGACTACGCCCTGCTCGGCCGAGCGCTTCGCGAGACGCTGACCGCCGACCAGACCGGCGATATCGTGCTCTGGGGCACGGCAACCGGCTGCCGCTCGCTCGTTCTGCGCGACGTCGCCATCGACGCGGCGCAGGAGCGCGCCCGCATCGTGGCTCGCGGCCGCGCACGCGTGGGCTTCGGTTTCCTTCGCTTCTGCTTTGCACCCCTCTCGTGGGACGGATACCTCGACAGCCTCGCGACGCCGGAAGTCGGCCGCGACTGGCAGCTCCGCTTCCGCGACCTCGACTCGCACCTCTACGACGGGCAACACCGGCGCACCGTCGTCGCGAGCCGCCTCTGGGAGGTCGTCAAGAGCCGGGTCGAGGAACGGTTCGAAGCCTTCCATTTCGATCTCGCCCCACCCATCGACGAAGCGAGCGCCCTCATCCGCGCGTCGGTAGCACCCGAGCGAGCGGAGCCGGTCGTGGCCGCGCTCCGCACGCTGCGTCCACGCGCGGTCACGGCGCAGGAGAGCGGGGTGCGGGTCGAGATCGCCATCGACGTGCCGCCTGAGCCGCCGGCCGTTCCGACGCCGGAGGCTCCCCTCGGTCCCGAGGAGCTCCAGCGATGGCAAGCGGCGCTCGAGAGTTGGGATGCTTTCCTCGTCTTCGTCATCAAGGACCTCGGCATCGCCGGCCACGATCGGGAGGTGCGCAGCGAGCTCTTCGATCTCCTGCTGTCGAGCCGCCACGAGCTGCTCGTCGCGCTGGCGGGCGAGCCCCAACCCGGTGTCGATCCGGTTCGCCAGCTGTTCCTGCGTTCCTGGGATCGCCTGCACGACGTTGTGCGCCGCGCCGCGCTCAGCGGAACGCTCGAGGGCCGGGCGCTCCGCTATGCGACGTTCCTGGCGGCCGGCGACGCGCTGGCGGCGGTGGACGCCGCCGGGCCGAGCCTCGGGCTCGAGATCTCGGCAGACGGCCTCCGCCGGCTCGCCCGGCTGCTGGAGCCCGAATTCACGGGCGACCCGCTCGCCTATTCGGAGGAGCCGGACCCGGCACTCCGCGAGCTCTTCGACTTCCACGAACCGAGTGCCTCCCCGCCGCTCGAGCCCGAACCCGCCGCCCCGCCGAGCGCCTGGTGGTGGCCCGGCCCGCGCGATGCCCATGCCGCCGAGCTCCCCGCGTCGGACGCGCTGGCGGCACTCGTCCGTCGCCTCGACCGCTGGGTCCCCGACGATCACGAGCTCTCCGTCTACCGGGACACGCTCGATCGACTCCTCGACCACGTCGCGGCCGAAGCACGGGAGCGGAACGCGCTCGACGCTCGCGTCGTCCCCATCTTCCCGCATCTGGTGAAGACCGTCGCCTGGCAGGAGAGCTGCTGGCGGCACTTCGTACGGCAGAACGGCAAGGTGACGTACCTGCTGTCAAGGACAGGCGACATCGGGCTCATGCAGGTGAACCGCCGCGTCTGGCGCGGATTCTTCGACCTGCGGAAGCTCGAGTGGGACGTCGCCTACAACGGCGGCGTTGGCGCGGAGATCCTGGCGCAGCTGCTCACGCGCTACGGCCAGAAGGAGGCGGACCACCAGCTCGACAATGCCGCGCGCGCCACGTACTCGGCCTACAACGGCGGCCCTGGCGCGTACCGCCGCTACCGCCTGGCACGAGTCCCGCGTGCGCAGCGGGCCATCGACCGCGCCTTCTTCGAAAAATATCGGGCGATGTCGGCGGGCCAGGCGCTCGACTTCGTGCTGTGCGTCGAGCACTGGGGTCGCCCGGCGGCCACCTAGCTCTCCACGGCGCCGGACGGCTCGACGCCGACATGGTCCATCAGGTCGCGCAGCTGCTGGGCGACGTCGGCGATCCCCACGCGCCAACGCTCCATCGCCTCGCGGCCGCGCGCGAGCTTCGTGTAGTCGCCGCTGCTGAAGCCGCGCTCGATGGCGTCGTAGCCCGCGAGCAGTCCCTCCCACGCCGACACGTACCGCGCGTGGATGTTTTGCACGTCCTTCGAACGGGGCGCGTAGGCCCGGACCCGCTCGAGGTGGGCGAGCGCACGCGGCCGGTCGTCGGCGATCTGGCGGCGCACCTCCGCCTCGTCCACGAACTGGGTGCGGAAGATCCGCTCGATCGTGCGCTCGGTTTCCGCCTCGACGGGCCCCCAGGACCGCATGCGGGCGAAGTACGATTGCACGTCGGCGCGGACGGCGCCCGGTGGACCGCCGCAGCCGAGCGCCAGCCAGCCGAGCGCGAGGATCCGAGCGAAGCGGCTCAACCGACGCCCAGGAACCGGCGCACGCCGCGGAGGAACCCCTCGAGCTGGTCGTGGTGCACCCAGTGACCGGCACGCGCGATGGTCATGATGTCGGCGTTGCGGAACACCTTCGCCCGACCATCGGCCTCCGGATCGGGAGCCCACGATTCGTCGCCACGCACCAGCAGCACCGGGCACGTGATGTGACTCCATATCTCACGGGCGTCGTCGAGGTTGAAGAGGTAAGGGGAGACGGCTCGAACGAAGTTGTCGAACTTCCATGCGTACGTGCCGTCCTCCTGGCGAATGACGCCGCTGCGCGTGAGGTGCTCCGCCTGCTCCGCCGTGAGCCGTGGATTCGCGTCGCGCATGCGGATCACGGCTTCCGCGAGACTCGCGTACCGCCGCGGATGACGGCGCGCGAGCCCCTGCATCTCGCGGATCCACTGCGCCATGCGGGCGGACGCCGCGACCGGCTTGCCGAGACCCGCCGGAGGCCCGAGGCCCTCGACCGCGACCAGACGGGCGACGTGGTCGGGATAGACCCCGGCGTACTGGAGCGAGATCGAGGCGCCGAGCGAGTGGCCGAGCACGGTGATCGGGAAGAGATCGACCGACTTGAGGAGCGCCGCGACGTCGAGCACGTAGTCGATCATCGCGTATCCACTCCCCACGGCCCAGGCCGAGTCGCCGTGGCCACGCAGGTCGGGTGCAATGACGTGGAAGTCGCGACGGAGATCGGCGGCGACCCAGTCCCAGCTCCGACAATGGTCGCGACCGCCGTGCACGAGCAGCAGCGGCGGCTTGTCCGCGTTGCCCCAGTCGACGAAGTGGAGTTTCAGCCTCTGCGAGTAGAAATAGTGCGACGTCGGGCCGAGGACGCCCTCGCGTTCCACCATCGGTGTCGGTCTAGCACGCGCCACCCGGTTTGCAGAGTGCCGCGGTCCCGTGGCAGGTTCCCGCCCGATGCGCGGCCCGCTCGACGGCATCCGCGTCCTCGAGCTCGGCATCTGGGTGGCCGTGCCGTCGGCGGCCGCCGTCCTCGCCGACTGGGGCGCGGACGTGGTGAAGATCGAGCCGCCCGACGGCGATCCGCTGCGCGGTCTCGCCGCGACGGGGCTCGTGCCGTTCCAGCCCGACGTCAACCCGGCCTTCCAGCTCGACAACCGCGGCAAGCGCGGCATCGTCTGCGACTTGCGGCATGCCGAGGGGCAGGCGCTCGCTCAGAGCCTCGCCGCCCGCGCCGACGTGTTCGTGACGAACCTGCGGCGGCGAAAGCTCGCCGCCTTCGGTATGGACTACGAGACGCTCCGGGCACGGAATCCGCGCCTCGTCTATGCGAGTCTCACGGGCTACGGCACCGCGGGACCGGAGCAGGACCGGGCCGCCTTCGACTACGCCGCCTTCTGGGCGCGCGCCGGCATCATGGCGTCGCTCGGCGAGCCCGAGGGTCCGCCGCCGACGCAGCGCCCGGGCATGGGCGACCACATGACGGGGCTCGGCCTCGCCGGCGCCGTCGCCGCCGCGCTGTACGCGCGTGACCGCTCCGGTGTGGGGCAGGAGATCCGCATGTCGCTCTTCCACGCTGGGCTCTGGATGCTCGGCAGCGACGTGCAGGCGGCGATCACGACGGGCTACTGCCATCGTCCGTTGGGCCGCGGGGCGGCGCCGAACCCGCTCTTCAACTTCTACCGGACGCGCGACGGCCGCTGGCTGCATCTGATCATGCTCCAGCCGGACCGCCACTGGACGAGCTTCTGCCGCGCCATCGGGCGCGAGGACCTCGTCGCCGATGCGCGCTTCGCGTCGGCGCCGATCCGCTTTCAGCACTGCCGCGACCTCATCGCGATCCTCGATCCGATCTTCGCGTCGCGCACGCTTGAGGAATGGGCCGCGGCCCTCGACGCGGAAGGATGCTACTGGGGCAGGGTGCAGAGCGTCGAGGAGGTGACGGAAGACCCGCAAGCCGAGGCGACCGACGCCTTCGTTGCCGTCGGGTTGCCGGACGGCCGCCCGCTCCGCGTCGTGGCGAGCCCGGTGCGCTTCACCGCCACGCCGGCAGCGCCGCGGGGTGCGGCGCCCGAGCTCGGCCAGCACACGGAGGAGGTCCTGCTCGAGGCCGGGTACGGCTGGGAAGACATCGCCCGCTTGAAGGAGCTGGGCGTCCTCGGATGAGTCGGATGCTCGCTGTCGTGGGGTTGACGGTTCTCTCCGGGTGCACCGTTTCCCTCGGACGCACGGGCCTCATCGCCGACGACGCCGATGTCGTGCCGATGAAGCTGCTCCGGCCGGGCGTCGTCGGCCGCTCGTGTCGCGCCTCGGTCCTCGGGGTGCCGTTTCGGGCGGGTCCTCCGACGGTCGCCGAGGCACTGGCCGAGATGCTCGCGAAGGATCCGGAAGGCAACGTCGTGACGCACGCCGAGATGACGTGGTCCGAGGTCGTGACCGGCGTCTACAACCGGCGGTGCCTGGAGATGCGCGGTGACGTCGCGCGCGCCGTTCCGCTCATCCGCCTGCCGCACCACGTCCCCGGCAATCGTTGAGCGACGTCCGGGTTGCCTCCGGCCGTCGCGTATGAAAAAGAGAGCGGCCGACCAGCACAGGGAGGACGACAATGCTGCTTCGCCGCACGCTGCCGGCCGTGGTGGGGATGTTCGTGTTCGTGCTCGGGACCATCTCGCTCGCGGCCGCAAAGGAGAACCCGATGGTGGTGCTCTCGACGTCGATGGGTGACATCAAGGTCGAGTTGTATGCGGACAAGGCGCCGGTCTCGACCAAAAACTTCCTCGACTACACGAAAGCCGGTTACTACGACGGCACGATCTTCCACCGCGTCATCCCGAACTTCATGATCCAGGGCGGCGGTCTCACGTCGGACATGCAGGACAAACGGGAAGGGCAGAAACCGGCGATCAAGAACGAATCGAGTAACGGACTCAAGAACGAGACCGGGACGCTCGCGATGGCCCGCACCTCCGCGCCCGACAGCGCCACCTCACAGTTCTTCATCAACGTGAAGGATAATGCCTTTCTCGACAAGGAGAAGGCACAGGACGGCGTCGGCTATGCGGTGTTCGGCAAGGTCGTCGAGGGCATGGACGTCGTGCGCAAGATCGAGCAAGTGAAGACGGCAACCAAGGGACCGCACCAGAACGTCCCGGTCGACGCCGTGGCGATCAAGTCGGTGAAGGTCGTTTCCGAGTAGCGCGCGGATTCAGATCGGCGGCGGCTCGAAGCCGCGATGATCGCCGTCCACCGCCGGCGGCGGGGGATCGGGTAGCGGCTCGGGCGTCGCCTCGCGTGCGACGTGGCGGGGCATGAGGATCCAGTCGCCGGCGAATCCGCGGTGGAGGATGGCGCGCGTCTGCACGAGATCGGCGCCGCCCGAGAAGGCGAGCTGATCGGCGGCGGCGAGCAGGCTGATGCCGGCGAACGAGAGCTTGCACAGCAGGTACCCGGGCAGGCAGCGCGGCGCGTAGAGCGCCGACAGCGGCGTCACGTTCGCAACGACGGCACCGGCCGTGTACCAGACCCGTGCCGCCGCCGACCGCTGCGGCGCGTCTGCGGCGGCCGCCCCCGATGCCGCGAGCGTCGCCACCAGCACCATCGTCGCGTTCCGCATGTCCGCCTCCTGCGGAGCGCGTGTACCGTGCGGCCGGCGGGCGGCGCAAGCCGTCCTAGCCGGCGGCCATCCGGAGGGCGACGGCGGGCGCGGCCGCCAGCGCGCCCGGTGCCGGCACATCCGCCGTCTCGACGCGGATGCGATCGGGCGCGATCTGCCCCTCGAGCAGGAAGGCCGCAGCCACGGCGGCGCTGCGGTCGTCGGCGAGCTGCCGGAGCTGCTCTCCCGGCCACGAGAGGGCGCCGGTCAGCGTCTCCAGCCGTCGACGTTGGTCCGCCGCCAGGGGCGGCGGCGGCGCTCCGGCCCGGCGCGCTTCGAGGTACGCCCGCAGCGGGTCCCGATCCTTGGGCGGCAGGGCGGCGAGGACGGTCTCTTCCTGCAGACGGGTCACGTCCGCTTCGGCCACCTGGCCGCGCACGGCGAGCGCCAGGTCCGGATGCGTGCCGAGGACCCGGATGACCTGCACGACCCGCTCGCGGCCCGCCTGGTCGAGCCGGCCATCCCCGGGGGGAAACGGGATCGGCTCGAGAGCCAGATCCTCGATCCGTCCGTCGCGGAGGAAGACGCGGCCGAGGGCGTTCAACGGCGACAGCACCGCGCCGCGTATCGCGTGCACGACCGCCTGCAGCACCAGCTGACGCAGCGAGAACGTCGGAGAGTTCAGGTTTCCGCCGAAGGGCAGCGCGAGCTCGATGTTGCCGCGATAGTCCTTCATCAGCGCGACCGCGAGCGTGAGCGGGATGCCGAGCTCGCGCTTGAGAAAATCCTCCTCGGCGCTGCTGCCGAGGCCGAAGCGGGAGAGCACGACACGGTTGTCGACGTCCAGCTGAGCGCGGTCGAGCGTGATCTCGGAGTGCATCGTGAGTCTCCCGGACGACACGGAGTACTGCGAGACCGGCTCGAGATAGGGGTTGAAGGGCTGGAGCGGGACCTCCTTGACGTCGGCTCGGAGGCGGGTCGTGGTGCCGACGGTGCCCTCGACGTGCACGGGTGAGATCTCGTCGACGAGACCATCGGCGCGCAGGCGCGGGACCCGGACCGGCGGCAACGCGAACGGGGTCGCGCTCAGCTCGCAGCGCGCGAGCGACCGCCAGTAGGGCGGCGTCAGCGTCTGATCGCGGAAGTCGATCCGCCCGTCGTGCACGGCGAGCCGGTCCGCACGCATCGTGAAGACGCTTCCGGGCACCGCCGTCGCGTCGGCCGGCGACGGCGGGGTCAGGGCGACGAGCGAGAGC
The DNA here is from genome assembly GCA_005879585.1 of Deltaproteobacteria bacterium. Taxonomy (GTDB): domain Bacteria; phylum Desulfobacterota; class Binatia; order DP-6; family DP-6; genus DP-3. Next base: position 12,966 of record VBKG01000310.1, on the reverse strand, counting down.
GGAAACACGTGGTCGCCGGCCCGGTCGATGAGCACGTAGGGCCAGTCGAGCTCGATGCTCTCCACGTCGACGTGGAGAGGCGCGGACTGGAAGTGACGGACGGCCACGCGCGCGGTCTTGCACGCAAGGATGTCCTCCGGCCGGGCCGGATCCGGCGATTCCGTCTTCAGGTCGTCGACGTCGATCGTGCCCGACCCGGAGAGACCCTCGGCAAGGGCCTCCATGGACAGATGGGCGTTTCCGCGTCCCGCGGCCAGTCGAACGGGCGTCTGCATGAGGTTCGTGAGCGGCGCCAGCTCGACGTCGGTGAACGCCAGGTCTGCGCGCGCATGGAGCGGCTCCCGCTCGGCGCCGCCGGTCACCTCGACCCGGCCGCCCGTCGGCAGGGTCGCCGTCACCGCGAACGGCACCGGGGCTGCCGCATCGCCCAGCGCGCCGATCGTCCCGTGCTCGACGTCGAGGTCGAACGTCCGCTCCCGCTCCTCCCCCCGCGTGTCGAGGTAGTGGACGGTGCCGCCCTCGAGGTCGGCACCCGCCGCGGTGACCCGCCAGACCGGCGCCGCGCCCTCGTCGCCCTTGGCGGGCGCCTCGCGCCGGGTGAGGCCCGGAACCACGATCCCGTCGTCGTCGCGGATGAGCCACGCCTCGGGATCGCGGACCGTGACCTTCCCGAACGAGGCGATCGCGGCATCGAGGTCCACGTCGAAACGCTCGACGACGGCCGCGCGCGCGCGGACCCCCGTTCGGCCGGCCTCCCCGAACGCGAGGTCGTCGCCGCGGACGTGGCCGCCGAGCCGGCGCTCCCCGTGCCCGGCGCGCCGCATCTGGCGGTACGTGGTCTGCACGTCGACCCGCCCCGTGGCGCGATTCGCCGCCGCGCCGACCGGCACCAGGCGTAGGGCTCGGCCGAGGTCGACGCGCGCGGCGTCGATCGCTGCCCGCACCCGCTCGGACGAATGGGTACGCCGGAAGCTGGCGCCGAGGACCACCGTCGCGCGGTCGAGCCGGCCGCGGAGCCAGAGACTGCCGCGCGTGCTTCCGGAGGCGGCAAGCGCCCCGGCCAGCTCGAGACGCCGCAAGCGGAGCAGTGACGCACGGCCGTGGCGCGGCTCGAACCGGAGCGTCGTCCGTCGCGCGTGACCGGCGTCGACGGTGACCGGCCATGGCTCCGTGGACGGCGACGTCGATGCCGCATGCTCCGCCAGCGGCAGCTCCCAGCGTCCATCGGCGGCGCGCAACCGGACGCGCGCGCCCTCGAGCGCGACGTCCCGCACGCGGAGACGACGGCGCAGCACGTCGAAGAGATAGACGCGCGCGGCGATGCGCTGTGCGCTGAGCGCCGGCCGGCCCGCCGTCGCCGCCACGCGCACGCCTCGCACGGTCCAGGTTCCCGACAACGGGTTCCACCAGGCCCAACCGATTCGGACGGGCGCGCCCACGGCCTGCGAGAGCCGCGGCGCGACGAATCGTGTCGCGGTGAGACCGGGAACCAACGCGACGGCGAAGACGACAACGCCCCCCGCCGCCCCGACGACGACCGCGAGCCGCCTCCGGCGCACCGCTGCCGTCTAGCGGGGGAGGCGCCGTGTGTAAATCGCGCCGCGACTGCGCTAAGCAGCGGCCATGCGAAACGCTGCCCTGCTCGATCGATCGAGAACGGCGCTCGTGCTCATCGATCTCCAGGAGGGATACCGTCCCGCGCTGCATCGGTGGGATCGCGTGGCCGCCGCGAGCACCGTGCTGGTGCGCGGCGCCGCGATGCTCGACGTGCCGCTGCTGGTGACCGAGCAGTATCCCCGCGGACTCGGTCACACGGCCGCGGAGGTCGCGAGCCACTTCCCGCCGCAGCTCATCATCACGGAGAAAATGTCGATGAGCTGCTGCGGCGCGGCGGCTTTCCTCGAGCGCCTCCGCGAGACCCGGCGGACGCAGGTCCTCATCGCGGGCATCGAGACCCATGCCTGCGTCAACCAGACCGTCCACGACCTCATCGCCGCCGGCTACGACGTGCACGTCGCGCGCGATGCCACATCGTCGCGTCGCCCGGCGGACATCGAGCCGGCGTGGGACAAGATGCGCGCCGCCGGCATGTTACCCACGTCGAGCGAGCAGGCGCTGCTCGAGCTCGTGCAGACCGCCGAGGCGGCCGAATTCAAGACACTCCAGCGGCTCCTGAAGGACAGCGCCATTCCGCGGGACGGCGACTGAAGCCGGACGGCGCACAAAAAAAGAAGGCCGGACGGCCGGCCTTCTTCTTTCGACGGGTGGACCCGTCGTACTCAGTGCTTGTGCTCGATCTTCTTCCCGAACGTCACTTCGCCCTTATCCACACGCAGGGAGAAGCCGCACTCGGGATTCGTGCACACCCAGGCCTTGAACATCACGGAGGCCCCTTCCTGCCCGTAGTCGGAGAGCGGGATCAGGAGCCCGTTGTTGCACTTCTGGCACTTCGGAAGATCCATCAGCCACTCCTCCCGCCAGACCCGCCCGCCGGGCAGATCCGCTACAATTAGACGAACTTAGACAAACACTGTCGCGGAATCAAGCGATCGAATGGCAGGCGCAACAGGCGCGGCGGTCCCCCTGAGTGCCCCCGAGAGGAATCGAACCTCTACCCCAGGCTCCGGAGGCCTGTGTGATATCCATTTCACCACGAGGGCGGGGCGCCACACACGGCCGCCCCGCGTATCACAAGGGCCCCGTGCGGTCCACAATACGGGGCGCGCCGAGTCAATCCGTCCGCTCGGCAGAGGCGCTGGCGAGGGCGCGGAGAAGACCGTCGTGCAGGCGGCCGTTCGACGCCGCGGTCTCGTCTCCGGCGAGCTGATGGGGATGGGCCGAGAAGTCGGTCACCCGGCCTCCCGCCTCCTCGACGATCAGGCGGCCGGCCGCCGTATCCCAGGGATGAAGCTTCGATTCCCAAAAGGCGTCGAGGCGGCCGCAGGCGACGTAGCAGAGGTCGAGTGCGGCAGATCCCCCGCGCCGGACGTCCTGGACGCACGCCATGACCGCTTCCCAGGAGCGGAGGTAGTGTCGCGCATGCTGGCGACGATCGTACGGGAACCCCGTCGCCACCAGTGCGCGCTCGAGGACCGCGGTGTCGGAAACGGCGATCGGGCTGCCGTTGAGGCGTGCGCCGCCGCCCCGGGTGGCCGCGAACGTCTCGTCACGCAACGGGTCGTGCACCAGCCCGAGCAGGAAGTCGTCGTCGTGCGCGAGCGCGATCGACACCGCGAAGTGCGGGTAGGCGTGCGCGAAGTTCGTCGTGCCGTCGAGCGGGTCGACGTACCATCGGTACCCGTCGACCCCGACCTGCGCCGGCGACTCCTCCGCTATCATGCCGTGGTCTGGGAACGCGCCGAGCAGCGTGTCGACGATCAACCGCTCCGCCTCGCGGTCGACGGGCGTCACGAGGTCCACCTCGGACTTGAACGACACCTGCTGCCGGTCGCCGTAGCGAGAGCGGATGAAGGCGCCGGCGCGGCGCGCCGCCGCGTGCGCCGCACGTTCGAAGGCCAGCAAGCCGTTCTTGTGCCACAGCGCTCCGGCCCCGGCAACGTGGCGTTTCGTCTCCTCCATCCGGTTGACATCAGGAATGGCGAAAACTAGCATGCCCGATTCTCGGGGGTCCGGGCGTCTCAGCGGGTCGTGTATCTTGGGCGGTCGCCAAGCTGGTAAGGCACCGGACTTTGGATCCGGCAGCGAAGGTTCGAGTCCTTCCCGCCCAGCTCGCCGGGAAAGTGTGTTCAGGTCGGTGAAGGACGAGGTCAAGATATTCGCGGGCAACTCGAACCGCGCGCTGGCGAACGCGCTGAGCGCGCATCTCGGGGTGCCGCTCGCCGGCGTGGAGATCGGGCGATTCAGCGACGGCGAGGTCCAGGTCGAGATCACCGACAACGTGCGCGGGGGCGACGTCTTCGTCATGCAGTCGACGTGTACGCCCGGCAACGACAACCTGATGGAGCTGCTGCTGATGCTGGACGCGCTCAAGCGCGCGTCCGCCAAGCGCATCACGGCGGTCATCCCGTACTACGGCTACGCCCGCCAGGACCGCAAAGTCGCGCCCCGCGTACCGATCAGCGCCAAGCTCGTCGCGGACCTCATCACCGCCGCCGGGGCCTCGCGGGTGCTCACCGTCGATCTCCACGCGGGCCAGATCCAGGGGTTCTTCGACGTCCCGGTCGACAACGTGTACGCCACGCCGATCATCCTCGGCCATCTCCGCGAGCGGCTCGGCCGCCACGACGTCACGGTCATCGCGCCCGATGCCGGCGGCGTGGAACGGGCCCGTGCCTTCGCCAAGCGCCTCGACGCCAATCTCGCCATCATCGACAAGCGGCGCGTCCGGCCGAACGAGGTCGCCGAGGTGCAGATCGTCGGCGAGGTCGAGGCGCGGCACGCGGTTATCATCGACGACATCGTAGACACCGCCGGCACGCTCTGTGCCGCCGCCGAAGCGGTACGTGCCGCCGGCGCTCCCGTGGTGATCGCCTGCGCCACGCATCCGGTGCTCTCCGGGCCGGCGGTCGATCGGCTGGCGAGGTCCGCACTCGACGAGCTCATCGTCACGGACACCATTCCGCTGAACGGCGACGCCGCCCGTCTGCCGAACCTGCGCGTGCTCTCCGTCGCGCCGCTTCTCGGGGAGGCGATCCGCCGGACGCACGAGGAGGAGTCGATCAGCTCGCTCTTCATCTGATCGCCCATCTGCAGGAGTCCACGCCATGGAAACCGTCGAAGTCCAGATCGAACGACGCACCGGCAACGGGAAGGGCGAAGCGCGCAAGCTGCGGCGCGGCGGCAAGGTCCCCGCGGTGCTCTACGGGCCGAAGCGCGCGACGGCGTCCATCGCCGTACAGACCGAGGAGTTCGAGCGGAAGGTCGGCCACCTCGAAGGGTCCCACCTGATCCGTCTCGTCCACGACGGTGGACAGGGGGATGCCGAGCTTCACGACCGGATGGTCCTCGTGCGCGACCTGCAGCGTCACCCGGTGACCCGCGCGGTGCTGCACGCCGACTTCTACGAGGTGGACCTCACCGAGCGGCTGACGGTCTCCGTCCCGTTGCGCTTCGTCGGCAAGCCCGTCGGCGTCGTCGAAGGCGGCATCCTGCAGCCGATTCAGCGCGAGGTGGAGGTCGAGTGCCTGCCGACGGAGATCCCGGAGTTCATCGAGATCGACGTGTCGGGGCTCACCATTCACGAAGCCGTGCACGTCGCCGAGTTGCGCTTGCCCGAAGGTGTGACGGCGCTCGGTGACCCGGCGCGTCCCCTCGTGACCGTGCTACCGCCGACCGTCGAAGAGAAGCCGGCCGAGGCGGCCGAAGCGGCGGCCGTGGAAGGCGCCCCGGCGGAGGCCGCCGCGGCTGCGCCCGCCACAGAGCCGGCGGCCCCGGGGAAGAAGGGTGGCGAAGGATAGCGCGTGTGGGTCGTGGTCGGCCTCGGGAATCCCGGGCGCCGGTATGTGCGCAGCCGGCACAACGCGGGCTTTCGCGTCGTCGATCTGCTGGCCGCGCGGTGGGGCGTGGACATCGGTCGCGAGGCACATCATGCGTTTCTCGGCGAGGCGCGTCGTGACGGCGAGCGCGTGCTGCTCGTGAAGCCGCAGACGTACTACAACGCCTCCGGAGAGGCCGTCGGCAGCCTCGCGCGCTTCTATCGCTTCGATGCGACGCACGTGATCGCGCTCCACGACGACGCCGACCTCGCCCTCGGCCGCGTGCGTATCAAGACCGGCGGCGGGGGAGCCGGCGGCAACCACGGCGTCGAGTCGCTGTTGGCGACGCTCGGGCCCGACTTCGTGCGGGTGAAGATCGGCCTCGGCCGGCCGCCTGCCGGGTGGGACACGGCCGACTACGTCCTCGCGGTGCCGTCGCCGCCGGAGGCCCCGGCGCTCGCGGCAGCCGAGGAGCGGGCGGTCGAAGGCGTCGAACTCGTACTCAGCCTGGGCCCCGAGCGCGCCATGAACCGCATCAACCAGAAGGAGACCGCGCATGGCGGATCGCCGCTATGAAACACTCGTCCTGATCCATCCCGATCAGGGCGAGCCCGGAGCAAAGGAGCTCGCCACCCGCATCCGGACGCTCGTCGAGGAGCAAGGCGGGGCGGTGACCCAGGTGCAGGAGTGGGGTCTTCGCGACCTCGCCCACACGATCGGCAAGCAGCGTCGCGCGTTCTATATCCTCTTCGAGTACCGCGTGGCGTCGAAGGGTCTGGATGAGATCCAGCGCACGTTGAAGCTCATGGACCCCGTGCTCCGCTTCGTGTCGGTGCGCCGTCCGGAGGGCGCGCCGCCTGCGCCGCCACGGCCGGCCAAGCGCGAGCGGGAGCGCGAGGACGCGGAGTTCGAGCGCGGCGAGTTCGAAGGGCTCGGCGAAGGAGAGGTCTAGATGCCCAGGGACAAGTCGGATCGCCGCGGCGCCAAGTCCGAGGGACGGGGACCGCGCCGCCGCGGCATGGGGCGGCGCAAGGTCTGCCGCTTCTGCGCGGACAAGGCCATGCTCATCGACTACAAGGATGCCCGCGGCCTCGGGAACTTCCTGAGCGAACGCGGGAAGATCATTCCGGGGCGGATCACGGGCACGTGCGCCCGCCATCAGCGGCAGCTGACGGTGGCGATCAAGCAGGCCCGGACCGTGGCCCTGCTGCCGTACACGAGCGCGTATCCGTGAAGAGGAGACGACTCGGATGCCCATCCAGGTAATCCTTCGAGACGACGTGCCGAACCTCGGCAAGATCGGCGACGTCGTTCGGGTGAAGCCGGGCTACGCGCGGAACTTCCTGTTGCCGCGTGGCCTCGCCGTCGAAGCGAGTGGCAAGAACCTCCGCATGCTCGAGCATCACAAGCGCATCATCGGCGTCAAGGCCGAGCGCGAGCAGAAGACCGCGGAGGCGCTCGCCGGGAAGCTCGACGGTCTCTCCGTGACCATCAAGGCCAACGCGGGAGAGGGTGGCCGACTGTTCGGTTCGGTCACCAATCTCGACGTGGAGCGGCTGCTTGCCGAGAAGGGCTTCCACGTCGACCGCCGTCGCATCGGACTCGACGAGCCGCTCAAGAACCTCGGCACGTTCCCGATCGTCGTCCAGGTCGGGCGGACGGCACGCGCCACGGTGCAGGTCACCGTCGAGCCCGCGTAACGAGATCGATCTCCGCGCGCGCAGCGCGCGGCCGAGCGTGAGCGGTCGGGCGCCAGGTCGAGGCTCGTCACCACGACCATCGTGGCGCCGAATGCGAAGCAGGCGAGGGCACCGGAGAGGCAGGCGAGCGCCGCGTACCACGCCGCCACGAATCCGACCAGGCGTCGCGCTTGCCGGCGCGGATGGCGCGCGATAGGACGGCCGGGCCGATGCCGAGCCGGGCCGAGTTCGAGGCGCGCGAGGCCGCGACGCTCGCGCCCTACGCGATGCGGAGTCGCGACTCGCGCGGTCGTCGTCACCGTGAGGCCGAGCACCCGTTCCGCATGGCCTTCCAGCGCGACCGCGACCGCATCATCCACTCCACGGCCTTCCGCCGTCTCGAGTACAAAACGCAGGTCTTCGTCAACCACGAGGGCGATTACTACCGGACGCGCCTCACGCACACGATGGAAGCCGCGCAGGTGACGCGCACGCTCGCCCGCGCGCTCGGACTGAACGAGGACCTCGCGGAGGCGGTCGCGCTCGCGCACGACCTCGGGCACACTCCCTTCGGCCACGCCGGCGAGCGGACACTCGACCGCTTGATGGCCCCCCACGGGGGGTTCGATCACAACGCCCAGAGCCTGCGCATCGTCGACCTGCTCGAGGAGCGCTACCCGACCTTCCGCGGCCTCAACCTGAGCTTCGAGGTCCGGGAGGGGATCGTCAAGCACTCGACGCGCTACGACCGGCCGCAGGTACACGAGTTCGACGCCGCCCTCGCGCCGTGCCTCGAGGCGCAGATCGTCGACTTCGCCGACGAGATCGCCTACAACGCGCACGACATCGACGACGGGCTCAAGTCCGGGATGCTCGATCCCGACGAGCTCCGCTCGGTGTCGCTGTGGGCCGATGCGCTCGAGCGCGTCTCACGCGACGCGGCGGGCGCGCCGCCACACGTGCTGCGCTACCAGGCCGTCCGCGCCATCATCGACCGCCTGGTGACCGACCTCGTCGACCATCTCGTCGCCGGGGTGGCTGAGCAACGGATCGACAGCCTCGCGGCGGTCCGCCGCGTGAAGCCGCGTCTCGTCGAGTACTCGCCCGAGATCGCGGCGTGTAACGCCGAGCTCAAGAGCTTCCTCTACGATCGCCTCTACACGCATCACCGGGTGACGCGGATGACGCAGAAGGCCGACCGTATCATGACCGCGCTGTTCGAGGTGTACGTGGCCGAGCCGCGCCAGCTGCCGCCGCACGTCACGCGCCGCGCGCGCGACGACGGCGAGCCGATGCCGCGTGTCATCGCCGACTACGTTGCCGGCATGACGGACCGCTTCGCGCTCGAGGAGTACAAGAAGCTCTTCGACCCCTACGAGCGCGTCTGAAGTCAGGCGCCGGCCCAGAGGCGCAAAAGCTGATAGCGCGGGTCGAGCGGGCGGAGCGCGGTCGCCTGGCGGATCGCCGCCCGTGCCTCCGGAACGTCGCCCAGTGCGGCCCGCTGCCGCGCGATCCGATAGTAGTGCCGGGCGAGGCGGGCACGCAGCCGCCGCCGCCCGATCGTCCGCGCGGCCTCGCCGTCCTGGGCGAGCAGCCGCTCGAGGATGCGCGCGATGTCCACCCGGCCGCCGAGGCGGTCGCTGCTGTTGTTCGTCGCGTGCCAGCGATAGCGGAACACCACCCGGTCGACGAACGTCGCCGCGCATCCGGCGAACAGTCGATAGCCGTACTCGATGTCCGGCTGCACGCGCAGGCTCGTGTCGAACTCGCCCGCCGCGTCGAAGGCGCGGCGCGGGACGAGCGCACCCTGGAAGTACACGGGATACCCTTGGAACAGCGCCGCGGCGCCGACGCGCCGGCCGGCCCATCGCCGGGCGATCGCCGGTGGCACGACGGGCCGTGGCTCCGCGCCAGGGTCCGCCATGCGCTCGCCGTTGCAGAACACGGCGTCGTATGTCGACTGGCCACGGAGGAATTCCACCTGGAACGCCAGCCGGTCGGGCAGGGCGACGTCGTCCGCGTCGTGAAAGGCGATCCACTCGCCGCGGGCGGCGGACAGGCCGGCGTTCCGCGCGGCAGACAGGCCACCGTGCGGCGCACGCACGATCGTGGCATGGTCGGAATAGCGCGCGAGCACCGTCCACGTGTGGTCGGTGGAGCCGTCGTCGACGACTACGACCTCGAAGTCCCGGAACGTCTGCGCCAGGATGCTCTCGAGGCTCTCGGTGAGGTACGGAGCGCAGTTGTACGTCGGGATGACGAACGAGACGAGCGGCATGAGCGGGCGGCGCGCGGAGCGTATGTGCGGTCCCGGCTTCAGTCAAGCTTGCCGGCGTGGCCGCCGGCCGCTAGACCTCGGCTCGCCTCGCGATGGCGAAGGTCCTGATCATCGGGCTCGACGGCGCGACGTGGCGCGTGCTCGAGCCCTGGGCGAGGGACGGCCGGCTGCCGAATCTCGCAGTTCTGATGGCGCGGGGAAGCTGGGGGCCGCTCCGATCGACGGTGCCAGCGCTCACGCTGCCGGCGTGGTCGTCGCTCGCAACGGGTCGAAATCCGGGCGGGCACGGCGTGTTCGCCTTCCGCCGGCTCCGTCCCGACCGCTACGATTCGCCCGGCCTCGCGAGCGCCAGCGATCTCCGCGCTCCGACGCTCTGGGAGATCGCCGGCCGTGCAGGTGTGCGGGTCGGCGTCGTCAACGTGCCGCCGTCGTATCCGATCCGGCCCGTCAACGGATTCGTGGTTAGCTGTCTCCTCACGCCGCCCGGCGAGCCGTTCGCAGCTCCGCCCGAGGTGGCGGGCGAGCTCGACGGGTACCGGATCGACGTCCAGCCGCCGCGCGGCGTCGTCCTCGACGACCCGGTGAACCGCGCGCAAGCCCTCGCGTATCTCGAGGCGATCGCACAGCTCACTCGCGGCCGCACCCGGGCGACCCTCCATCTGGCACGGAGCCGGCCGACCGATCTGCTCGCCGTCGTCTTCTATGCGCCGGACCGCGTGCAACACTGCTTCTGGACCTACGTCGACGGCGAAGCGGTCCCCGACCCCGACGTGGCAGCTGCGGTCGCGGCCGTGTACGCGGCGCTGGACGAGGCGGTCGGTGACCTGGTGCGCGCCGCCGGTCCGGATGCCACCGTCGCCCTCGTCTCCGACCACGGCTTCGGACCGAAGCCCGTCCACGCCGTCCACCTGAACCGCTGGCTCGCCGACCGCGGGTTTCTCCGCCAACGCCCGCTGTGGACCGTGCGCCGGAAGATCATCCGGAAGCTGCTCCCGGGTCGGCTGCGCGGGCAGCTCGACACCCTCGACCACATCCTCGTCGACCGCGCGCGAAGCCGCGCCTGGGCCGAGACGCTCGAGCCGGGGACGGCCGCCATCTGGATTCACGTCGCGGATCGTTACCCCCAGGGCTGCGTCGCATCCGGACGGGAGTATGAATCCGTTCGCGACGAGGTGGCGACGGGTCTCCGGGCGCTCCGCGGTCCCGACGGCGAGCCCGTCTTCGCGGCGGTGCATCGGCGGGAGACCGTGTACCGCGGGCCTTACGTCCCGGAAGCGCCGGATCTGGTGGCGGTTTGCGAGCCCCGGTACGGGGTGGTCTACCACAGCCTGCGCCGCGACCTCGGCCAGCGTGCGCTCTTCACCGTGTTCCGGGAAGAGGGTTTCAGCGGCGCGCACGATGCAACGGGCATCTACCTTTTCGCCGGCCCACACGTGCAGCCGCTCGGTCGCCATCGCGAGTACCCGATAGAATCGATCGCGCCGACCGCGCTGCACCTGCTCGGGGTACCGATCCCGCGGAACATGGACGCGCCCCCGTGCACCTCGGTGCTCGATCCCGACTACCTCCAACGAGCGCCCGTGCAGTTCACCGACGACGTCGCCGAGACCGCGGCGAGCCCCGGATGGCGGTCGCCGGAGGACGAGGCGCTGGTTGCCGCGCGGCTCCAGGCCCTCGGCTACCTCGAATGACCGGCGCTCACTCGACGTAGCCGAGCGCCTGCAGCCGCACGCGGAGCTCCTCGTCCTCCGCGCTCGGCTCCTCCTCCGTCGCGAGCACCGCTCCCGCCGGCAACAGCCGGAGCCCGACGATGTGCCGGCGGAGCGCGACCGCGCTCGGGAGCGTCACGGACAGCCTTCCGTTGTCGGTGCGCACCACCCCGAGCGCGACGTGGACGGTCGCGGTCTCCGGAGAGAAGCTCTCCCGGCACCAGCGGGCGAAGCCGAGGAGGAACGGCGTCGGTCCGATCGGTCGGGCCGCGACCTCGACCTGGTAAATGCCATCGGGGACGGCGAGCGAGACGGATAGGGGCCCGACGTCCCGGCCGTGAAGAACGGTCACCCCGCGTCCCGTCCACAGCCATCCGGCACGCCGCAGGTCCCAGCGGCGTGTGGCAGCGTCGATCGGTACGTACGAGACCGGCGTGCCGCCATCGAGCCGCCAGAACTCCGGCCGCACGAGGAAGCGAGTGTGTGGCGCCTCATAGCGCGACCGCACGAAACGCCGCTCGCGTCGTCCGAGCCGGCGATCGAGACGCGCCCGCAGCTGCTCGACGATCCGGGCGGCGCGTCCCTCGACGGACAACGGGACGCGCCGGCGGCCGTCGAGACGGTAGAGCACGACCTCGCCGTCGCGAAGCGCGGCGAACGAGCCGCGGCCGTTCTCCCGCAGGAGATGCCGACGCGTGCGGATCGCACGGTACGTCTCCCACGCGTAGTAGACGGCCGCCTTGCCGCCCCGCGCGGCGAGACGCCCGTCGGCATCGAGCTGCGGACGACCGTCCATCCGCGTGCCGGGAGGAAGCGGCACACCGAGCAGCGCGAGGAGGGTGGGCGCGATGTCGATGTTCTCGGTGAAGCGGTCGCACAGCTGACCGGCACCGACGGGTCCGCCGGCGACGATCCACGGCACGTGCTGCGCGCCGTCGGCGAGCGAGTCCGTGTGATCGGTGCGGCCGGCCTCGCCGAGCTCCTCGCCGTGGTCGGACGCGACGACCACGAGGGTGCGCCGGAGATCCGGATCATCCTCGCGGACCGTCGTGAGGAGCCGCACGAGCTCCTCGTCGGTGTACGACAGCCGCGAGTCGTACACGGCGGCGAAGTGACGACGGTCGAGCTCGGTGAAGTCGCGCGCGTCGGCGCGCACCCAGCGCCGCCGCTCCGGATGGAAGCGCGGCTCGCCGGTCGCCTTGAAGCGGCGGCGCCAATCGTACCCGACGACCGGGAACCGCGGCTCGTCCTCGGGCAGGTACCGCGGCATGTGCATGTCCATGAAGTGCACGTAGAGGAAGAGCGGCCGGCGTGCATCGCGCCCGCGCCATGCCGCGCACGCCTGGTCGACGACGTCGCGCGCAGCGGCATAGCCACGGGTCGCTTCGGCGGGCACGAGGTCGAGTCGATCGAAGTGACGGCCGAGATCGCTGGCCGCCACGAACCACGGATGGGCGCTCACGCCGAGCGTCTGGAAGCCGCAACCACGGAGCACGCCCGGCAGGAAAGCGGCGGTCGGATCGCCCTGGCTGAACGGGAACTCGCGCGGGTGCTCGTTCGGCACGAAGGCGCGGAGGATGTTCTGGAAATAGTAGCGACCGGTCATGAGCTGCGGGAACGACGGCCGGGTGGCGTGCGAGTTCGCGAAGTGACGGCGGAAGAGGGCGCCGGCCGCTGCGAGCCGGTCGAGCGTGGGCGTCGTCGGATGTGGATTGCCGAAGCTGCTCAGGCGGTCCGCACGCGTCGCGTCCAGCATGATGAACACGACCGACACGGCTTCGGGCATGCGCCCCGGTAGATGGCGCCTCGTACCCTGTCAAGGCGCGCCGTTGCGGGGTGGCGCGACCTCCGCTATCGAGCCAGCG
>VBKG01000614.1 GCA_005879585.1 Deltaproteobacteria bacterium | reverse complement strand
GGCCCCGAGCCCCGAGGTGGCGTGCAAGGGCGGTTGCCGCCCGGAGCTCGAAGGCCCGCGCCTCTTGCGCGCGGGCAGTCTCGAGCGCGCGCTCGAACGCCGACTCGACCGCGTCCGGCGACTCATCTTGGGCTGCGAGCAGCGCACCGCGTACCCTCCAGAGCTCCGGGGCGTGCCAGCGGCAGAGGGTCGTACGCACCATCTCGAGTCCCTCGTCGACCGCCGTCGGAGATCCACCAGCGCCTGCCGGAGGTCGCGGACGGCGGCGTCGGCGTCCCCGCGCTGAAGATGTATCCCTCCGGCTACGCTGCGGAGCATGGCGAGCCAGAGCCCGAATCCGTGCTCGCCAGCCAGGCGGAGCCCCTCCTCGACGACCATATCCGCGTCGTGCAGATCGCCACGCCACAAGTAGACGGGCGCCGCCAGAGCGAGCGCCATGGCGAGGTCTACCGGGTTCGGTCGCGAGCGGGCGCACGTGATCGCGGCGCGGGCGGACACCAAAGCCCGGTCGGGATGGCCGAGGAGCCACAGGCGCCAGCCCTCTGCGGCGTGCGCCCAGACAACGGGGTTCTCGCCCGGGACGAACCCCCCGAGGACCGTCGGGTCGGCTCTGGCGAGATCAGCCAGGGCGGCCGCGTCGGCGTACCGGCCCTCCCAGAGTGCGGCGTTCGCCGTCAGCATGGTGGCGATGAGGCGGGCCTCCTGCGTGCCGAGCTGCTCGGCTGCCCCTGCGAACTCCTCGGTGAGGCGCGGCGTGTGGGCGACGTCGGCGCGCGCGAGGCTGGCGTTCAGGAGCATGTAGACGACGTGAAAAAGCTCGACGGCTCCTCCCATGTTGACAGCGAGGTCATGCGCTCGTGTGAGGCTCGTCCACGCCTCCTCGGCCGCGAAGCCGTTCGTGGCGATCACGGCGGCGCCGAGTGAAGAGCTGAGCCGGATCTCACGCCGCCAGCGCTCTGGTCCCTCCGGCTCGTGCGCCAGCAGTCCGAGCGCGCGTCGCATGTAGTTGGCGGCCTCGCGTGGGGCGAAGCGTCGCGCCGAAGACTCCGCCGCGCTTTCGAACCATGGGATCGCCCGTCCGGGGACGCGGCCCCGCTCGAAGTGCGCCGCGAGCTCGCCGGCGACCTCCGCGGCCCTGTGCCCGAAGCCCGTCTCGATTCGCTCGCCGATCCGCTGATGGAGGAGTTGGCGTCGCCCCGCAGGGATGCGCTGGTAGAGCACGCGCTGATAGAGAGCGTGCGTGAAGACGTAGCGAGCGGCGGCGGCGCCGTCGGGCCATGCCTCGGTATCGCTGGCGCGCAGGAACCGCTGGGTGCGCACGAGGCGCTCGCACGCGTCCTCGACCGTCTCGACTTGCGCTTCGAGCGCCGCCGCCACCGCCTGGGCGCCGAACTCGAGACCCGCGACGCTCGCGGCCTCCAGTACGGCCACCTGGAACTCCTCCAGGCCAACGACCTGCAGCTCGACGAGGTCGCGGAGGCTTCCCGGAATGTGCCGCTCGAGCGTCTCGAAGTCGGTCGCCACGATGGCTCCCTGGTCGCCTTGCTCGAGCCAGCCGCGAGCCACCAAGTGGTCGACCGCCGTCGCCAGGAACAGCGGATTCCCCTCGCTCTGTGCGTGCAGGAGCCGGGCGAGCGGAGCCGGCGTTCCGGGACCACCGAATCGGACGGCCAGGTAGGCCTCGACACCCGACAACGGGAGGAGGTCGAGCGGCAGCTCCACGCAGCGGTGCTTCAAGCCGAGGAGGCGCCGCATCCCGTCGAACGGCCCGGCGTTGGCGATCGCCTCGGCAGCGCGGTAGCTGCCGAGCAGGAGAAGCCGCGCACGCTCGGGGCGCTGGGCGAGGATCGAGACCAGGTCGACAGTGCTGCCGTCGGCCCAGTGCAGATCCTCCAGCACGAGGACGAGCGTGACCT
>VBKG01000309.1 GCA_005879585.1 Deltaproteobacteria bacterium | reverse complement strand
TCGGCGCCGAGCCCACGCGCCAGACCGCGGACGAGGCACGTCTTGCCGGCGCCGAGCTCACCGACGAGCCCGATCAGCTCGCCACCGCGCGCGGCACGGCCGAGCGCCTCGCCGAGCGCTTCGGTCTCCGCCGGCGTGTGGGTGACGCGCTCATGCGTGCGCACGTGCAGCCTCCTGCAGCTCCTTGAACGTCGGCGGCAGCTCCTCGAGCACGTCGCGGGCGATGAGCCCGACCTCCCCCCGTCGCGCAGCCACCCGGTCGGCGGCCGCCCCGTGTGCGAACACGGCCAGCGCGGCGGCGGCGAACGGCTCGAGGCCCTGGCCGAGCAGCGCACCGACGACGCCCGCGAGCACGTCGCCCATACCGCCGCTCGCCATGCCCGGGTTGCCGGTCGGCGAGATGGCCGCCCGGCCGTCGGGCGCGGCGATGACCGTGCGCGCGCCCTTGAGCGCGACGATCACCCGCTCGGCGGCGGCGAAACGGCGGGCGGCCGCCAGGCGGTCGCTCTGCACGGCCGCCGTGTCGCACCCGAGGAGCCGGCTCATCTCGCCGGGATGGGGCGTGAGCACGGTGGGCCCCGCGCGCTCGCTGAGGAGCGTCGTGCCGGCCACGATGTTGAGGGCGTCGGCGTCGAGGACGACCGGCACGGTAGCGTGGCGGACGACGTTCGCGACGAGCGCGCGCGTGTCCGGTGTGACGCCGAGACCCGGGCCGCACACCACCGCCGCCCGGCCCGCAAGCAAGGTGTCGAGGTCGCCGAGCGCGGCCGTCATGAGCTCGCGGACCCGCCCCTCGAGCACCGGCTGGAGCACCGCGGGCACCGCGAGCGTCGTGAGACCGGCGCCGGCGCGTGCAGCACCCTCGGCCGCGAGCAGCGCCGCCCCCGTCTTGCCGCGCGAGCCGCCGATCACGAGCACGTGGCCGAACGTCCCCTTGTGGGCGTCGCGCGGCCGCGGCGGCAGGAGGCCCGCGACGTCGCGCGCCTCGAGGAGCGTCGTCGCCGGCGCCACCGCCGCCATCGCGGCCGGCGGAATGCCGATGTCGACCACGTCGAGAACGCCGGTGTGCTCGACGCCGGGATGCACGACCTGGCCGATCTTCGCGCAGCCGAACGTCGCCGTCACCGTCGCACGGATTGCGGCACCGAGCGGATGGCCGCTGTCCGCCGACAGCCCCGAGGCGATGTCGACTGCCAGCACGGGTCGCCCGGACGACGCAGACCAGCGGTTGACGGACTCGATTACGGACGCCACGAGACCGGTGACCGGCGCGTTGAGACCCGTGCCGAGGAGCGCGTCGACCGTCACCGCGGCCTTCGCGAGGCGATCGCCGAGCGCCGCGACCCGCCCGGCACCGGTCAGGTCGTGGACCGGGTTGCGCCCCCGCCGCCACGCCGCCAGCATATCGGCGGCGTCGCCACGCACGTCGGCGGGATGCGCCGCGAGCCAGACCTCGACGGGCACGCGGGCCCGCCGCAGGTGACGGGCGATGACGAAGCCGTCGCCGCCGTTGTTGCCACGCCCGCAGAGGACGACCACGGGTCCGCGGGCTGCGCGCAGCCGCGTCCGGAGCACACGCGCCGCGCCGCCGCCGGCGCGCTCCATGAGCACGGCCCCCGGCGTGCCGTGCTCGATCGTCCACCGATCGAGCGCCCGCATCTCGGCGGCCGTGACGACCGTCACGACGGCCGGGCTCGCGCGATCGCGTCCTTCATCTCGCGCACGGCGGCCGCCATACCAACGGCGACCGCGCGCGCGACGATGCTGTGGCCGATGTTCAGCTCGACGACCTCCGGGATCGCCGCGACCGGTTCGACGTTGGCGACCGTCAGGCCGTGCCCGGCGTGTACCGCGAGACCGAGGCCCGCGGCCGTGCGCGCCGCGGCGCGCAGCCGTTCGAGCTCGCGCCCGGCCGCTCCGGCGTTGGCGTAGTCGCCGGTATGGAGCTCGACCGCCGGCGCGCCGGTTTCGGCGCCGGCACGCAGCTGCGCGTCGTCGGGGTCGACGAAGAGGCTCACGCGGATGCCCGCCGCCGTGAGTCGACCGACCGCCGTGTGCACGCGGGTCACCTGCCGCGCGACGTCGAGCCCGCCCTCGGTGGTCAGCTCCTCGCGCCGCTCCGGCACGAGGCAGGCGGCGTCGGGACGGACGCGTACGGCGAACTCGACCATCGCGTCGGCCACCGCCATCTCGAGGTTCAGCGTGATCCGTAGCCGGCGGCGGAGCTCCTCGACGTCGCGCTCCTGGATGTGGCGGCGATCCTCGCGCAGATGGACGGTGATGCCGTCCGCCCCCGCCGCTTCGGCGAGCAGCGCCGCCTCCACCGGGTCCGGGTAATCGACGCCGCGCACCTCGCGCAGGGTGGCAACGTGGTCGACGTTGACCCCCAGACGGAGCGCGGCGGTCATCCTCCCTCGCCGGCCGTTGCCCGCTCCTCGCCGATGCCGGCGCGCGCTGCCGCTGCGATCGCCTCGGCCAGCTGGCGGATCTCCGCCTCCCGCTCGCCCTCGACCATCACGCGGAGCAGCGGCTCCGTCCCGGAATAGCGGACGAGGACGCGCCCGCGCTCGCCGAGCGCCTCCTCGGCGCGGCGGATCGCCGCAGCGACCGCGGGCACGCCGTCGAGGTCCGGCTTGCCGGCGACCGTCACGTTCAGCAGGACCTGCGGCAGGCGTTGCATCACCTGCCGGAGCTCCGACAGCGGGCGTCCGCGCTCGACCATCAGGGCGAGCACGGCGAGCGCCGTGACCAGGCCGTCGCCGGTCGTGTTGTGGTCGAGGAACACCACATGGCCGGACTGCTCGCCGCCGAGGTTGTAGCCGCCGCGGACCATCTCCTCGACGACGTGGCGGTCGCCGACCGGCGTGGTGCGGACCGCGACGCCGCGGGCGCGCATCGCGAGGTGCAGGCCAAGGTTGCTCATTACCGTGGCGACGAGCGTCCGCTCTCGCAGCTCGCCCCGCTCGTCGAGGGCCGTCGCGCACATGGCCATCACCTCGTCGCCGTCGACGACCTCGCCCTTCTCGTCGACGAAGATGGCGCGATCGGCATCCCCGTCGAGCGCGATACCGAGGTTGGCTCGCGTGCGGCGGACGGTCTCCTGCAGGAGCTCCGGATAGAGCGCGCCGCAGTCCTGGTTGATGTTCTCCCCGTCCGGATCGACGCCTTGCGCGATGATGCGCGCGCCGAGCTCCTCGAGGACCTCGGGCGCGACGCGGTAGGCCGCCCCCTGCCCGCAGTCGACGACCACCTTGAAGCCGTCGAGCGTCAGGTGGCGCGGGAACGTGTTCTTCACGAAGACGTTGTAGCGCCCGACCGCGTCGTCGATGCGGAACGCCTTGCCGATCGCGGTGGCCGTCGGACGGAGCGCGTCGATCGAGTCCGAGAGCACGAGCCGCTCGATCTCCGCCTCGATCTCGTCGGGCAGCTTGAACCCCGTCCGGCTGAAGAACTTGATGCCGTTGTCCTGGAACGGGTTGTGGGAGGCGGAGATGACCACCCCGGCGTCCGCGCGGAGTGTCCGCGTGAGGAACGCGATCCCGGGCGTGGGGAGCGGACCGACGAGCAGCACGTCGACGCCCATCGAGCAGATGCCGGACGCCATCGCGGTCTCGAGCATGTAGCCCGAGAGCCGCGTGTCCTTGCCGATCAGGATCTTGTGCCGGTGCGGCGACCGCTTGCTCACGTGGGCGAGCGCCCGCCCGAGACGGAGCGCCGTCTCCGACGTCATGGGCTCGACGTTCGCGATGCCGCGTACGCCGTCGGTACCGAAGAGCCGTCCCCCCATCATCGTCCTCCTTCCGTCCCCGGTGCCACCAGGTGGAGCGTCAGCGGGTCCGGCCGCTGCTTCAGCAGCTCCAGCGACGGCGGCAGATCCACGCGCGCGCTCACCCGGTACGTTCCCGGCACGAGCCCCGCCGCGTCGACGTACGCCGCGCCCTCGGCGAGATCGTAGTTATGGAGCACGTGCTGCGGGCCGCGGATCACGAGGTCGATGCGCGCCGGGACGAGCTGGGCCCGCGCCCCCTCGACGTGCAGCACGCGCACCTCGATCCCGTGGAACTCCCGCCGCATCATCTCTTCCTCGAACGTGATCGTCGCCGTGACGTGGTCCGGCGCGAAGGTGACGAAATCCCCGGCCCACGACAGCAGTACGGTCCGCTGCAACGTCCCGCTCGCGCTGCTGATGTCGACGGGCTCGGTGGCGATTTCCTTGAGGTCGTCGAGCTTGCTGGCCGGCCCTCGCACCTCGACGTGCGGCGGGGCGGCGATCGGCTTCGGCTTGTATCCCGGGGCGGGGATGCCGGCGAGCTCGACCCGCACCGGCAGGTTCCGCTGCGCGAGCCGCTCGATGTGGAGCTTCAAGCGCGACGGCTCGAGGCTCACCACCTTCACGCGCCGGGGCAGGTCCGGACGGACCATGTCGCCGCCGAGGTCGAGCCGGACGTCGCTCGGCGTCGCGCTCGACAGGTCGGGCGCGAGCCGCACCTTGTGCTCGTCGACGCCCTCGAGGATCGTCCGCGGCCCGCGGAGCCGCATCTTGATCGGCTTGGGCGGCAGATTGGTCACGATGAGCCCGGCCTGGAGCCGGCGAATCGTCACGGGCAGCTCGACGACGCGCTCCGCGTCGCGCTCGCTCAGGTTGATCGAGAACCAGAGGAAGAAGGCGAGCAGGAACGAGACGAGCTTGAGCCCGCGGTTGTGCCGGACAAGGTCGCGGAGCGTCATCCGGGCGGGCAGCCCCCAGAGCCGTCGCCACGGCGGCGTCGGTCCCGGAACCTCGGGGGTGGCCTCGGCGGGCGCCGGGGCCTGCCGCCGCGTGAGGACCTGCAGCCTCATGCGAGCAGCAGACGATGCAGCGTCGTGCGGAGGGTCGCCGCGTCCACGTCGCGCGTGATCTTCCCCTCGCGCACGAGCGAGATCATGCCGTCCTCTTCGGAGACGACGATGGCCACGGCGTCGGTCTCCTCGGTGAGCCCGATGGCGGCGCGATGTCGGGTCCCGAGGGTCTTCGAGACGTTCGGGTTGGTGGTGAGCGGGAGGAAGCAGCCGGCCGCCGTGATGCGCCCCCGCTGGATGATGAGCGCGCCGTCGTGGATGGGTGCGCCCGGCAAGAAAATGCTCGTCACGAGCTCCTTCGACACCTGGGCATCGAGCCGCGTGCCGACGTCGATGTACTGGTTCAGGCCGACCTCGTTCTGCAGGATGACGAGCGCACCGACGCGTCGCGAAGCGAGATAGGTGAGCGCCTTGATGAGCTCCTCGACGGCTTGCCCCTGGGCGACGCGCTCGCGCGGCGAGAACAGCGGGCCCGTGCCCACCTGGGTGAGCGCGCGACGGATGTCGTCCTGAAAGACGATGAAGACGAGCACCAGCGACCAGCCGAGGAGGTTCTTGAGCAGCACGTTCAGCGTGTAGACCTCGAAGACCCCCGAGACGAAGTAGATGCCGTAGACGACGCCGAGCCCGATCAGCATCGGCACGGCGCGCGTGCCGCGGATCAGGTTCAGGCCCCAGTAGATGACGACGCTCAGGAGCAGGATGTCGAGACCATCCTGCCAGCGGAAGCTCGTGAAGAGCTCCTTCATGCGCGGGCGATGGCCTCCGCGACCGCCACCACGTCGCGCGCGGCGGCGACATCGTGCACCCGGAGGAGACGCGCACCGCGGGCGACGGCGAGCGCGAGCACGGCGGCCGTGCCGAAGAGCCGTTCTCCCGGGCCCCGGCCCCCGAGCAGCTCGCCGATGAATCCCTTCCGCGAGGCGCCCACCAGCACGGGGTAGCCGAGATCGGCGAGCACGTCGAGCCGCGCGAGCAGCGCCAAATTGTGCGCCACGCTCTTGCCGAAGCCGATCCCGGGATCCAGCACGATCGCGTCGCGGGCGACGCCGGCCTCGACGGCGGCCGCCGCGCGACCCGCGAGGAACGCCGCCACCTCCGCGACCACGTCCGCGTAACACGGCGCCCGCTGCATCGTGACGGGCGTGCCCTGCATGTGCATCAGGACGACCGGGACGCGTTCGCGAGCGCAGAGCGGCAGCATCCCCGGGTCCCCACGACCCGCGGAGACGTCGTTCACGACGTCGGCGCCGGCATCGAGCGCGGCCCGTGCGACGTCGGCCTTCGTCGTATCGACCGAGAGCGGCACGCCGACCGCCATGCGCACGGCGGCGAGCACCGGCAGCAGGCGGCGGCGCTCCTCCTCGAGCGGCACGGGCGTCGCGCCGGGACGGGTCGACTCCGCTCCCAGGTCGAGGACGCCGGCCCCCGCCGCGACCATGGCGGCGGCCGTCGCGGCGGCGGCGCCCGGATCGAGGTGGCACCCGCCATCCGAGAACGAATCGGGGGTAGCGTTCAGGATGCCGACGAGAACCACCCGGTCGAGTGGAACGGGTCCCGAGCGGGTGTGGAGCACTGGGCCCGCCTCGCCGGCGGGAGCGCGGGAGCCGGCCTCAGGCCGTGGCCGCAGCCGCGCCCCGGAGGCCACCGTTCTGGCTCCCGTACTGCCGCACGATGTCGTCGATCTCGGCGCCATCGAGCACCTCGCGCTCGAGCAGCGCCTCCGCCATCTTGTGGAGCACCTCGACGTTGCGCCGGAGCAGCAGCTTGGCGTGCTCGTAGGCCTCCATGATGATCCGCCGCACCTCGTTGTCGATCTGCAGCGCGGTCGTCTCCGAGTAGTCGACGCGCTGGGTGAAGTCGCGGCCGAGGAAGATCTCCTCCTCCTTCTTGCCGAAGGTGATGGGCCCGAGCTTCTCGCTCATGCCCCACTCGCACACCATCTTGTGGGCCAGCTCGGTGGCGCGCTCGAGGTCGTTGCCGGCGCCGGTGGTCATGTGGCCGAGCACGAGCTCCTCGGCGGCGCGGCCGCCGAAGAGGATCGCGAGGTTGTCGACCAGGAAGGCCTTCGAGTGCGTGTGGCGGTCGTCGAGCGGGATCTGCTGCGTGAGACCGAGCGCCATGCCGCGCGGGATGATCGTCACCTTGTGCACCGGGTCGGCTCCCGGGAGCAGCTTCGCGACGAGCGCATGGCCCGACTCGTGGTAGGCCGTGTTCCGCCGCTCCTCGAGGCTGATGATCATCGACTTCCGCTCCGCCCCCATCATCACCTTGTCCTTGGCGAGCTCGAAGTCGACCATGTCGACCCGGTCCTTGTTCTTGCGGGCCGCGAGGAGGGCCGCCTCGTTCACCAGGTTCTCGAGGTCGGCGCCCGCAAAGCCGGGCGTCTGGCGCGCGAGCAGCTCGACGTTGACGTTCTCGGCGATCGGCACGCGGCGGGTATGCACGCGGAGGATGCCTTCCCGGCCCTTCACGTCCGGCCGCGGCACGACCACGCGGCGGTCGAAGCGGCCGGGACGGAGCAGCGCGGGGTCGAGCACGTCGGGGCGGTTCGTGGCGGCGATCAGGATGACGCCCTCGTTGGTCTCGAAGCCGTCCATCTCGACGAGGAGCTGGTTGAGCGTCTGCTCGCGCTCGTCGTGGCCGCCGCCGAGACCCGCGCCGCGGTGACGGCCGACGGCGTCGATCTCGTCGATGAAGATGATGCACGGGGCGTTCTTCTTCCCCTGCACGAAGAGATCGCGCACCCGCGAGGCGCCGACGCCGACGAACATCTCGACGAAGTCCGAGCCGGAGATGGAGAAGAACGGCACCCCGGCCTCGCCGGCGATTGCGCGGGCGAGCAGCGTCTTGCCGGTCCCCGGGGCGCCGACGAGCAGCACACCCTTGGGGATGCGACCGCCGAGCTTGGTGAACTTCTTCGGGTCCTTGAGGAACGCGATGATCTCCTCGAGCTCCTCCTTGGCCTCGTCGATGCCGGCGACGTCGTTGAAGGTGACCTTGTGTGTGTTCTCGGAGAGCAGCTTGGCGCGGCTCTTGCCGAAGGACATCGCCTTGCCGCCGCCCACCTGCATCTGGCGCATGAAGAAGATCCAGACGCCGACCAGCAGCAGCATGGGAGCCCACTGGACGAGGGCGACGAAGTACCAGGGCTCGGCGTCCTCGGGCCGCGCGTCGATCGTGACGTTCTTCTCGCGCAGCAACTTCACGAGGTCCGGGTCGTCCGGCGAGAACGTCTTGAAGCCCTCGCCCGGCTCGCCGTGATCGCCCCGGTAGCGACCGCGGATGTTCTTCCCCTGGATGGTGACCTCGGACACCCGCCCCTCGTCGACGGCTTCGATGAACCGGCTGTAGCTCACCTCGGGCTCGCGCGGCTGCTGCTTGGTGACGATGGACCATAGAAGCAGGCCCATCAGAAGCAGCAGCAGCCAGAGTCCGAAATTGCGGGGAATGGTATTCAACCGTGCCTCGGCGCAGGGGAAACTCGCTGTCGCGATCGTAACACAGGGTCCCCCGAGCGGCAACGGACGAATCGCGTCCGACTCATTCGACGGCCTCGAACACGCCCTCGACGACGCGCGTCGTGCGGGCGCCGAGCGCGGCGCATGCGCCCCGGGCGAGGCCGGCCGCCCACAGGACCTCGCCGCCCGCGGCGAGCACGGCGGTCGCGGCGCGGGCTTCGCGCGGCACCTTGGCGTCGATGAGCACGTCGTGGAGCTTCCGCGTGCCCACCCCGGTGATGCGGAGGCGGTCGCCCGGCGCGGGCGAGCGGACGACGAGCGAGCCGGGCAGCGCGTCTGCGTCGAACAGCGCGTGTCGTGCGTCGGCCGCCCGCTCCTCACCCGGCCGTCGGGCGCGCGCCGCGGAGAGGCTGAGCCGCCAGCGGCCGGCCGGGTCGACGATCGTGTCGCCGGGCGCGATGGGCGCGGCGAAGGCCTGCGGCTCGGCGGCGCGACCGGGCCGGCGGACGAGGTACTCACCCTCGCGAACGACACGAGCCGGACCGGCCATCGCGACCGTGCCGCGCCCCTCCCGCGTCGCGAGCCCGAGCACGCGCTCGACATGGGAGGCGGTCGGGCTCTTCGCCCCCGGGCGCTCGAGCCAGGCACGCACGATCCGGCGCGCCAGCGCGGGCGGCTCTTCCGCGACGGTCGCACGCAGGCGATCGCCGTCCGCGACCGACGCGCCGCGGGCGGCAGCCGCGGCGGCGAGGAAGTCCTCCTCGTCGCGCAGGCGCGCGGCGAGCGCCGCCAGCGACGCGGTCAGGCGCGGGTTGAACTCCGCGGCAAGGAACGGCAGCACGAGCCGGCGGACGCGGTTCCGGGCCAGCGCCAGATCCGCGTTGGTGCGGTCCACCGCGAACGGCAGTCCTCGCTCGGCGAGGAACCGGCGCACGTCGGCGCGCGTGACGCCGAGGAGCGGCCGGAAAAGCGCGCCGCGCACCGGACGGATGCCGCCGAGACCGCGACGGCCGGCGCCGCGGAGCAGGCGGAGCATGACCGTCTCCGCCTGGTCGTCCTGCGTGTGGCCGGTCACGATCCGCGTCGCCCCGACCTCGGTCGCCATGTCGCCGAGCGCCGCATAGCGCGCGCGGCGAGCGCGGGCCTCGACGCCCGGGCCCGCCGCGACCACGACGGCGCGCGACACGAAGCCCACGCCGAGCTGACGCGCCAGGTCGGCCACCCGCGCGCATTCGACGGCCCCTTCGCGGCCGCGGAGCCCGTGGTCCACGTGGGCGGCGGTCACGCGGAGCGTCCGCGCCGGCGCGAGCGCCGCCAGGCCGGCCAGGAGAGCCGTCGAATCCGGTCCGCCCGACACCGCGACGAGGAGGTGCTCACCAGCCCGCGGTGCGCCGGCCATGCCGAGCGCCGCGGCGAGCTTCCGCTCGAACGCCCCGACCGGCTGCTGGCGCCTCACCATGGGCGATATTGTAGTTGATCCGGTGCCCCGCGGCGCGGTATCGGACGGCGGCGATGTCCTGGCTGCCCTCTCCTGCCGAGGTCGCCGGCCATCCGGGACGGGCCTTCGCTGGCGGCCTCGTCGCCTTTGCCCTGGTACTGTTCCTCGTCCATGGGTTCCCTTCCGGGACCGGCCTCGACACCCCGGTCGACGTCTACGCGGTCGCCAAGTTCTCGCCGAGCTCCCTCATTCCCCGTCGCCAGGTGGCGCTCTACGTCGCACTCGCGACGCCCGCGGGGACCGCGCTGCTGCGCGCCGTCGAGGGGCAGACGCTGGCCCAGACGAAGCTCACCTACGACGCCGCACGCGGCCGGCGGTCGCCCGACTGGAAGGCGCTCGCCCCCGCCGTCCGAGAGGAGCTCATCCAGAAGACGAACGTGGAGGTGCAGCGCTCCTGGGCGAACTTGCGCGCCACGATCCTGCTCGTCGACCTCCTCGCCATCCTCGCCGTCTGGTTGATCCTCTGGCCGGCGCTGAGACCCCGGCAGGCTCAGATTACCGATTGACAGTGACGACGGGAGGAGTGTAGCTCCCGCCGCCCAGGGGGGGCTTCATGCAGCGGCTCGATCAGCGCGCCCAGGCCGCGGACACGCCGCCGGCTACGTCCCCGCAGCGCTCCATTCCGGCGCCCATCCGCTACCCCCTGCTGCTCGTTCCCGCGGCGCTCGGGGCCTCCTCGATCGCGACGCTGCTGCTCTACTTCTACGGGGTGGCCGCGCTCGATCACAGCGTGCGCGTCCTGCTCGTGCCCGCCACCATCGCTCTGGTGGCGCTGACGGTCTGGGCGCGACGAACCGAGCGCCGGGAGCTGTACGACCGCATCATGGGCGGGCTCTGGGCGGGACTCTTCGCGAGCCTCGCCTACGACATCGCCCGGGTGCCGATCTCGCACGCGGGCATCCCGGTGTTTCGCGCCATCGCGTACTTCGGCACGGTCTTCCTCGGGCAGTCCAAGCCGACGCTCGGCTCGGAGGCCGTCGGCTGGGCCTACCATCTGTCGAACGGCGTCGGCTTCGGTCTCATGTACGCCACGCTCTTCTCGCGTCCCCGCTGGTGGACGGCCGTCGCCTGGGGCATCCTCCTCGAGCTCTCGATGCTCTACACGCCGTACGCGGAGGTCTTTGGCTACCAGCGCACGTGGACGTTCTTCGCGATCACGATGGGCGCGCACGTCTGCTACGGGCTCGGGCTGTGGGCCGGGCTCCGCGCCTGGGTCGCCCGGGGCGACTTCGGGACGGCGGCGGTCTCGAAGCGGCCGGGCTTCGCGTTCGTCGGCGGTCTCACGGCGGTCGTCGTCGGCGCCATCGCCCCCGATTCCCACGCGCTCTACACGCCCACGATGCCGCCGTCGCCGCCGAGCTATCTCGGCAAGCACCTCTACACGACGTGGGACTCGCTCGAGCCCGACCGGCTCGCGGCGATGTGGACGTACCAGCGGTTCGTCGACCCGGATGCGCGCTTCTACTTCGTCCGGCCGTTCTCTCCGACGCCCGATCGGAAGCAGTTCGGCACCGCCTTCGACACGCCGGAGGCGGAGGTGCGGCGATCGGCCACGCAATCGGCGACCGAGAAGCTCATCGTCGACCGGGGTCTCGACAAGGACCCTCGCCTGGCGCTCATGGCCCGTCTCGGCCACGTGTGGGAGATCACGCCGTGGATGTACGCCACCGACCTCGAGGTGAAGGAGCTCTCGGTGCGGATGTTCGCTGCCAAAGGCACCTGCGAGGTGGAGGAGGCGGCGGCGTGTGCCGAGCGGGTGATGCGCACGCTGGATAGCTGGTACGACGAGGCGGCGAAGAGCCGCTGACCCGTTCGCATGAAGATCAGGGCGGCGGTCTCGTGGGAGCCTCGCACCCCGCTCGCGATCGAGGGCGTCGACCTCGACGGGCCGCGCGCCGGCGAGTGCCTGGTACGGCTCGTGGCCACCGGCGTGTGCCACACCGACGCGTACACCATGAGCGGCCGGGACCCGTCGGGCCTCTTCCCGGCCGTGCTCGGCCACGAGGGCGCGGGCGTGGTCGAGGAAGTCGGCCCCGACGTTCGGAGCCTCGCGGCCGGCGACCACGTGATCCCGCTGTACATTCCCGAGTGCCGCAGCTGCAAGTTCTGCCTGAGCGGGAAGACGAACCTCTGCGGCGCCCTGCTCGCCACGCAGGGCAAGGGCCTCATGCCCGACGGCACGAGCCGCCTCTCACATCGCGGGCGGATGCTGCATCATTACATGGGCACGTCGACGTTCGCGGAGTACACCGTCGTCCCCGAGATCGCGCTCGCGAAGATCCGCAGCGACGCGCCGCTCGACAAGGTGTGCCTCCTCGGCTGCGGCGTCACGACCGGCATCGGGGCGGTGCTGAACACGGCCCGTGTCCACCCGGGTGCCGCGGTCGCGGTCTTCGGCCTCGGCGGCATCGGCCTCTCGGTCATCCAGGGCGCCGTGCTCGCGGGCGCCGAGCGCATCATCGGCATCGACGTCAACGCGAAGAAGTTCGCGATGGCGCGCCGGCTCGGCGCAACCGATTGTGTCGATGCGACCCAGGTACCGACCGTGGCCGAGGCGGTGGTCGAGATGACGGGAGGCGGCGTCGACTACTCCTTCGAGTGCATCGGCAACGTGGACGTCATGGGCCAGGCACTGGCGTGCACGCACAAGGGCTGGGGCCAGTCGATCGTCATCGGGGTCGCGGGTGCGGGCGAGGAGATCCACGCGCGCCCGTTCCTCCTCGTCACCGGCCGGAGCTGGCGCGGTACGGCGTTCGGCGGTACGCGCGGGCGGACCGACCTGCCGCGCTACGTCGACTGGTACATGAACGGCCGGCTCGAGGTGGACGCGCTCATCACGCACACGATGCCGCTCGACGAGATCGGCCGCGCGTTCGAGGCGATGGAGCGCGGCGAGAGCATCCGGAGCGTCGTACGTCTCGCCGCCGCCTAACCACGCTTGCCGCGGTCGAACCCAGGTTTGACGGGGGGCGCAGTTCCGCACGCAGGCTATTGAAGAGCGCGGCCTCCTTCGCCATCTCGGGGGCAAGAAGAGAGGAGGAGAACGATGTCGGTACTACGTATGTCGACGGTCGTCGTGTCACTGCTTTCCATCGGGCTCGCGACGTGGCCGGCTGGTGCGACGCCGCTCACGGTCACTGGCGAACGCGTGGTCCCATCGAGCCGACTCGCGGAACGCGTGTCCGTCCGCGACGTGCGCACGCGTGACGGTGAAGTGTCCGGAGTCGTGGTCAACACCTCGGACCGGCCGGTGCGCGACGTGCAGCTGCTGATCTCGTATCAGTGGCTCTGGGAGAACGAGACGCACCCCGGTGAGGGTGGCCCGGGCCGGGCGGTCTTCTACACCGTCAACCAGGAGATCCCTCCCGGCGGCCAGGTCCCGTTCGCCTATCGGCCCGAGGCTCCGCTGTCCGAGCGCTCCGACGGCCGCTACACGACGAACGTGAGCGTCGCCGGGTTCACGGAGATCACCCCGACGACGACGGGACTCTCCGAGGCGCAGCCGCAGCGCTAGCCGTCAGAAGCTGAGCTTCAAGCGGGTCAGGATCCCGTTGTCGTGATCCTGGTGCATCATCGGCGCGTAGGCGCTGCGCTCGTAGTGTAGCTGGAGCGCAACGCCTCCGCCGAGTGCCCACGAGAGCCCGGCCTCCGAGCGCTGGAAGTGCGGGGCCGAGATCTTGAGACCCTCGACGTGCAAAGGCGAGGAGCCGTACCCGAGCGGCGTTCCGGCGAGAGCAACGCCACCCGCGGACACGCCGAAGAAGAGCCGCATCAACCACCCCATCGGAACCTCCACCGCGGACGAGGATACCACCCGACCCGTACGCGAGGAAATGCGCGCCGCTCATGCCCGCCGCCGGCTCAGGGACCATGGCGCTCGCTCGCCGTACCTCCCCGCGGATCGTCGCAAAAAGCGACAGTGGCTGTACGGAAATGGCCACGCCGTGATCGGTCCGCAGTACTACGCGCTCGCCGACGTGCTCGTCGCGCCGTCGCTGCTCGAGGCCTTCGGGCTCCCCGCGGTCGAGGCGGCGGCGGCTGTCCCGGTCGTCGCATCAGCGACCGGCGGCCTGCTCGACACCGTGGTCCCGGGGCAGACGGGCCTGCTCGTGCCGCCCGGAGACGCCGCCGCGCTCGCGCGGGCGATCGAGGTCGTGGTGGCCGACCGTGGTCGCGCGGTTGCGCTTGGCCGCGCTGGCCGCGAGCGCGCCGCGACGAGCTTCACGTGGGACGGGATCGCGGACACGCTCGCGGGATACTACGAGAGCCTGCTCGGGAGGCCGACGAGGAGTCGCGTCGAGATTCCCGTGTCGCTCGCGGCCGCCGCGCCTGCGGCGTCCTGATCGCGGATCAGAACCGGAAGGTCGTCCCGGCCAGGACCAGCACTGATCGTTCGCAAGAGGTCGGCGGTTCGACTCTCCTCGGCTCCACTTGCCAGTTCGACTCGGTTGCCCGGCGCGCGTTCAGCTTGCTCGAAGCAGCGGTTTCGGCAAGCGCGACAGGTGCCGGGCCGCGTGATGGAGGTCGACTGCCTTCTGCGCGTTGAGCCAGAATTCGGGCGTGGTCCGGAACGTGGCGCCGAGCTTGAGGGCCATTTCGGCAGTCACGGAAGTACGGCCGTTGACGATGCGGTTGACCACCTTGACGTCGCAGGCGAGATGATCCGCCAGCTGCTTCTGGGTCATCCCGAGAGGAATCAAGAACTCTTCACGGAGGATCTCACCCGGGGTGGTCGGCTGCCTGCGTCGAGGGATCGCTCTCATCTGGCCTCCTCAGTGGTAGTCCCGGATGTCGACTTCGGCGGGACCGGAATCGGTCCAGCGAAAGACAACCCGCCACTGATCGTTGATCCGAATACTTGCAGTGGCGGCGCGCGGAGTCGAACCGCGGACCTAGGGATTATGAGACCCTCGCTCTAGCCAACTGAGCTACGCCGCCGAGCGTGCACGGTACTACCGGGCCATCTGACGGCCTGCAAGCGCCGAGCAGCCGAGCCCGTCACGTGCCGCTCTCAACACACCCCCGACCGCGCGGCTGCATGCGGCCGAGATCGGATGCCGTCGCCGCCCGGAGGCGCGGTCGAGCGACTCGAGCGCTTTCCGCAGAGCCGCGGACGCGCTCGCACACGCATGGCGCCTGGGCCACGGCGGGCAGCTTCGATGCACGATGTCGCTCGCGTGATAGAACAATCGCGCGACGCGGTCCGGAACCGCGTCCTGCGAGCAGTCTGGCAGCGCGATCGTTCGCTCGAATCGGCACGACATGGCCGCGCACCCCGTTCGCTGCTCGTCGGCCTGCGGACAGGCCGCACTCGAGCCGGTACAGTGATCGGGAAGCTTGCATGAGTCGCTCGCCTCACGGCACACGACCGTACTCGCCTTGAACTCGTCTCGCGGGCACGCGGTGCTCGACCCCGGGCAAATCTCGTCGACGTCGCAGGGTCCTGCCGCCGGCCGGCACACCGTCCCGGCCGCCCACTGAACGTCCGGTGGACAGTCGTCATGGACACCGTCACAGCTCTCCGCGGCGTCGCATTCGCCAGCCGCGGGCCGGCAGACCGCCGAGCTCTTTGCATCGGACGGGCACGCCGCATCCATGCCGCTGCAGACCTCCGCCGGATCGCAGATGCCGGACGACGCGCGGCACATCGTTCCCGCGGTCCGAAACGCGTCGGGCGGACAGTCACCCATCGTGCCGTTGCACGTCTCGTCCACGTCGCACGGTCCGGCGGCTTCTCGGCACACGGTCCCGGCCGGTTTCGGGACACAACCGCGCTGGTGGTCGCAGTCGCCGGTGAGACATGGCGCTTCGCAGACGACCGGTCTGCCGGGAACGCAGACGTTGCCGTCGCCGCTGCAGTGGTCGCCGCTCGTGCACGCGTCGCCATCGTCGCAACGGGCACTCGTGGCCCTCGGGACGCAGCCGACCGCCGGATCACACCGGAGGCACG
This sequence comes from Deltaproteobacteria bacterium, assembly GCA_005879585.1. Classification (GTDB taxonomy): domain Bacteria; phylum Desulfobacterota; class Binatia; order DP-6; family DP-6; genus DP-3. The sequence goes on along the minus strand of VBKG01000309.1, from coordinate 14,503 downwards.
GCTCCGCGCACACCACCGGGCGGCCCGGCACGCACTTCCCTTGCCCGTTGCAGACGTCGTTGGCGTGACACGCATCGCCGCACGAGGTCCCCTCGGGCGCGTCCGCGCATCCCTGCGGATCGCACAGCGGGATCGTCGCCGAAACACGGTTCCCCGACGGATCACGCTTCGCGACTTCCAGCAGAAGTGGGGCAAAGCAGTCGAACGGCATCCGAAACGCCAGCATCGTCGGCGTGACCGCGTCGGGCCAGAAGTCGTGCCGCCCCATGGCGTCCGACAGGACGGTGCCGTCGCCATCCTTGATCCGGATGCGGTTCGCGTTCGTCTGCTGATTCGCCGCCTGCACGGCCGGATTCTCGATCGAGCAGGCGCACGTGCCGTTCACGCACGGTCCGGTCGGACATGGTTCGTCAGTCGAACACCGACGGAGCTCGGCACACGCCCCCGTCCCTCCCGCGGGGTTGCCCTCGATCGCGTTGAAGTTTTCTCCGAAGATGCGGACCACATCACCGGCCTGCGGGCGGGCCGGACTGATGCGCGACAGGAGGGGAGCTTCGGCCCGCGGACCCCGAGGCTCCCCGATGTCCACCATCGCGGCGCCGGGGCACGCAGACACATCCTTGTCCGCGACGCTCGTCACGTCGCACATCGCCCCCGTCCCGCAGTGCTCCCATTGGTTTCCGATCGCCGGGACCGTCGCATGCACGTTCTTCACGCGGAAGTTCGCGCCACACGACGTATTCTTGTTCGCCGTGAAGGCATTGCGCCCGGCGCGAATGGCGTCGCCGAAGTTGACGGCGGGCGCCGAGCACGCCGCCGCCATGCAGGCGCCGGCGATGCCGCCGCCACTCGCATTGCACTCGGTGCAGCACTCGTTCGCGCTCGCGCAGGACGGGCCGCCGTCGGTCGTCGCCGTACACGTGCACGGTGCCTGCACGACGGATCCGAGGCCGCGCGACAGCGGCGCGGGCTGACACGTGGCCATGCACGCCGGATCGACGGTGTCGTCGGGCCGGATGCAGCAGTCCTCGTCGGAGGTGCAGGCGACGTCCTCGTGCCGTGTCGGAAAGGCACACGTCCCCGTGAGGCCGTCATGCCGGTTGCAGACGAACGCCATGCCGTGGACCTGGACGGTCGGCATCCCGCTCGCGGGACCGTCCGTCGTCCGCACGGTCATCCCACCGAGCTGGCTGTCGGACACGTAGTCGTTGTCGAACTGCGCCACCGCCTTGTCGACGACCGACAGACCCAGCTGACCCGAGAACCGCACGATGTTGCCGTTGGTGGCGAGCTTGCTCTCCACCTGGCCGCCGCCGACGGAGAGGCCGTTCTGTGAGTGTCCGAGAACGTTGTGCTGGACGACGTTCTCGAGCGCGATCGCCTCGCTCCCACCCGTGCTCAGGAGCCCGCCGTTCCGGTTGTCATGGATGCAGCTGCGCTCGATCGTCGCGAAGCCGCAGTAGTCGAGCTTGACGCCCCGATCGTGCGCACCCGTGATTCTGCTCTCCGCGACGACGTTGTCCTCGTCGTGCTCCTCGCCGGCCGGGCACTCGGCCGTTGTGGACCCGGGTACGAGTTGATCGACGCTCACCGCATCGCCGCAGCTCGGGCCGACGACGACGCTCTGCTCGATGCGGTTCCGACGCGCGTTCGCGCCGGTGATGGCGACGGTATCGAGCTGACACGGCGTTCCGGGCTCCGTCGCCCGGGTGCTTCCCTCGAAGACGAGACCGCGAAAGACGTTGTCGCTGCCGTAGACGCGCAGCACGGACGCATCGCGTGCATCCACCGACCACGTCACCGCGCCGCTCGACCCGTTCGGGTCCAGCGCGTCGACGACCACCTGTGATCCCTCGAAGCAGAGTGCCGCGTGGCGTAGCGGATCGGGCACGCACGGAGCACTCGCCAGATGGATCGTGCAGGGGAAGGCGCCCGACGCAAACGTCACGAGCGCCGGGCCGCCGGCGTCGGCAGCGGCCTGCAGCTGCTGGCGAAGGCCGCCTTCCGCATCGGGCGAGCACGTCGACACCTCGAACGTTCGCGGGTACACGGTCCACACCAGCGGGTTCGAGGCCTGCGAGCGATCGCCCGCGACGAGGACCGAGCGCCGCGCCTGGCGCTGCCGGTCGGAACCGGGAACGGACACGCCGACGCGATGGATCCAGGCGCCGGGCTGGAGGCCAGGAATCTCCCCGCAGCGCACGAGGCCGGAGCCACTGCACCGCATCGAGCCCCGATACGTCGGCGAGCCGGTCCGGACGCACCCCGGATTGCCGGCGAGCTCGCCGTCGACGTCGACGTCGACGGACGGTGCGGCGCCCGGGTTCTCGACGTACACGCTCAACGTGGCCGTGTCGGGGCAGAGGGGCTGGGCGAGCGCTGCGCCGCCAATCGCGACCGAGGTTCCCAACAGCGCGACCCCGAGGAGTCCGCGGGCCGTGAGCCGTTGGTGCGAGCACGATCCCATTCCGCCGGTCCCGTCTTCGCAGTGGCAGCGAAGAGGCCGGCGCTCGTAACACGCCCGCCCGGGGCCCAGTCAAGCGTTCCGGCGCCGCTCCTCCGCCGGCAGCTCGCTCTCGCGAACCTTCCGTTCCCCCAACCGCACCTGGAAGAGCCGCCGCTCCCGCAGCTCGAGCGCCGTCAGCGCTCCACCATACACACACCCCGTATCGATCCCGATCTTGTACGGCAGGTCGACGAACACCGTGCGCCGCGGCGTGTGCCCGAACACGATCGTGTCCGGCAGACTGTGCGGAGCGAGGATGAAATCCTCGCGGATCCAGAGCAGGTCCTCCTCCTGCTGCTCCTCCCACGCGAGGTCGGGCCGGATCCCTGCGTGCACCACCAGGAACCCGTCGATCCTGTGCCAGAGCGGGAGCCGCTCGAGGAACTGCAGGTGCTTCTGCGGAAAGCCGAGCGCGGCCTCCTCGCCTGCGGCCCGCGCGTCGAGGCCGTAGCTGCGCATCGTCGCAGCGCCGCCGTTCACCATCCACGCCTCGCCGTAGTGGCCACCGCGGCCGAGGTAGGAGAGGCACATGTCCTCGTGGTTGCCCCGCAGGAAGACCGTCGCGAGGTCCGGGCGGTTCGCGAGCTCCATCACCATGTCGATCACGCCCCGCGAATCCGCGCCGCGGTCGATGTAGTCGCCGACGCAGACGAGCGTGTCGCCGGCCTCGGGGCGCAATCCGCCGAGCAACGCCTCGAGCTCGGCGACGCAGCCGTGGATGTCGCCGATCGCGATCAGCCGGCCCGCCATCACTCTTCTCGCCCGATGAGTCGTTCGAGCGTAGGCGCGTCTTCGAGGATGCGCAAGGCGGCGGTGTACGGATCGACGGTTCCGGCCCGCACGGCGTCGAGCAGCGGCGCGAGCCCGTCGCTGCCGTGCGCTGCGAGCCGCTGCGCGACCCGCCGGCGGAGCTCCTCATCGAGCACGTCGAGCAGCTCCCCCTCGCGACGGGCGCGCTCGCGACCGGCGTGCTCCGGGTCGCTCGCGAGGAACGCGCGATGGGTCTCGATCGCGTCACGGACCGCGTCCAGCCCGGTGCTGGCCGAAGCCTGGGTCAGCAGCACCGGGATCGTCCAGCCCCCGGAAGGGCGCAGGTGGAGCATCTGGACGAGCTCGGAATGCATCCGCTCGGCGCCCTCGCGATCGGCCTTGTTGACGACGAAGACGTCGGCGATCTCGAGCAGGCCCGCCTTCATTACCTGGACCGCATCCCCGGCCTCCGGCACGAGCACCACGACCACCGTATCCGCGAGCCGCATGACGTCGAGCTCCGTCTGCCCGACGCCGACCGTCTCGACCAGCACCGCGTCGACCCCGAAGGCGTCGAGCAGGCGGATCATGTCGCGGGTGGCGCGCGCGAGGCCGCCGTGGCTGCCCCGGGTCGAGAGGCTCCGGATGAAGACGCCCGGGTCGAGGAAGTGGGCCTGCATGCGGATACGGTCGCCCAGCACCGCGCCGCCGCTGAACGGGCTCGACGGGTCGACGGCGACGATGCCGACGCGACGCTCCGCCGCGCGCAAGCACGCGGTCAGCCCGTCCGCGATCGTGGACTTGCCGGCGCCCGGAGGACCCGTGATGCCGACCACATGCGCCCGCCCGGTGTGCCCGTAAACGCGGCTCATGATCGCGGGCAGCTCAGGCGCGCGATTCTCGACCAGGGTCATCAGGCGCGCGAGCGCCGTCCGATCGCGCGCGAGCATGCGCTCGACGAGCGCTTCGGTTCGATCCTCGGTCACACGTTGCCCGCCTCTGCTCATTGTCGCACAGGGCGGGACGCGAGCACAGCGTCCTGCCCTTGACCGTCCCCGAACCCATGCGGAAGATGCGCCGATGATCGCCGCGTCGACTCGCGCCATGCTGCACGCCCTGACGCGCAGCGCGCTCGTCATGGCGGGGCTCCTCCTGCTCGCGGTCGGCGTGGGAGACGTCATCGCGGGGTGGACCAAGATCGGCCAGTACCGGGAGCTCGTGCGCGCCACGGCGTCGATCGAGCGACCGGACCCCGCCGCGCTCTTCCCGACGGCCAACGAGGGGCAGGAGCGGTACAACGTCGCCGTGGATAAGCTCGCTTTCTACCAGCTCGTCGTGACCGCCGGCCGCACGCTCGCAGCGCTCGGCTTTGCGCTCATGGCCGCCGGGGTGCTGCACGTCCGGATCCGCACGCTCCGCGCGCCCGGACGTTGACTTCTGTACGTTAGGGAACTACAACGCGAACAAATTTGCACCGCCGACCAGGGGGTCGGCGAACGAGGCGGGGCGGTGGAGGAAGTCGAGCGGGCCAAGGGGGAGACGGAGCGCGCCGAGTTCGCCGGCACGCTCGTCACGCTGCTGACCCGGGCGCTCCATCTCGAGCGAGCCGTCCTGCTCGTCGAGGAAGCCCCCGACGGCACTTTGGTGGCCGTGGCCCGGCACGGAGCCGGTCAGATCGAGCGCCTGCAACCCGGCGAGCCGCCCGGCGACGGCCCGTGGAGCGCGGCGATTCCCCTCCGCTCGAGCGCCGGCACGGGCCTCCTGCTCGTCGCCCGCGCCGGTGGCGCCCCGCTCGCGCCGCGCGACCTCGCGCTCGCGCAGCGCCTCGCCGAAGGCGCCGCCCGGCTCGCGGAGCACGGACGGATGGCCGCCGATCTCGCCCGCTCGCGCGAGCTGCTCGCGCGTGCCGACCGCCTCTCGGCGCTCGGCATGCTCGCCGCCGGCGTCGCGCACGAGATCCGCAACCCCCTCGTCTCGGTCCGCACCTTCATCCAGCTGCTGCCCGAGCGCATGAGCGACGAGGAGTTCCGCACCCGGTTCCGCGACCTCGCGCTCGCCGAGATCGAGCGCATCTGCGGTCTGATCAACGACCTGCTCGCGTTCTCGCGCCCCGCACCCGCACACCTCGACGCAACCGACCTGAACGACCTCGTCAGCTCGATCGTCCGCCTCCTCGACGCCGAGGCGCGCAAGAACGGCACCACCGTCGTCTACACCGAGCACCCTGCCCTGCCGCGCGTCGTGGTCGACCAGGCGCAGATCAAGCAGGTCCTCATGAACGTCGTCCTGAACGCCATCGAGGCATCGGAACGGCGCGGCCCCGTCGAGGTGAGGACGCGCCAGGAGCGCCGCGGCCCCGAGGTCTGGTGTGTCGTCGAGGTCGCCGACGCCGGGACCGGCATCCAGCCGGAGCACCGCGAGCACATCTTCGACCCGTTCTTCACCACCAAGGACCGCGGCAGCGGGCTCGGGCTCTTCATCGCGCAGGGCATCGTCACCCAGCACGGCGGCTACATGCGCACGGCGGCGCGCGGCACAGGCGGCACGCTCTTCTCGATCCACCTCCCGGCGCGCGGCCGCCCGCGGGACGTCGATGCGCACTGACGAGCGCGGCGTGGTCGTCCTGCCAACGCTGCCCGCGGCGACGGCGGCCGACATTCTCTCTGCGCCTCGCCTGGCGGGCGACGCGCTCGCCCGCCTGCCGCTCGCCGAGGGTGCCGCGCGGCTCCGCGTCCCGGTGCTGCTCCGTGCGCCGGCCGGCGCGCCGCGGCTCCTCCTCGCCCGCGCCCTGCACACGGCCGCCGGGCGGTCCGGGCCCTTCGTCGCCCTCACGGGACGCCGGCCGGCGTTCACGAGCCTGCCGGCGGACGCGACGGTCGCGATCGACGTCGGACAGCTCCCGCCCGAGGGGGTCGTCGCCCTCGAGGCGGCGCTCGACGATGCCGCGGCGTGGGTGATCGCCGGCAGTGAGCCCGACGCGGTGCTTCCGTCGTCACTCGCGGCCCGGCTCGCGGCCGTCGTGCTCCCCGTGGCGCCGCTCCACACACGGCTGGCCGAGCTGCCGGCGGTCGCCGAGAGCCTGCTGGTGGCGCTCGCGCGCCGCGCGGGTGGGCCCGCGCCCCGGCTGTCGCCGGACGCGCTCGCCAGCCTGGCGACGCACGCGTGGCCGGGGGATGTCGCCGAGCTCGAGGTGACGCTCGCCCGCGCCTGGCTCATCGCCGGGGGCGACACGATCGGCGCGGAGCACCTGGCGTTCGGCGGTGAGCCCGCAGCCACGGCACCCGTGAACGCGTTCGCGGCGCCCGCGCCGGCGCACGCCGCCGAGCTCGAGCTGCTCCTCGCCGAGCTCGCGCACGAGGTGCGCAACCCCCTCGTCACCATCAAGACGTTCGCCGACCACCTGCCCGAGCTCATGAACGACGCGGCGCTGCGCGAGCGTTTCGCGGCGCTCGCCAACGAAGGCATCGCACGGATCGACGGACTGCTCGAGAACGTGATCGAGTTCGCGCGGCTCGGCGCGCCGCGCACCGAGACCATCGAGCTCGGGCCGCTGCTCGACCGGCTGCTGGCCGAGGTTGAGCCGGCGCTGACCGAGCGCGCGGTACGCGTGCGGCGCGAGCGCGTCGAACACGCGCGGTGCATGGGCGACCCGAGCCACGTCGCCTACGCGCTCCGGAACCTCTTCGCGGGCGTGCTGCGCGAGGTGCCGCCGCGCGAGGACCTGGCAATCGAGACGAATGCGAACGGCGTGGTGACCCTGCGCTTCGCGGGCAGCGCGCAGGCGACGGCGCACCTGAAGCACCTGACCGGACCGCCGGGCGGCGCGGCGGTCGGCGACCCGACGTTTCTGCCGCTCGTGTTCCGGCTCGCGCGGCAGGCGCTCGAGCGGAACGGCGGTGCCCTGGGGGTGGTGCCCGAGGCGGGCGCGGCGACCACGCTGGTCGTCCGGCTGCCGGCGGCGGGCTGACGAGGAGGACGACGTGGCGGACGCGACGACGGTGAAGCGAAGGGTGCTGGTGGTGGACGACGAGGAGGGCGTGCGCGAGTCCCTCCGCATGACGCTCAAGGACGACTACGAGACGATCGCCGTCGGCTCCGCCGAGGAGGCGCTCGACACGCTGACGAGCGCGTCGGTCGATGTCGTCCTCCTCGACATCCTGATGCCGGGCATGGACGGCATGAAGCTCCTCGAGGAGCTGCGCGCCCGCAACCTGAACATGCCGATCATCATGCTGACGGCCACGAAGACCTTGAAAACAGCGATCGAGGCCATGAAGCTCGGTGCCTTCTGGTACGTGACCAAGCCGTTCGACGTCGACGAGCTCCGGCTTCACCTCCAGCGCGCGACGGAGAACGCCGATCTGAAGGGCGAGCTCCAGAAGCTCCGCAGCGAGGTCCGCCACCGCTACCACGTCGGCAACATCATCGGGCACTCGCCGAAGATGGAGGAGGTCTTCAAGACCGTCGAGACCGTCGCGAAGCTCCGCACCACCGTCCTCATCACCGGCGAGAGCGGCACGGGGAAGGAGCTGATCGCCAAGGCGATCCACTACGGGAGCCCGCGCGCCCACCGTCCGCTCGTCACGCTCAACTGCGCCGCCATCCCGGAGACGCTCCTCGAGAGCGAGCTCTTCGGGCACGAGAAGGGCTCGTTCACCGACGCCCACATGAAGAAGCTCGGGCAGTTCGAGCTCGCCCACGAGGGCTCGCTCTTCCTCGACGAGATCGGCGAGATGGGCGGCGCGACGCAGGCGAAGCTGCTCCGGGTGCTCGAGCACGGCGAGTTCCTGCGCGTCGGCGGCATGAAGCCCGTCTGCGTGGACGTCCGGATCATCGCGGCCACCAACCGCGACCTCGCCGTCGCCATGAAGGAGAACAAGTTCCGCACCGACCTCTTCTACCGGCTGAACGTCGTCAGCGTGCACCTGCCGCCCTTGCGCGAGCGGCGCGACGACATGTCACATCTCATCCGCCACTTCACCCAGGCGAAGGCCCGCGAGATGGGCATGGCGGAGAAGACGTTCAGCCCCGAGGCCGTCGATGCGCTGCTGCGCTATCCGTGGCCCGGGAACGTCCGCGAGCTCGAGAACCTGATCGAGCGGCTCCTCGTGCTCACCGAGGGCACCGTGATCACGCTCGAAGACCTGCCCGAGCAGGTCCGCCGGACCGATCACGAGCCCGGCAACATCAAGGAGGCGGTGCTCGAAGGCCGGAAGTCGCTCGGCACCGCCGTCGACGAGTTCGAGCGCGAGATCATCGACGAGGCGCTGCAGAAGACCGACTTCAACCAGACCCGGGCCGCCGAGCTGCTCGGCACGACGCGCCGGATCCTCAAGTACCGCATGGACAAGCTCGGCATCATTGCTCCCGAGCGTTAGATGGGCGCCGCCCTGTGCCGTGCGCGGCCCATGCGTCGTTCATTCCTGAACAACTTGCCGCCGCCGCCGGGGAAAACGCTGCACCGGCGCGGCCTTTCCCGCCGCCGACGCTGGCATGTAACGTGCACAAGTGGCCGCCCAACATGAACGAGCGGCCGCGGCTGTTGATCGTGGATGACGAACGGGGGGTGCGGGAGTCGCTCCGAGCGATCCTGCAAAGCGACTGCGAGGTCCTGACCGCGAGCAGCGGTAACGAGGCTCTCACCATCGTCGGCGAGGGAACGATCGACGTCGTGACCCTCGACCTCAAGATGCCCGGCCTCGGCGGCATCGGCGCCCTCGAGCGCATCAAGGAGATCGACCCCGACATCGAGGTCCTCATCATCACCGGCTACGGGACCATCGACACGGCGATCCAGGGACTCCGCTTCCGCGCCTTCGACTACATCGCGAAGCCGTTCGACTGTGACCACGTCCGCCGCCTCGTGCAGGCCGCACTCGCCCGCCGTGCCGCTGCGCGGCGCGTGAAGACGATGCCCGAGCAGATCCTCTCTTCGCTCTCGCACGAGTTCCGCACGCCCCTCAACGTGATCATGGGCTACTCGACGATGCTCCAGGAGGACGGCGAGAGCCTGTCGGACGACCAGCGCCTCGCGCTCGACCGGATCCGCTCCAACTCCGATGCGCTGCTCGGCTACGTCGAGACGCTCTTCTACATGGCCGAGCTCGACCGCGGAGCGGTGGGCGTCGACATCACGCCCGTGCGTTTCTCGGACATTCTCGGCAAGCTCCGCACGGACTTCGCGCGCGGCGCCGCCGAGAAGGCGATCACGGTCCGCGTCGACGTGTCGACCGGGCTCGTGCTCGCCACCGACGGCGACAAGCTCACCCGCCTGCTGCGCGCGCTCCTCGACAACGCCGTCCGGCACACCTCGCAGGGCGACGTGGCCGTCGTCGCGCGGCCGGCGAGCGGCGGCGCCACGATCGAGATCCGCGACAGCGGCCCCGGACTCGGGGCGGAGCTGATCGTCGAGACCGAGGACGTGATCGCGGGCCGCACCAGCATGCGGCCGCCCCGTCACCTCGGTTTCGGTCTTCGTCTCGCAGGGCGTCTCGTCCGCACGCTCGGCGCGTCGCTGACCCTGGTCGGCGGCCCCGACGGTACCACCTGTCACCTCGTCATTCCGGACCTCGCGGCAGCCGACGCTCCGCACGTCGCCTACGGCGGCTGAGGCGCGTCGGCTGCCGCCCGCGGTCCGAGCGGGGGCACCACGTGGACAACGACGGCCGTCTGCGTCAATTGACGACGCCGGCCGGTGAAGTCCTTCGTCGACAGGGTCGCAGCGATCACCGGGGCGGGCTCGGGGATCGGGCGCGCCCTCGCCGTCGAGCTCGCGCGCGAGCGCTGCCACCTGGCGCTCGCCGACGTGAACGAGCCGGCGGTCGCGGAGACCGCCCGCCTCGCCGGCCAGCATGGCGTGACCGTGACGACGGCGCACGTCGACGTCAGCGACCGTGGCCAGGTCCACGCCTGGGCCGACCGCGTGGTGCGGGACCACGGCAAGGCGAACCTGATCTTCAACAACGCCGGCGTGGGGCTCGGCTCGACCGTCGAGAGTGCCCGCTACGACGACCTCGAGTGGATCGTCGGGATCAACTTCTGGGGCGTCGTCCACGGCACGAAAGCGTTCTTGCCGCCGCTGACGGCGTCCGGCGAGGGACACGTCATCAATATCTCCAGCGCCTTCGGTCTGATCGGCCTCCCGACGCAGGCGGCGTACAATGCCACCAAGTTCGCGGTCCGCGGGTTCACGGAGGCGCTTCGTCAGGAGCTCGACCTCGCGCGATCGCCGGTCTCCGCGACCTGCATCCATCCCGGAGGCATCCGCACGAATATCGCGCGCGCGGCGCGCATCGACGAGAGCGCGGCCGCCTTGATCGGCTCCGACGTCGAGACGAGCCGGGCGAGCTTCGATCAGCTGCTCGTCACCACGGCGGAGTCGGCGGCGAGAAAGATCCTGCGCGGCGTGCGGCGCAATGCGCGCCGCGTGCTCATCGGCCGCGACGCGTATGCGATCGACCTCGTGCAGCGCCTGCTGCCGGCGCGCTACCAGGCTCTCGTCGAGGCGTTCGTCCGCCGCTTCGCCCGGTAGCCCGCCCGGAACCCCCACAAAGCCGTACCTTGACACATTCGGACCCCTCCGATAGCTGCCAGCCGGTCCCTCCATGCCTCTCTCCGGCTCCCGTAACGGGCCAGCACTGACCGAGGCGCTCGGTAAACCGCTCTCCGGCTTCGATCTGACGCGCGACGAGGCCACGGCGCTGCTCGACACCGTGGAGACCATGCCGGCGCTGCTCGAGGCCGCCGCCGGGCGCCGCGACCGTACCTGGGGGAGGACGGTCACTTACTCGCGGAAAGCCTTCCTGCCGGTCACGAACCTCTGCCGCGACCGCTGCACTTACTGCACGTTCCGGAAGGATCCGGACGACCCCGACGCCTGGACGATGACCCCCGACGAGATCGAGGCGTGGTCGCGTCGCGCGCGCGCGCTCGGCTGCAAGGAGGCACTCATGTGCCTCGGCGATAAGCCGGAGCTCGCCTTCGCCAGCTACCGGGGACTCCTCGCCGAGCTCGGCCATCGGACCACGGCCGAGTACGTCCATCGCGCCTGCGAGATCGCGCTCGGCTGTGGGCTCCTGCCGCACACGAACGCGGGGTTGCTGACACGTGAGGAGATGGCGCGGCTGAAAGCGGTCAACGTGAGCCTCGGGCTCATGCTGGAGAACGTGTCCCCGCGCCTCCGCGGGCGCGGCGAGGTCCACCAGTGGGCTCCGGACAAGGAGCCGGCGCGGCGGCTTCGCATGCTGCGCGAGGCCGGCGAGCTCCGCATCCCCTTCACGACGGGGCTCCTCGTCGGCATCGGTGAGACGCTTGCGGAGCGGGTCGACACGCTCTTCGCCATTCGCGACCTCCACCGCGCCTACGGCCACATCCAGGAGGTCATCGTCCAGAACTTCCGCGCCAAGCCGACGATCCGCCTGGCCGACGGGCCGGAGCCCGGCGCCGCCGACGTGGCTCGCACCGTCGCGGTGGCGCGCCTCGTGCTCGATCCGGACGTCAGCGTCCAGGCGCCGCCGAACCTGTCCCCCGCGGACCATGCGCTACTGCTGCACGCGGGGCTCAACGACTGGGGCGGCATCTCGCCGCTCACCCCCGACTACGTGAATCCCGAGGCGCCGTGGCCGCACGTCGACGCCCTCTCGGCCACGTGCCGCGCCGCCGGGTACACGCTCCGGGAACGGCTCGCCATCTATCCCGCGTACGTCGACCGTCCGGACTTCCTCCATCCGGCGCTCCGCGGACGCGTCACCGCGCTCGCCGCCGAAGTCGCCCCGGTGGCCGAAGGCATCGAGGCGCGACCCGCATGAGGCACACATGAGCTGGTTCGACCCGTGGGAGCAGATCGAGGCCGTCGCCCTGAACGACGAGCCGGTTGACCGGGTGCTCGCCCGCGCCGCGCCCGCCGTCCGCGCGACGCTCGCGCGCGCGCTCAGCGGCACGGCGCTCGCCGTCGACGAGGCAGAGATGTTGCTCGGCACGGACGGCGACGACCTCGTGGCGCTCGTGCGCGCGGCCGATGTCGTCCGCGAGACCGACGTCGGCGACGCCGTCACCTACGTCGTCAACCGCAACATCAACTTCACCAACGTCTGCTTCGTGAACTGCCAGTTCTGCGCCTTCAAGCGCCAGCGCTGGGAGGAGGACGCGTACACGCACGGCCTGGACGTCGTGCTCGGCAAGGTCGAGGAGGCGATCGGCCGGGGCGCCACCGAGGTCTGCATGCAGGGCGGCATCAACCCCGACATGGCGCCGTTCACCTACCGGGACATCCTCGTCGAGATCAAACAGCGCTTCCCCGCGCTCCACGTCCACGCCTTCTCGCCGATGGAGATCATGTACGGGGCGCGGCGCACCAACATGGACTACCCCGCGTACATCGGCATGCTGCGCGACCGCGGCCTCGGGAGCATCCCGGGCACCGCGGCCGAGATCCTGGACGACGAGGTGCGGGAGATCCTCTCGCACAAGAAGGTCGACGTCCGCACCTGGGTCGACATCATCACGACGGCGCACCGCCTCGGGGTGCCGACGACGTCCACCGTGATGTACGGTCACGTCGAGACGGCGGGGCACGTGGCGCGTCACCTCGACCTCATGCGGCGCATCCAGGAGGAGACGCACGGTTTCACCGAGTTCGTTCCGCTCGGCTTCATCTGGGAGAACACCAAGCTCTACCACGACGGCAAGGTGACGCCGCAGCCGAAGGGATTGCGCGACCTCCGCATCTACGCCACGTGCCGGCTCTTCCTGCGCGGCGCGATCGACAACCTGCAGACGTCGTGGGTGAAGCTCGGCCACCGCCTCGCGCAGCTCTCGCTCCGCGCCGGCTGCAACGACTTCGGCGGGACGCTCATGGAGGAGAGTATCTCGCGCGAGGCCGGGGCGGACGCCGGCGAGTACACCTCGGTCGAGGAGATCGAGGCGCTCATCACCGCGATGGGCCGCCGTCCCGTGCAACGGACCACGCTCTACGGGCGCGTCGCCCCGAACGGCCATACGGCCGCCGCGCCGCAGCACGCCTGACCACCATCACTTCGCTCGCCGGCGGCGTCGGCGGGGCACGGTTCCTCCGCGGCCTCGCGCGCGTCGTCGACCCGCGACGCCTGACGGTCATCGGCAACACGGGCGACGACGAGGTCTTCTTCGGGCTCCACGTCGCGCCCGACCTCGACACCATCCTCTATACGCTCTCGGGCCGCGCCGACCCCGGGCGCGGGTGGGGCCTCGCGCGCGACACATTCACGTGTCTCGGCGCGCTCGGCCGGCTCGGCGAGCCCACGTGGTTCGCGCTCGGCGACCGCGATCTCGCCACGCACCTCTTCCGCACGGCGCGCCTCGACGCGGGCTGGGCACTGTCGCGGGTGACCGCCGCGTTGACCCGCGTCCACGGCGTTCGGAGCCGTATCATCCCGATGACCGACGACCCGGTGCGAACCTTCGTCCACACCGACGGCGGGCGGCATGCCTTCCAGGACTACCTCGTCCGGCGTCGCGCGCGCGGACGCGTGCGCCGGATCGAGATCGCCGGCGCACGCCGAGCGCGACCCGCGCCCGGCGTGCTCGCGGCCCTGACCGCCGCGGACGCGATCATCTTGCCGCCGTCGAATCCGCTCGTGTCGATCGGTCCCATCCTCGCCGTCGCACCGATCCGCCACGCGCTCGCGCGCCGGCGGGCGCCGGCGGCCGCGATCTCGCCGCTCGTCGGCGGGCGCCCGGTGCGCGGGCCGCTCCACCGCATGCTCCGCGGGCTCGGCCTCGAGGTGTCGCCGGCCGGGGTGGCGCGGCTCTACCGCGGCCTCATCGACCTCTTCGTCCTCGACCGCGTCGACGCTTCATGGGCGCCGCGGATCGAGGCGCTCGGCCTGCGCGTGCTCGTCGCCGACACGCTCCTCACCACCCCCGCCCGGGCGGCACGCCTTGCCGGCGCCGTCCTGCGTGCGCTAGACCCGCCCCGCCGATGACGATCGCCGTCATCCCGATTCCCGGCCTGCCGATGGTCCGGCCGGGCGACGACCTGGCGGCGCTCCTCGGCGACGCCATCGCGGAGGCGCGCGTCGGCTTGAAGGCGCGCGACGTCGTCGCCGTCTGCCAGAAGGTCGTATCCAAGGCCGAAGGGTCCGTGGTCGCGCTCGACGACGTCGTGGCATCGTCGTTCGCCGAGAAGCTCGCGGCGCAGACCGAGGGCGGCAAGGACCCGCGCGCGATGGAGGTCGTGCTGCGCGAGACCAAGCGAATCGTCCGGATGGA
>VBKG01000308.1 GCA_005879585.1 Deltaproteobacteria bacterium | reverse complement strand
CTGGCCGACGAGGTCGCCGCCGCGGCCGGACTCGCGATGGAGAAGGACAGCGGCGTCGCCGCCGTCGTCGTGCGCGGCGTGCAGTACACGGCGGGCAACCGCGGCGCGGCGGCGTTGGTCCGGAAACCCGAGTTCGACCTCTTCCGCTAGAAGACGTAGGCGCGCACGGACCTGCACGATCGGTCGCGCATCGTGCAGCTCTGCATGGC
>VBKG01000307.1 GCA_005879585.1 Deltaproteobacteria bacterium | reverse complement strand
CGCCCCGCCGGCACCCAGGAAGAAGATGCCACTGACCGCTAATCCGAGAATTCCTTTCATGAAGCCCTCCTCCGTTGGGGTTGGTTCGGCTGTTCGCCGCTGCCGCTACGGTACCCTTCTGCAGTGGCGTGAATCACCCAAACGAACGGGGACTGTCAAGGGAAAAAAAAGTCGCGAGGAAAAAAAAGTGGGCCAGACGCCCCGCCATCAAAACGGGGGAGTTGCAAACGCTCCCTGGTAAGTCCTCGACGCAGCGCAGCAATCGCTACGCGGGGGTGCGAGAACTCAACAACGCGAACCGGATGGGATAGCGCCCCGTATCCAGCACCAGCTGACGGCCACTGCCCGAGCGACAATCGATGAGGAGCGGCGCCATCAAATTCGCCGTCATCTGCAGCGGATCCGCGGGCACCGTCACGAGCGCCATCACGGCGAGATCGCCGGGCTTTACGTCCGGCGGCCGCGGGAGATCGGCGCCGTAGCCGGGGCAGATCTCCGTCGCATCGCAGACGACGAAGCCGAGCTCTGGCAAGTCGAGGCAGAGCAGATAGCGAAACGGCGAGCCCGCGTGCGCCGAGTCGAGCAGCACGAAGTGGCGCGCCTCCGGAAAGCCGACGAGCCCTTCGGGAAAACGGAGGATCCGGTCCGCCGGCACGTCGTAGTTGCCGAAGCGCTGCGACCGGACGGCGACCGTCTCGACTACGGCTTCTCGCGCTGCTTCTCCCACGCGGTCGTCACCTCATCGAGGCTGCTCGGCTTCTGGAGCGCGGCATCCTCGTTCTCCTTCCGAATGGCGCGGTAGACCTCTTCACGGTAGATGCGCACCTCCGGCGGAGCCTCGACTCCGAGCCGGACCTGATTCCCCTTCACCTCGAGCACTCGCACGGTGACGGCATCACCGACGCGAATGACCTCCCCCAACCTCCGTGTCAGGACCAGCATGTTCGGGACGCTCCCTGTCCCCTGTCGTCTTTCGGCCGAATCGCTGCGGACCTTGAATCGCCGCGTGCGAACCGAACTCGCCCGAGCGCCATCCTCCGCGCGCGCCGCGCGCGCGGCCGAGCGAAGCGAGCGGGGAGTGGGGGACCCCGGCGGGCTTCGCCCGGCGGGGGCGAGGGGCGGAGCCCCTCGCTAGAGTTAGAGTTTAAGGAGATCGACGAGACTCGTCCGCGCGATCTCGGCGCCCGCGGTGAGCGCCGCCTGGAGCGCGGTCTGCGTCTCGGTGAGGCGCGCGATCACCGCCACGAGGTCGGAGTCCTGCGCCTCGGAGAGCGCCTTCTGCTGCTCGACCGTCAGGCTCTTCACCTGCGACGTGCGCGCGATCAGCTCGGACTGCCGCGCGCCGACGCTCGCCCGCTCCGTTGCGAGCGCGTCCCGCGCAGTGCCGAGCTCGGCGAGCGTCCCGCCCGCGCCGCCGTTCGTGTCGAGCGCGGTCCAAAGGTCCTTGAGCGCAGCGAGCGCGCCGCCGAAGACCGTGTCGCCGCGGGTCGTGATCCGCACGCGATCGTCCGCCGAGCCGCCCACCTTGACGAAGAACTCCTGCGTCGAGCCGCTGTATGCGGTCGCGGGATCGTAGGCGCTCACGTCCTCGGGGACGGCCGCGAAGGGCGCGGCCGTGGAATCGGCTGCGAGCCCCGCGAAGACACGCCGCCCGCCGAGCTCCGTGTTCCCGATGGCGGTGAGGGCCTCGAGCAGACCGTGCACCTCCTCGCGGGCGGCCGCGCGCTCGCCGGGCGAGAGGAGGCTCGACGCCTGCTGGGTGGCGATCTCCTCCGCCCGCACGAGGATCTGCTCCCCCTCGTCGAGCGCCTTGTCCTGGGCGCCGAGCACGTCGGTACCGAAGCGGCTGCCGCTGCCATACTGCGCGAGCGCGGCGAGCGCCGATTGGGCGCGCGTCGACGCCGCGGCCGCGAGCGGATCGTCGTCGGGGCTGAAAATCCGCTTGCCGCTCGCGATCTGCTGCTCGAGCGTCTGGAGCGATGCCTGCAGCTGGCCCGTCCGCGAGACGAGGAGCGCGAAGGATTGGGCGTCGCTCACGCGCGAGATCGTCATCGAACCAACTGCATCAGCTCGTCGAGCACCTGGTTGCCGACGTTGATGGCCTCGGCCGAGGCCTGGAACGCGCGCTGGTAGCGCAGCAGGTTCGTGAGCTCCTCGTTCAGGTTGACGCCGGAGAACGACTCGCGCTGGTTCTGGAGCTGCTGCTGGAGCGCCTCGGCCGCCTGCGCGCCGTCGCGCGCCTGGGCGGCGCTCTCGCCCACCTGCCCGGTGAGCCCGGCCAGGAAGCCGCTGAACGTCGTGGCGCCGAGCGCGCCCAGCGCCGTGGTCCGCAGGTCGGCGAGGGCCAGCGCATTCTGGTTGTCGCCGGGTTCCGCCGACAGCGCGGCGCCGATCCGCCGACCCGCGTCGGCCCCCGTGAGGAGGACCGTGATCGTCTTCGCGTCGGTGCCACCGAACAGTGGCACGGCGGCGGTCGAGCCGCCGTCGAGATCGACGGCGCCGGCGCCGCCGTTCGTCTGCACGCGGTTCACCTCGGTGATGATCGCGCTGGCGAAGCCGTCGAGCTGGCCGGAGGCGCCGACGAGATCGCTGTCGCGGACCCGTGCAAGTGCCGCGAGCTCGCCATGGGCGAAGGTCCCCGGCACCGCGATGAAGTTCCCCGACGCGTCCGCCAGGCCGGCCTCGTGGAGCGCCTGCCCGTCGAGGCCGACGACCTGCTTCCGGACCGCGAGCTGGTGGACGACCCCGCCGCCGTCGACCAGCACGGCGCCATTCGCCGCCGACACCGTGAGCGCGCCGTCGGCCGTCTCGACCGTCTGCACGCCGACCACGCCGGCGAGGTCCGCCACCGCCGTGCGACGCCGGTCGCGGAGGTCGTTGGCGCGCTGCCCGCCCGCCTCGGCGGCGGTGATCGCGCGATTCAGATCGGCGATCTGCGCGAGCGCGTCGTTCGCGCGCGTGGTGGCCGCGACGTAGGCGTCGTCGGCGCCGCGCTGGAGCGTCGCGACGACGCCGCTTCGCCGCTGGAGCTCGTCGGCGAGGGCACGGGCCCGGCCGAGGAGCGTCTCGCGCTCGGCCGTCCCGGAGGGGTTGCGCGCCAGCGCGTCGGCGGCGTCGAAGAAGCCGTTCACGCTGTCCCCGAGCGACGGCTGGTCGAGCTCGTTCAGCGCGCCCGCGAGCGCGCTCAGCTGATCGCGGAGCGCGCCCTGCTCGCGGCGACTCGTCTCGGCGCCGAGGAGGCGTTTCTCGAGGAGCGGGTCGATCACCTGGCGGACGGCGGCGACGTGGACCCCGGTCCCGATCAGCACGCCCTGCGGCGACACGATGCTCGGGTCCGACTCGAGGTCCGGGACCTCGCGCGTGTAGCCCGGCGTGTTGACGTTGGCGATGTTGTTGCCGACCACGCCGAGCGCCGTTTCGTTGGCGAGGAGCGCGCGCTGCGCGATCCCGAGGAGCGACGAGATGGCCATCGCTACACGCGGCGGTCGATTCGGTTGGTGGGGCCGCCGGAGGCCGCGACGCGCGCGTCGGCGCCGTAGCGGGCGCCCGGCTGCAGGCTCGCGAGCAACCGGAGCATCTCGCCGACGCCGTCGAGGCTCGACGCCGCGAAGAGCGCGTTCTGCCGTCCGAGGCTGCGCGCGTCGAGGACCGCCTGCCGGAGGCCTCTCAGCTGTTGCCGGACGCGACGCCCCGGCTCGGGCGCGAGCAGCGGCAGCAGCTCGGTCACGCCCTCGGCCGTCTGCCCGCGTGCGCGTGCCAGCGAGCGGACGAGATGGCGCCGCGTCGCGGCCAGGCGCGCGAGCTCGTCGTTCAGCGCGCGCCGCTCGGCGAGGCTCGCCACGATGGCGTCGGCGTCGAGGACGATCGCCGCGTCGCGCTCGGCGCGCAGCGCGCCGGAGAGCGCACCGCACACCCGCGCCTCGTCGCCGAGGACCGCGCAGAGCGCCTCCAGCGGATCACCCATGCACTACCCGAGAAGGTCGCCCACCACCTGGCGAAGCAGCTTGCGCGCCACGTCCTCGATGTCGGCGCTGTACTGCCCCTTCGCCATGACGGCGCGGAGACCCTGGATCTTCTCCTGCCCGGCGGCGTCGACCTGACCGACGTCGCCGATCTCGGCCTTCAGCTGCGCGAGCTGGCGCGCCGTGTCCGACACGCTCACCTGGTCGGTGGTCGAGGGCGCCGACGGGCCGGCGTTCCCGGCCGCCGGCTGGACGGCGCCCGGAGCGCCCACGCTGGGCGTCCGAAGGCCCTTCCTGTCGTCGACCTTCATCGTCCTCGCCTGTCCCTTCCGGGGAGGTCCCCCACTGCTGTATCGGCAGGTTCGGGACCGGGCTTTAGGACGCCCTCGCTGATGCTGTGGACCATGCCCAGGGGGTCCCGCTCGGCCATGGCGGCGGCGACGGTCCGGTCGAACACCCCTTCGTACACGTCGCGGGCCGGCGAACGGGGCAGCAGGTCGTTCTCGGGGATGGTCTTGCGCATGGCGCGCAGCAGCTGCGTGAGGAAGAGGACCTCGACCTCCTTCGCCGCCGCCGGCGCGGCCTTGGCCGCGGGCTGGCGCTCGAGGGCGCGGAGGCGCGCGTCGTCCGGGTCGACGGGGACGACGGGCGCCGTCACATGATCTCCAGCTCGGCCTGCAGCGCGCCCGCGGTCTGGATCGCCTGCAGGATCGCGATCAGGTCCTGGGGCGTGACCCCCAGAGCGTTGAGCCCGCCCACGAGGTCGCCGAGGCTCACCCCGGGCCGCAGGAGGACGAGGTTCTGCTTCGCCCCTTCCTCGATCTTGAGCGTGGTGTCGGGGATCACCACCGTCTGCCCCTGCGAAAACGGCGCGGGCTGCGAGACGCCGAAGTCCGTCTTCACCGTGATGTTCAGGCTGCCGTGTGCGATCGCGACCGGCATGATGCGCACGTCGCTGCCGATGATCACCGTGCCGGTGCGCTCGTTCAGGATGACGCGCGCGGCAGTATCGGGCGCCACCTCGACGTGCTCGATGGCGGTGGCGGTCGCGACCGCTTCGGCCTCCGACGCGGCACCGAGGTCGACGGCGATGGTGCCGGCGTCGACCGGTCGGGCGGCGGAGCGGCCGAGGGCCTCGTTGACGGCGGTGGCCACCCGCCCGGCGGTCGTGAAGTCGGGCTGATGGAGCGCCAGCGTCAGGATGCCCTCGCTCCCGAGCGCGACGGGCACCTCGCGCTCGACGAGCGCGCCGCCCATGAGGACCGCGGTCGTCGGATGGCTCTTCTGCGCCGACGCCCCGGCGGCGCGCGTCGCGAAGCCGCCGCCGAGCGAGACCGGCCCCTGCGCCACGGCGTAGACCTGCCCGTCGGGTCCGAAGAGCGGTGCGGTGAGGAGCGTCCCGCCCTGCAGGCTCTTCGCGTCCCCGAGCGAGGAGACCTGGGCGTCGATCCGGTTCCCCTGCCGCGCAAAGGGCGGCAGCGCCGCCGTTATGCTCACCGCTGCGACGTTCTTGATCTGCAGCTGGCGCGGGTTCACGTTGAGCGTGAGGCCGCGCCGGCGGAGCATGTTCAGCACGCTCTGCACGGTGAAGATCGCCTGCTGGCTGTCGCCGGTGCCGTTGAGACCGGCGACCAGGCCGTAGCCGGAGAGCTGGTTCGAGCGGACACCTTCGATCGACGCGATGTCCTTGAGCCGTGCGGCCGCTGCGGGGGTTGCCGTCAGGACGGCGAGCGTCAGCCAGACTGCTCTGCGGGGAGGCGGGAAGGGGGCGCCGCCGCGGCTCCCGCGTCCTCGCTCCAAGCTTAAAACGGCCATACCCAGTCGAAGAGTCTATGAGTCAATGGAACGTTTTGTTTGTCGCCGACTACGCCGGTGCCGTAGTAGTCGATGCGGGCGTCGGCGAGGCGGGAGGATGCGACGCTGTTGTCGGAGGCGATGTCCTCGGGGCGGATGGTGCCGCTCAGCACGATGTGCTGGTTCTCGCGGTTGACGCTCACGATCTTGTCGCCGCGCACGTAGAGGTTGCCGTTCGGGTCGAGCGCGGTGACGCGGACGGTGATGTTGGCGGTCAGCGCGCCCTCGCGCGTCGTCGTGCCGTCGCCCTTGCTCGCGCGCTTGGTCTCGGCCTTGACGACGCTCTGCGGGTTGAAGCCCTTCGGCAGGATCTTCACCGCGGCCGCCGGGATACCGAAGAAGTCCTCGACGCTCGCCGAGATCGACGACTCGCCGGTGGTCTCCGTCGTGGCGTCCTTCTTGCCCTGCGACTGCTCCGAGACGACGACCGTCAGCAGATCGCCCGGGAAGTGGGCCCGGACGTCGAGGAGCGCGTAGTTCGTCGCGAGCTCCGGATGCCAGAGCGACCCGTTCGGCGGCGGCGGCGGAGGCGGCAGCACGACGACGGCGGGCGGCGGGACGGGGATCGACGCCGGCCGGACGCACGCCGCGAGCGACACGAGGGTGAGGAGCGCCGCGGGCCGCATCAGAAGTCCACCCCCACGGTCGTCGCATCGATCACGCGGCCGACGAGATCCTTCCGGCTGACGCGGTTCAGCACGTGCACCTGCTGGCCGCGGGTCGCGTCGTCGCGCGCCTCACCCGGCGCCGTGATGCGCATGGATCCACGCTCGGCAACCAGCAGCACGACGTCGCCGCGATGGACGTCGGCGGGAAGATCGAGCTGCTCCCGGCGCACGGGGGTGTACGGCACCAGCGGTGTCCGCGCGATTCGGCCGGCCACCTCGCCGGGGTCGGTCATGATGCCGCGGCCGAGCTGCGAGAGGTCGCGGCGCTCGGCCGCCACGTCACCCGCGCCGAGCGTCTCGCCGCGGCCAACCGCCCGCGTCGCCACGACGACCGACCCGTAGACCCCGATGTCCGCCGTCACCCAGATGGACTTGGCGGGCCGATCGTCGACGGTGAACTCGACGCCGAGCCGCACCCGTCCGAGCAGCGGCCGGTCCGCGGGCGGCACGACCCGCGCCGTGTACGCGCCCGCCGGAATCCGGATCGCCCCCGGCAGCTCGACGTTGCGCAGGACCGCATCGCCCGCCCCCGCCCCCAGCGCCTCGGCGAGGAACGACTCGATAATCTGCCGCACCGCCGCTTCGGATACGTCCTGGCTCGCCCGCCGCACCCGGATGGTCGCCGGGATCGTGTACGTGATCTCCGACAGATCCGCCCCCGCACGCCGGACCGCATCCAGCACGCGCGCCCCCTCGAGGTTCCGGCTCTCCCCCGCCGCCGGCGCCGCCCCGAGCGACACATCCCCGAACTCCGCGGCCGCCCCATCCAGCAGCGCAACATCCCCGAGCCGCACCACCGCGCCCACAGCGGTCACGTCAGCGGGCACGCTGATGCGCCCCGTCGCCGCAATCGCAGCGCTCAAGAAGATCGGAACGACGAGAACGCCAGCCAGCATCGCGGTGCGAGGCGGGACGGCGGCGCCGCCGAGGCGAGCCCGCAGGTCCCGCGCGAGCGCGCGGCCAGCGGGGGGACGTGTCGGCCTACGAGTCGCGCGTGGACCGAGGACCGCGAGCCGCGGCGGCGCCGCCGTCCCGCCCCCCCGCCACGACCTAGCTGACGATCGCATTCGTCGCCCGCAGCATCTCGTCCGCGGTCTGAATCGCCTTCGACGTGACCTCATACGCCCGCTGCCCCGTGATCAGCGCCACCAGCTCCTCGACGACGCTCACGTTCGAGTTCTCGAGGAACCCCTGCAACAGCGTGCCGCGGTTCTCCTGCCCCGGCGTGCCCACCTGCGGCGCGCCCGACGTCTCCGTCTCCTGAAGCAGGTTCTTGCCGAGCGCGCGCAGCCCCGCGGGGTTGGCGAAGCGCGCGGTCTGGATCTGCCCCACCTGCGACCCGGTCGACTGGCCGGGCAGGATCGCGCTCACGACGCCGTCGCTGCCGACCGTGATGTCCTCGGCGCCGCTCGGGATCGAGATCGCGGGCTCGAGCGGGATGCCCTCGGACGTCACCATGCGCGACTGGTTGTCGAGCTTGAAGGCCCCCGCACGCGTGAAGGCCGTCGTGCCGTCGGGCAGCGTCACCTGGAAGAAGCCCGTGCCCTCGACGGCCATGTCGAGCGCGTTGCCGGTCTGCGTGTAGTCGCCCTGCACGTTGATCCGCTGGACGGCCGCCGGCCGCGCGCCGAGTCCCACCTGGATGCCGGTCGGCGACTGCGTGTTGTTGGTGGTGGGCGACCCCGGGGCCCGGATCGTCTGGTAGAGCAGGTCCTGGAAGTCCGCGCGGCTCTTCTTGAACCCCGCGGTGTTCACGTTGGCCAGGTTGTTGGCGATGACGTCGATGTTCAGCTGCTGCGCCTGCATGCCGGTCGCAGCGGTGTACAGTGCTCGGATCATCCGATCCTCCCCACCTCGTTGATGCTGCGCTGGGCGATCTCGTCCAGCCTCTGCATCGCGTGCATGTACTGTTCGAACCCGCGCGAGACCTCGACCAGCTCGATCATGCCCTTCACGGCATCGATGTTGGCGGCCTCGAGCGAACCCTGCTCGACGTGCGTCTGCGTCGCCGTCGCGTCGATCGGCACCGGCACCGCGCCGGCTGCCGGCGCGAAGAGCGCGTTCCCCTCCGCCATGAGTGGCGGGTGCTCGCCGAAGCCGACCAGCTTGAGCCGACCGCCCGAGATGCCGTCGACGCTGATCTGCCCGTCGTCGCCGATCGCGACGTCGCCGGTGCCGATGCGCAGGTCGCCGTTGTCGCCCTGCACGCGGTCGCCGTGCTCGGTGACGAGATACCCCTCGCCGTCGAGACCGAACGAACCCTGCCGCGTGTAGCGCTCGCCGCGCGGCGTGGCGACCACGAAGAACCCCTCGCCCGCGACGGCGACGTCGAGCGGATTGCCGGTCGCGCGCACGGGGCCCTGCGAGAAGTCGCGGATCGTCTCGCTCTCGGTCACCTGCGCCGCCGCACGGAGCTCGGGCGGCTCCGGCAGCCCGAGCTGCGAGACGTCGAGCGGATGCAGGCGAAAGATCGGCCGCCCGGCCTTGTAACCGGCGGTGCCGACGTTGGCGAGGTTCTGCGTGACCGCGTCGAGCCGGGCCTGGGCGGCGAGGCCGCCCGAAGCGAGCGTGTAGACGGCCCTGTTCATGCCTCCACTCCGAGCAAGCGAGGTGCCACGCGGAGCCGCCCCACGCTGCCGGCGCCCGGCGCCCGCGCCGACCGCCGGGCGGCAGATTCTGCCCTCCCGGTCACCGCGTGCCCCGTGCGAGACCGATCTCGAGGTCGCGGAGGAGGCGTGCCTCGGCCGGGTCTTCCGGCGGCGCCTCGCTACCGCGCTTGCCGCGCAGCCCGAGCCGTCGCGCCAGCTCCGGCAGCGCGCCGGTCGCCGCGGCCGCCGGGCGTGGCGGAGTGGCGTCCGTCTTTCGCTCGGCGCGCTCGAGCTTGGTGAGCAGCGCCCCGAGGCTTCGCTCGCGCCGGCCGAGGGACTCCTCGAGCACCCGCGCGCGGTCCTCCGCGTCGGCGAGCAGCGTCGCCAGGTCGCGCCGCAGCGTCTCGAGCACCTCGCGCTGCGCCGCGCGCGCCGCGTCGCGCACACGTCCGGCGCGCCGCACGAGCCAGACGAGCACGAAGATGGCTGCGAGGTCGAGGATCGTGGAGCCGAGCAGGACGGTGTGCATGTCGAGCGTCGGCAGGACCGTCGGGATGTGGATCGGCATCATGGCTTCCTCCTCGTTCGTCAGGCGACGACGTCGAGCCGGCCCCGCGGGGGCCCGAGCTCGAACGTGTCGTCGGATTCTTCGGATCGCTCCGCGCGCGGCCGCCGGCGGCCGGACGCGCGGTCGCGTCCCGTCCCGTCGCGCTCCGTGGCCCGCGCCACCTGTCCGTCTCGCGTGACCGGCGCGGTCGCCATCACGCCTCTTCTGCGGCCGGCTGGAAGAGCTCGCGCAGATAGCCCTTCATGCGCAGCACGGCCTGTGAGTGGAGCTGCGAGACGCGTGATTCGGTGAGCCCGAGCACGCCGCCCACCTCCTTCATCGTCAGCTCCTCGTGGTAGTAGAGCGTCACGACGGTCCGCTCGCGCTCGGGCAAGCGGCGGATCGCCTCGGTGACGATGGCCACGCGCTCGCGGGTGAGGAGCGTGCCGAGCGGGTCGGCGTCGCCCTCCTCGATCGCGCGCTCGAAGCTGAAGCGCTCCTCGCCGCCGCCGAAGCCGAGGTCCTCGAGGCTGAAGAGGCTCATCTCGCCGACCTTGGTGAGGAGCTCCTGGTACGCGTCGAGGGAGACGCCGAGCTCCGAGGCGATCTCCTCCTCCAGCGGCGGGCGTCCGAGCGTGCCCTCGAGCTGGCGCGAGACCTTCTCGATCAGGCTCGCCTTCTGCCGCACGCTCCGCGGCACCCAGTCGAGCGAGCGCAGGTGGTCGAGGATCGCGCCCCGGATGCGGAACTGGGCGTAGGTCGAGAACGACGCTTCCTTCTTCGAGTCGTACTTGGCGATCGCGTCGAGCAGCCCGACGATCCCCCACGACACGAGGTCGTCGGTCTCGATGTGCGGCGGCTTGCGGGCGGCCAGCCGCTGCACCACGCGCCGCACGAGCGGCAGGTGGCGGCGCAGCACTTCGTCGCGGCTGCCGTCGAGCGGCAGGCATGGCGTGCCGGCCTCCGCGCGGTTGCCCGCGAGCCGGCGAGCGGCCTCGTATCCGACCTGTCCCATCATCATGCCCTCCCCTCACCCACCAGGCGCCGGAAGAAGAACTGGACCCCGCCCGTCGGCCCGGCCGCCGGCCGGACGGCGAGCCGGGCAGCGAGCGCGACGAGCGCCTGACTCGCCGGGCTACCCGGGGCCGCGAGGACCACGGGGTGCTGCTGACGCACGGCGCGCGGCAGTGCGTCGTCGTAGGGCACGTAGCCCTGGTACTCGAGGCGGACGCGCAGGAAGCGCTCCGCGACGCGTGCGAGGCGCCGGAACGCGGCCTCGGCGTCGGCCTCGCCCGCGGCCATGTTGACGGTCACCAGGAAGTCGCGACGGCCGTAGCGGGTCGCGAGCACCTTCACGAGCGCATAGGCGTCGGTGAGCGACGTCGGCTCGGGGGTGATCACGATGAGCGCGTCCGCCGCGGCGGCCGTGAAGTAGAGCACGTTGGCCGAGATGCCGGCCGCCGTGTCGACGAGGAGCACGTCGACGGAATCCTCGAGCCCGTCCATCTCGGCGAGCAGCCGGAGCCGCTCGTCGGCGCCGAGGCGCGTGAGCTCCTCGAAGCCGCTCGCGGCCGGGATCACCCGGACACCGCCCGGCCCTTCCACGACGACGTCGGGCAAGCCGCACTCGCCGCGCACCACGTCGCGCAGGCTCCGCTCGGGCGAGAGCCCGTACAGCACGTCGAGGTTGGCGAGCCCGAGGTCGGCGTCGAGCACGCAGACGCGGAGGCCGCGGCCGGCGAGCGCGACGGCGAGATTGGCCGTCAGGTTGGTCTTGCCGACGCCGCCCTTGCCGCTCGCGATGGCGATCACGTGCGGGGCGCGGGCAGGACTCGAGGACAGGTCGATGGCAGTCTCGGACATGCAGGCTGTCTCCTTCCGGGGTCAGGCAGCGAGAACGCAGCGCGCCAGCCGGCTCGGCGTGGCGGCTTCGAGGTCGTCGGGGATGCGGCGGCCGGCGGCGACATGCGAGACCGGCACACGTTCGCGCCAGAGCTGCGCGACGACCGCGCCGCCGGGCGCGGTATCGGCCTTGGTGACGATGCAGGCGTCGGGCGCGAGCGCGGCAAAAGCACGGAACGTGTTCGCCGCGGCCAGAGCGCCGGTGGCGGCGCTCATGACGAGCGTCCGGCCGGCCGCGGCGCCTGCGGCCTCGACCAGCGCCTTCAGCTCGGCGAGCTCCGCCTGCTGCGCCGGTCCCGCGCCCGCCGTGTCGACGAGCACGAGGTCCGCGTGGCCGTGGTCGCGAAGCGCATTCCCGAGCTCGACCGGGTCCTTCGCGCGCCGCACCTCGGCGCCGAGCGCCTGGCCGTAGCGCTCGAGCTCGGCGGCGGCGCCGATGCGGTACGTGTCGGCGCCGACGAGGCACACCCGCCGGCCGGCGCGGCGCGCCTGCGCGGCGAGCTTGGCGATCGTCGTCGTCTTGCCGTCGCCCGGCGGGCCGAAGAAGAGCCGCACGCTCGAGGCCGGGGCGGCGGGCGCGGTGCCGAGCGTCCCGGCGAGCGCGGTGTCGACGCGCGTGCCGCGCTCCAGGCGCTCGGCGGTCTCGCGGAGCAACGCCGCGGCGATCACCCCGTCGACGCCCTGGGCGACGAGCGCGCGATGCAGGCGGCGGATGCCCTGGCCGCCGGCCGGCGCCTGGCGGCGCCACTGCTCGTCGATCAGGTCGCGGACGATGCCCATGAGCTCGCGCACCTCGCTCACGAGTGCGCCGTCGGCGGGGTCGGCGCCGGGCGTCGCAGCGGGCGGCTCGAGGTCGACGGCCGCGGTGACCGTCACCTGCCCGGCCGCCTCAGTGGTCTCGAGGATCACCGCGTCGGGCCCGAGCGTCCCCTTCACCTGCTTCAGCGCCTCCGCCATCGTCGGCGCCGTGAACCGTTTAACTTTCATCGAGCGTCACCACCCCGAGCGACCTGAGCCGCACGTTCGCGCCGATCTCCGCGGGCGAGACGACGGCAAGAGAAGGAAGCACGCGCTCGACGAGCCGCCGCATGTGCGTGCGGAGCGGCGTCGAGCAGAGCAGCAGCGGAGAGAGATGCTGGGTGCCGAAGCGCTCGATCCACTCGGCGAGCCGCCCGAGGAGGCGCTGCGCGAGCGCCGGCTCGAGCGCCAGGAACGCCCCGTCGTCGCTCCGCTTCACGGCGTCGATCAGCATGCGCTCGAGGTTCGCGCCGAGCGTGACGAGCGCGAGCATGCCGTCGGGGCCCACGAACCGCTTCGTGATCGAGCGCCCGAGGGCCTGCCGCACGTGCTCGGTCAGCACGTCCGCGTCCTTGGTGCGCGCGGCGTGATCGGCGAGCGTCTCCAGCACGGTCACGAGGTCGCGGATCGAGACGCTCTCGCGGAGCAGGTTCTGCAGCACCTTCTGCACGCCGCCGACGGTGAGCTGCTGCGGGACGAGCTCCTCGACGACCTTCGGCCGCGTCTTGGCGACCGCGTCGAGCAGCTGCTGCACCTCCTGGCGGCCGAGCAGCTCGTGCGCGTGGCGACGGATCACCTCGGTCAGGTGGGTGATCACCACGGTCGCCGGGTCGACGACGGTGTAGCCGGCGAGCTGCGCACGCTCGCGGTCCTGCGCCGCGACCCACAGCGCCTCGAGGCCGAACGCCGGCTCGCGCGTCGCGATGCCGGTCACCGGCGCGCGCACGGTGCCCGGGTCGATCGCGAGCTGGCAGCCGGCCCTGAGCTCGCCGCGCGCCACCTCCACGCCCTTCAGCAGGATCACGTACTCGCTCGGCCGGATCTGCAGGTTGTCGCGGATGTGGACCGGCGGGACGATGAAGCCCATCTCGAGCGCCAGGTTCCGCCGGAGCGTCCGGATCCGCTCGACGAGATCGCCGCCGCTCGCGCCCCCCGGCTCGACCAGCGGGACGAGCTCGAACCCGACCTCGAGCTCCATGAGGTCGAGCGGCACGAGCACCTCGCCGCGTTCGTCCTTCGGCCGTGCCGGACCGGCGGCGCCGCCCTCGTCGGCCTGCCCGGCCGCCGGCGCCGGCGACACGCCGCCCGCCGCCGCGAGACCGCCCGTCGCGCCCGCGAGCGCGATGAACGGCAGGAACGGCAGCCCCGGGAGCAGCGCGAAGGCACCGAGGATGCCGCTCACGAGCCAGAGCACGCGCGGGCTCATGAGCAGCTGTTCCGCCACCTCCGAGCCGAGGTCGGCGCCCGAGGCGGCGCGCGTGACGATGATGCCCGCCGCGGTCGAGATGAGGAGCGCCGGAAGCTGCGAGACGAGCCCGTCGCCGATCGTCAGGATCGTGTACGTCTCGGCCGCGGTCTTCACGTCGGCGCCCTGCTGCACGACGCCGATGAAGAAGCCGCCGAGGATGTTGATGGCCGTGATGACGAGGCCCGCGACCGCGTCGCCGCGCACGAACTTGCTGGCACCGTCCATGGCACCATAGAAGTCCGCCTCGTCCTCGATCGCCCGCCGCCGCCCCCGCGCCTCCTTCTCGGTGATGAGTCCGCTGTTCAGGTCGGCGTCGATCGCGAGCTGCTTCCCGGGCATCGCGTCGAGGGTGAAGCGCGCCGCCACCTCCGCGATCCGCCCCGCGCCCTTCGTGATCACCGCGAAGTTGATGACCACGAGGATCAAGAACACGACGAGCCCGACCACGTAGCTCCCGCCGACGACGAAGTTCCCGAACGCCCGGATCACGTGCCCCGCCGCCGCCGACCCCTCGTGCCCATGCAGCAGGATCAGCCGCGTCGACGCCACGTTGAGCGCCAGCCGGAACAAAGTGACGACCAGCAGCACCGACGGAAACGTCGAGAACTCGAGCGGCTGCTGCGTGTACATGCTCACCATCAAAATGACGAGGGCGAGCGAGATCGAAACGGCCAGCAGCAGATCGATCAGCATCGCCGGCAGCGGGATCACCATGATCACCACCACCGCAACGAGCGCGAGCGGCAGGATCAGCTCCCCCGTGGGAACAGCCCCGGGTGCAGGCCGAGCGGTGATCGCGGCGGTAGCCACCGCTAGCGCGCCTCCATGTTGGTCACGCCATCGCCAGGGCGGGCGAGGGCGCCGGGCGGGGGTGCAGGCGATTTCCGCAGCGCGGGGGGCTGCGGTGGGGCGGTGCGGGGGTGCGCGAGGACCATGAGCCGGCACCCCCGCCCGGCGCCGTCGCCCACCCGCGCATGAGGAGAATTCAGGCGGCGCACTAGCGCATCTCCCCCACCGCCGCGCCGCGCAGCGAGTAGATGTAGGCGAGGATCTCCGCCACCGCGCGGTAGAGCGCCGGCGGGACCTCCGCGCCGATCTTCACGGACTTGAAGAGCGCCCGCGCCAGCGCCCGGCGCTCGACGATCGGCACGCCCGCCGCCCGCGCCGCGTCCTTGATCTTCTGCGCGAGCTCGCCCGCGCCCTTGGCGAGCACGTGCGGCGCCGCCGTCTCGCTCGCGCGGTAGCGGAGCGCGACGGCGACGTGCACCGGGTTGGTGAGCACGACGTCGGCGCGCTTCACGTCGGTCAGCATGCGCCGGCGGGCGATCTCGCGATGCGCGCGCCGGAAGCGCCCCTTCACCTGCGGATCGCCCTCGGTCTCCTTCGCCTCCTCCTTCACCTCGTGGCGGCTCATCTTGAGCGACTGCTCGTGCCGCCGGCGCTGCCAGAGGTAGTCGAGCCCGCCGAGGACGGCGAGCGCGAGCGCCATCGCGAGGAAGAGGCGGCGGAGCCCCATGCCGGTGAACCCGATGAGCTCCGCGGGCATCATGCCGGACGCGCCGACCGCCTCGGCCCCGGTACGCAGCACGACGCGGTACGCGACGGTGGCGACGACCGCGATCTTGGCGATCGCCTTCACGAGGTTCATGGCGCCGTTGGCCGAGAAGATGCGCTTCAGGCCGTTTGCCGGGCTCAGGCGGCCCGGGTCGGGCAGGAGGAGCCCCGGGTTCACCGACCACCCGATCTGCGCGATCACCGCGCCGGTGCCGACCACCGCCGCCGCGACGCAGAACGGCGCGAGCACGCCGGCGAAGGTGAGGAGCGTGCGGAGGACGAGCGGGCCGACCGGGTCGTCGTGCGCCGCGATCGGGCCGCTCGCGGCGAGGAGCCCGGCGAGCGCCGCCCGGCTCTTCGCGAGCGCCGCCGGCGCACCCCAGGAGACGACCGCGAGCGCGGTCAGCAGGACGGCGACGGGCGCGACCTCGGGCGAGAGCGCCACCTGGCCGTGCTTGCGCGCCTCCTCGCGTCGCCGTGGAGTAGCGCGTTCGGTGCGATCGCCGGCTTCAGGCATGGGCGAGTCCCACGAGTCCGCGGACGAGGCCGGCGAGCGCCGGCTCGAGGTCCGCGAAGCGCGCCGCGAGGAGCCTGACGGTGAACGGCAGCGCGGCACCGAGCACGAGGAGGCCGACGCCGACGTTCACCGGAAAGCCGACGACGAACACGTTGAGCTGCGGGATCGTGCGGGCGAGCACGCCGAGCGCGCCGTTGGTGAGGAGGAGGACGATCAGGATCGGCGCGGCGATGCGCGCGCCGAGCACGAAGATGTCGCCCGCCAGACCGATGGCGCCGGCCACGCCCGCCGCCGCGAGGCCGACGCCGCCCGGCGCGGCCGTCCGGAAGCTCTCGAGGAGCGCGCGGATCAGCAGGTGGTGTACGTCGAGCACGAGGAAGACCAGCAGCGTCAGCAGCTGCTGCCACTGGGCGATGATCGTCACCTGGCTGTGCGTCTGCGGGTCGATCAGGTTGGCGATGCCGAACCCCATCTGGATGCCGGCGAGCTGGCTGCCGAGCTGCACGCCCGCGAAGATGAACTGCGCGACGAGGCCGAGGAGGACGCCGAGCGCCGACTCCGCGGCGAGCATGGCGCCGAGGGACCAGAGGTCGGCCGGCGGCGTGAACCCGGCGCTGCCGACGGCGGGCGCGAGCGCCGCCGCGATCGCCGCCGCGATCGCGATCCGCACGCGCACCGGGATGAGCAGGTGTCCGAGCACGGGTGCCGCGAGGACGAGTCCCGCCACGCGCGCGAGGACGAGGAGCCAGAGGGTCGGATCGGGCAGCGTCATCGTCAGCGCACGTAGTCGGGGAGGCTCTGGAAGAGCGTCGTCGTGAAGGTAATGAGGCGGGTCAGCATCCACGGGCCGAAGAGGGCCAGCGCCGCGGCCGTCGCCACGATCTTCGGGATGAAGGTGAGCGTGATCTCGTTGATCTGCGTGAGCGCCTGGAAAACGCTGACGCCGAGCCCGGCGACGAGTCCGAAGAGCAGCACGGGCCCGGCGAGCGCGACGGTCAGCTCGAGCGCGCTCCGGCCGATGGCGATGACGGTCTCGACGGTCATCGGAAGCTCTGCACCAGCGAGCCCGTGAGCACGTTCCAGCCGTCCACCAGAACGAACAGCATCAGCTTGAACGGCAGGGAGATGAGGACCGGCGGCAGCGTGATCATGCCCATCGAGGTCAGGACCGACGCCACGACCATGTCGAGGATCAGGAACGGCACGTAGATGAGGAAGCCCATCTGGAAGGCCGTCTTCAGCTCGGAGATGAGGAAGGCCGGCAGCAGCGCCTGCGGCGGGACGTCGTCGGGGCTCTGCGGGCGCGCCGCGCCCGTCGCGCCGACGAAGAGCGCCAGGTCCTTCTCGCGCGTCTGGCGGAGCATGAAGCGGCGGAGCGGGTCGTACGCCCGCGTGAGCGCTTCGGTGTCGGCGATCTCGGACCGCTGCCACGGCACCACCGCCTTCTCCTGCATCTCGCGCAGGGTCGGCAGCATCACGAAGAAGGTGAGGAAGAGTGCCAGCGACACGATTACCTGGTTCGGCGGCATGCTCTGCGTGCCGACCGCCTGGCGGAGAAACGAGAGCACGATCACGATCCGGACGAACGCCGTCAGCGTCACGAGGATCGCCGGCGCGAGCGACAGGAGCGTCAGCAGCGCGACGATCTGGACCGACGTCGAGGCGTGCTCGGCGCCGCCGATCTGGAGCGAGATCGAAGGCAGGTTCACGCGTTCTCCAGGCCGTCCTGGGCGCCGTCGTGCGCGCCCGCGCCGAGCCGCGCGACCAGCGACACCTGGTCACCGGCGAGCCCGAGGAGGAGGCGCTCGCCGTCCACCTCGACCAGCGTCAGGAAGCGCTTCGCGCCGAGGTAGCGGCTCGTGACGAGCCGGATGCGCGACGCACCGGAGTCGCCGCCGCGCCGGAACAGTCGCCGCAGGAGTCCGATCACTTGTTGAGCCCCGCGAGGCGCTCCGACGGGCTGATCACGTCGGTCAGCCGGACGCCGAACTTGTCGTTCACCATCACCGCCTCGCCGCGCGCGATCGGCTTCCCGTTGACCAGCAGGTCGAGCGGCTCGCCGGCGAGCTTGCCGAGCTCGATCACGGAGCCCGCGCCGAGCTGGAGGAGCGCCCGCAGCGGAAGGCGCGTACGCCCCATCTCGACCGTCACCTCGAGCGGGATGTCGAGCAGCAGCTCGAAGTTCCGCGGCGTCTCCGCCGTTTCCAAATCCGCCATGCCTTCGGTCCCCCTTCAGATCCGGCCGGTCACCCGGACCGCGTTGCTGCCGCCCGCCACCCCCGGCGCGCCGAGAAAGCGCGCCCGTCCCGCGACGCGGACGACGATCGGCCCCTCGCGCCCCGTGCGGAGCGGGATCAGGTCGCCCGTCTTGAGGGCGAGCACGTCGCGCAGGCTCATGAGATGCGAGCCGAGCTCGGCCGACACCTCGCACTCGGCGTCGGCCAGCGCCGCCCGCAGCCGCTCTGCCCAGCTCGGCTCCGCCGCGCCGGACTCGTCGCCGTTGGCCTGCACGCGGCGAAGCCGCGCGCGCACCGGGTCGAGCGCCGCGTTCGGGAAGCAGAGCGACAGGCGGCCGTCCTCGCGCGCGTCGAGCACCACGTCGACGTCCAGCCGGACGACGAGGTCCTGCGTGCCGACGATGGTCGCGTACTGGGGGTTCGTCTCGGAGCGGACGAAGCTGCATTCCACGGCCTCGACCGGCCGCCACGCCTCGGCGAACGCGCGCAGCACCTGCGCGCCGAGCCGCTCGAGGACCCGCTGCTCGATCGCCGAGAAGTCGCGCGCCGCGAGCGGCGTCGGGCGCGCGGCGCTGCCGCCGAAGAGCGCCTCGAGGAGGCCGGCCGCGAGCGCCGGGTGGACGACGAGCATCCCCTGGCCGCGGAGGGGCGCCAGGCGGAAGAGCTGGAGGCTGATCGGCTGCGGCAGGCGGCTCGTGAACGTCCCGAGGCGCTCGAGCTCGAGGGCGGAGACGCGGACCTCCGGCATCTGCCCGAAGAGCGCGGCGAGCGCGCGGCGCAGGTTCCGCGCGAAGCGATCGGCGACCCGCTCGAGACCGGGCAGGCGGCCGCGCAGCGTGACCTCCTGGTTGGTGAGGTCGAGGGTGCGCACGCCGCCGCGCACACCGCCCGGCTCGTCGCCCGCCGGGATCGCGCCGTCGGCGACGCCCCGCAGCAGCGCGTTCACCTCGTCCTGAGAGAGGATGTCGGACACCGGCGTCGGGCCTACTGGACGATGAACTCCGTGAAGTACACAGCCTTCACGAGGTCGCGGTTGAGGGCGCGGTTGACGCGGTTGATGATCTCGTCGCGCAGGAGCGCCTTGCCCTGCGGGGTGCGGATCTCTGCGAACTGCTTGCTGGTGAAGAGCGTCAGCAGCAGGTCGCGGACCTGCGCCTGGCGGGCGGTGAACTCGTCCGGCACGCGCGTCCCGAAGAACTCGACCTGGAGGCTCGCCTTCAGGTAGCGCTTGCCGTCCTCGTCGCCGAGGTTGGCGATGAAGGGGTCGAGTGCCAGGAGCGCGCCGACGGCCGGCTTCGGCGCTTCGGCCGCCTCCTGCTTCGCCTCGGCCTTCTTCGTACCGGGGAGCAGCTGCAGGTACCAGGCTGCGCCTGCGCCGCCGGCGACGAGCACGAGCAGGCCGACGATGAGCATCAGCTTTCCCTTGCCGCTCTTCGCCGGTTTCTCGGCGTCAGGTGCCGTGGTCTCTTCGGCCATGCCTTCCTCCCACGCGCGCTCGGGCGCGCGTCGGGGTCAGCAACCGATATGCCAGCGAGGACGCGGGTTAATGCGAGGCGCAGCGCGCCGCTCGGGCGCCGCGGGCGGGGGCGCGGTCAAGACTTTGCCCCCGCCGCGAGGGGCGGGTCGGATTCGTGACGGGACGAGGATGGGGGGTGCTGCGAGAAACTGCGGCGGGACGATCAGGCGGCCTCGCCGCCGACGTCGGCGGCGACGGCCTCGCGCATCGCGGGCGCGAGAAGCGTGCTCGGGCGGTAGGCGGGGATGATGGTGTGTCGGGATTGTCCTCGACCAGGAGCACGCGCGCCGCCCGCTGCGGGACGGGCTCCGGCGCCGGGCCCGGACGGATCTCCTCGCTCGCCGCCGGCAACGCCGGCATCGTCACCACGAACTCGGCGCCCTTCCCGAGGCCCTTGCTGTGGGCTTCGATCCGCCCGCCGTGGAGCTCGACGAGCCGGCGCGCGACCGTCAGTCCGATTCCGAGTCCCCCCTGCGCGCGGTCGAGGGCCCGATTGCGTATCATCACGGTCTACCGGCTGGGGGCCTGACATGCGGAAGAAATCCGATACCTACGTGCTCCATGTCTTTCAGAAGAAGGCCAAGCACGGGATCGCGACATCGAAGCGCGACCTGAATCTGATTCGCACGCGCCTCGAACAAGCAACGCGGCTGCACGCCGAAAACGAAGGAGCATAGCCGATGGGCACGACGCGACGACGAATCAAGGTCACCGAGGGGAGTGGAAACATCTTCGCGGACGTCGGGATCGAACGGCCGGAGGAGTACCTCGCGAAGGCGGAGCTCGCACGGCAGATTGTGGGCGCCCTCGACGCCCGGCGCGTCACACAGGCCGAAGCGGCGCGAATCCTCGGCGTGAATCAGCCAAAGGTCTCCGCGCTCCGCAACGGTCGGCTCGATGGGTTCTCGACGGAGCGGTTGTTCCGGTTCCTCAACGCCCTCGGACGGGACGTCAGGATCGTCGTGAGTCCGAAGCCCCGCTCTCGTCGGCGTGCGCGTCTCACGGTGGGCGCTGCCTAAAGTCCCGGGAGCAATGGCGCACGATCGACGGCTTGAGGGTGGGTCCGCTTCCCACAACCCGGACAGTTGAGGCTCGCGGGTCGGTCGTGGCCCGCGAGCTTCCTAGCTAGTTCACGTCAAGGTTGGATTCGGACAATTTGTCCGAATGTTGACAATTCGGACAGGGCGCGATTTTGGCCGACGGATTCGGACAGGACCATCATTGCTTCGCGAGCCACGCGACGATCGCGCTCCACCGCGTGGCGAGCGCGCGGCTGGCGCCCCGTCGGGATGAGCGCTACGGCGCGCTCGCGCGGAACTTCCGGCCGTCGTTCACCGTCGGCGTCG
>VBKG01000306.1 GCA_005879585.1 Deltaproteobacteria bacterium | reverse complement strand
CGGAAGGTCCGCCGGCTCGTCGCGCTCCGCGACCGCGTCGCCGCCCGGCCGCGGATCGCCGCCTATCTCGCATCCCCGCGGCGACTGCCCTTCAACCAGGACGGCATCTTCCGCAGATATCCGGAGCTCGACCTGCGGGCACCGCGCCGGACATCGCGCCGGCGGAAAGCGAAACGATGACTGAAGATCCGTGGCCGGCCCTTCCGCTCGACGCCTGGCGGGACACCTACGCGACGCTCCACATGTGGACGCAGATCGTCGGCAAGGTGCGACTCGCGCTCACGCCGCCGGTGAACCACTGGTGGCACGTCACGCTCTACGTGACGTCGCGCGGTCTCGGCACGTCGCCCATCCCGTACGGATCCAAGCAACTCGAGATCGACTTCGACTTCGTCGACCACGTCCTCGTCGTCCGCTGCACGGACGGCGCGGTGCGGACCCTTCCCCTCGTGCCGCGCTCGGTCGCCGACTTCTACCGCGAGGTGATGGCGATGCTCGCGAGCCTCGGGATCGCGGTGAAGATCTGGCCGATGCCCGTGGAGATCCCGAACCCGATCCGCTTCACCGAGGATCGCACGCACGCGTCGTACGATCCGAAGAGCGTCGAGCGGCTCTTCCAGATCCTCGTCCAGACCGACGCCGTATTCAAGGAGTTCCGCGGACGCTTTCGGGGCAAGTGCAGCCCCGTCCACTTCTTCTGGGGCGCCTTCGACCTGGCGGTGACCCGCTTCTCGGGTCGCCGCGCGCCGGCCCGGGAAGGCGCGGACCCGGTGACGGCGGAGGCCTACTCTCACGAAGTCATCAGCCATGGCTTCTGGCCCGGCGGTGCCTGGCCAGGAGCCGGGACGATCGACGCGCCGATCTATTACTCGTACACCGTGCCGGAGCCGGCGGGACTCCGTGCCGCGTCCATCCGACCCGCGGCTGCATCGTTCAACACCGTCCTGTCGGAGTTCGTGCTGCCGTACGACGACGTGCGACGCGCCTCGTCGCCCAGGGAAGCGCTGCTGGAGTTCCTCCAGAGCACCTACGACGCGGGCGCCGACCTCGCGGGATGGGATCGTGCGGCGCTCGACGCTGCCGGCCGCTGAGTCACTCCGGCGCCGGAGGCCGCTTGTGCAACACCACCGTCAGCCGCCCACGCTCATACTCGGCCGTCGCGTGCTCTTCGACCACCGGCTCGTGGAGGTGGAACCGGCGCTCATAGATCCGCTCGCCGCTCGCCGCGTCGCGGGCGTGGATCGTCACGGTCCGGCCGGCGATCTCGACCTCCACCGAGCCGGGGTCGACGCGCTCGTCGATCCGCAGGTGGAGCTCCACGGTCGTGGGCGTCTCGACGACGATGACCGGCAACGACCCAGCGACTGCGCGCACGGCGGCGAGCGTCACCGCGAGCAGCACCATGATCATCAGCGTGCAAAGTGAGTCCGCGAGGCCACCTTGACAACCGTACGCGACGGGACGAAAGGTGCAGGGTCCCGACAATCTGGTGATGTACGGCACCGCTCCGGGTCGGCTTCCGCACGCCGACCTCGGGAAAGGAGTGGAGGATGGCGCCGAAGCGTGAGCAGGTGACCGCCACGGACGACACCTGGGCGGGGGACAACCTCGCGCAGTTCGAGCCGGATCCGGAGGGCTTCGACGGCTGCGCCACGCCGCCAGCTGCGGCGCCGGATGGCGACGCCGCCGACCCGTCGTGGATCGTCTGGCCCACCTCCGCCGACGAATCGGCGTGGGCCGCGAACGAGCTCGAGATGGAATGGCAGGCGGCCGCGGGGCTGGCGCGCAAGGAGCTACAGGCTCGGTAGCGCGCCGGTGAGCAGCGCGCGCGCGATCACGCGCCGCTGCATCTCGCTCGTCCCCTCGCCGATCTCGCCGAGCTTGGCGTCGCGCAGGTAACGCTCCACAGGCTGGTCGCGGACCAATCCCGCCCCGCCCTGGAGTTGCAGGGCGCGGGTCGTCACCCACATCGCCGCCTCGGAGCAGACGAGCTTCGCCATCGCGGCCGCCGACCGGAACGGACGGCCCGTGTCCTTCAGATACGCCGCCCGGCAGAGGAGCACCCGGCCGGCCTCGAGCCGCATGGCCATCTCGGCGAGCGTGCTCTCCATCGCGCGAACGGCGGGACCCGGAACGCGACGGCGCTCGCGGACGTAGGCGATCGACTCCTCGAGCGCACCGCGGCCGATGCCGTGGCACCACGCGGCGATGCCGACGCGGCCCCCATCGAGGACGCGCAGGGCCTGCTTGTACCCGCGGTTCTCCTCGCCGATCAGCTGCCCCGGCGCGAGGCGCACGTTGTCGAGCACGACCTCGGCGGTGTCGCTCGACCGGAGGCCGAGCTTCTCGATCTTCCGTCCGGTGCCGAGGCCGGGCGTCCCCTTTTCGACGACGAAGGCCGAGATGCCGCGGTGGCCGAGATCCGGGGCCGTCGAGGCGAGCACGACGTACACGTGCCCGACGGTCCCCTGCGTGATGAACATCTTCGACCCGTTGAGGAGCCAGCCGTCGGCGTCACGCACGGCGCGCGTCCGCAGCCCGCCCGCGTCGCTCCCCGAGCCCGCCTCGGTCAGGCACCAGGCACCGAGCCACTCGCCGCGCGCCAGGCGCGGCAGGTAGCGCCGGCGGAGCATCTCGCTTGCGAACAGGTCGATGTGTCCCGAGGCGAGCCCGGCATGGCTCGCGACCGTCAGCCCGAGCGACGCGTCGTAGCGCGCCACGCCTTCGATGACGAGGGCGCAGGCGAGCGCGTCGGCCCCGCCGCCGCCGACGTCGCGCGGCAGCCCGAGGCCGAGGAGCCCGAGCGCCGCTAGCTGCGCGACCACCCCGTGCGGGAAGGCCTCGTCGCGGTCCCACGCCGCGGCGTGGGGCTTCACCTCCCGCTCGCCGAAGTCGCGCACCGTCTCCTGGATGCGCCGATGCTCGTCCGTGAGCGCGAAGTCCACGCGTCAGGCAGTCCGCGGGTGCACGTGCTCGCGCACCCAGGCGACGATCTCCTGCGTCGTCGCGCCCGGGGTGAAGATGCGCGCGACGCCGGCCGCCGTCAGGGGAGGCAGGTCCTCGTCGGGCACGATGCCGCCGCCGAAGAGGAGAACGTCGCCGGCGCCACGCCGCTTCAGTTCCTCGACGACCGCGGGAAAGAGCGTCAGGTGGGCACCCGAGAGGATCGAGAGACCCACCGCATCGACGTCCTCCTGCATCGCCGTCTCGGCGATCATCTCGGGCGTCTGGTGAACGCCGGTATAGATGATCTCGAATCCCGCGTCCCGGAGCGCCCGGGCGATGATCTTCGCGCCGCGATCGTGTCCGTCGAGCCCCGCCTTGGCCACGAGGATACGGAGCGGGCGGGTGCTCAGAGCCATGCGGGGTCCCGGTAGACGCCGAACACGTCGCGGTAGACGTCGGCGATCTCGCCGACGGTGCAGAGCGCCTTCACGGCATCGACGACCGGCGGCATGAGGTTCTCCCCGCTCGTGGCGGCCGCGCGCACGCGCGCCAGCGCCGCGCGCGCCCGCGCGCCGTCGCGCTCGCGCTTCACGCGCCGCACGCGCTCGGTCTGCCGCTCCTCGACCTCGAGCGGGACGCGCAGCAGCTCGAGCGGCCGCTCCTCGGGGACCTGATAGCGGTTCACGCCGACGACGGTCTTCTCGCCGCGGTCGATCTGCTGCTGGTAGACGTAGGCCGCCTCCGCGATCTCGCGTTGCGGATAGCCGAGCTCGATGGCGCGTACCATGCCGCCGAGCCCGTCGATGTGCTCGATGTACGCGCGCGCCTCGCGCTCGATGCGGTCGGTCAGCGCTTCGATGGCCCAGCTGCCGCCGAGGGGATCGACGGTGTTGGTGACACCGCTCTCCTCCGCGAGGATCTGCTGCGTCCGGAGCGCGACCATCGCGGCTCCTTCCGAGGGCAGCGCGAGGGTCTCGTCGAGCGAGTTGGTGTGCAGCGACTGCACGCCGCCGAGCACGCCGGCGAGCGCCTGCACCGCGACGCGCACCACGTTGTTCAGCGGCTGCTGCGCCGTGAGCGAGCACCCCGCCGTCTGGGCGTGCGTCCGGAGACGTAGCGAGCGCGGGTCCCGCGCCCCGAAGCGCTCGCGCATGAGCGAGGCCCAGAGGCGGCGCGCCGCGCGCAGCTTCGCCACCTCCTCGAGGAAGTCGTTGTGCAGGTTGAAGAAGAACGAGAGACGGGGCGCGAAGTCGTCCACCGCGAGCCCGCGCTGGCGCGCCGCCTCGACGTAGGCGATTCCGTCGGCGAGTGTAAACGCCAGCTCCTGCACGGCCGTCGAGCCGGCTTCGCGGATGTGGTAGCCGCTGATCGACACCGCGTGCCAGCGCGGCACCTCGCGCGCGCAGAACTCGATCATGTCGACGACGATGCGCAGCGACGGCTCGGGCGGACAGATCCACTCCTTCTGCGCGATGAACTCCTTCAGCATGTCGTTCTGGATCGTGCCGCCGAGCGCCGTCCACGGCGTCCCCTGCTCCTCGGCCACCGCGAGGTACATGGCGAGGACCGCGCTCGCGCTGCAGTTGACGGTCATCGAGGTGGTGACCTGATCGAGTCGAATGCCGTGGAACAGCGCCCGCATGTCGACCAGGCTCGAGACCGCCACGCCTTCGCGACCGACCTCGCCGCGGGCGCGCGGATGGTCGGCGTCGTAGCCCATGAGCGTCGGCATGTCGAAGGCGGTCGAGAGCCCCGTCTGTCCCTGCGCGAGGAGGAAGCGGAAGCGCTCGTTCGTGTCCTCGGCCGTCCCGAAGCCGGCGAACTGGCGCATTGTCCAGAGACGGCCCCGGTACATGCTCGGGTAGACGCCCCGCGTGTACGGGAACTCTCCCGGCACCCCGATGCGATCCGGATCGGGCCGCACGTCCTCGGCCGTGTAGAGCGGGTCGAGCTCCATGTCGGAGACGGTCGAGAACCGAACGGTGCGCTCCGTGTCGTTTCGGTAGCGCGCGAGCCAATCGCGCTTGTTCATCCGCTTCGCCTCCGCGGGACCAGCGGCAGCACCCGGTTCGTTCGCCGACGTCGGCGCTCGAGAAATTTCCGCGCGACGGGCAGCCAGTCCTCGGGGACGAGAACCCGGAGCCCGAACGCGGGCACCGGATAGATCGACGGACCTTCGGTGCCGAGCACGCACGGCACGCCGCGCTGCTCGAGGAATCCCTTCACGAGATGCGCCTCCGGCGCGGGGGCGGACCAGCAGGCGTGCCAGCTCATGGCGTCGCCTCCCGGAGCAATCGCTCGGCGATCCCGAGCCGCTCCCGCTCGGCCGTCTCCGCCGGCACGCCGAGCGCCGCGGCATCCCGGAAGTAGCGCTCCACCGCGAACTCCCGCGTGTATCCGTACCCGCCGTGTACCTGCACGGCCTGGGTCGCGAGCTGCATCGCGGTCTCCGTCGCCAGCAGGCGCGCCATGGTCGCCTCGTTCGCGTGCGGGCGTCGCGCGCTCTGCAGGAAGGCGGCCTCGAGCGTCAGGAGCCGGGCCGCATCCACCGCGGTGGCCATGTCGGCGAGACGGAACTGGATCGCCTGGAAGTCGGCGAGCACGTGACCGAACGTGCGCCGCTCGCGCGCGTAGGCCAGCGCGTCGTCGAGCGCGGCACGGGCCACGCCGACGCTCTGTGCGGCCGCAGCGACGCGTGCCGCCTCGAGCGTCTGCCGCGCGATGGCCCGCCCCGCGCTGTCGACGCCGAGCCGGTTCTCGCGTGGGACACGGACGTGCGTGAGCGCCACCTCGGCGCCGGGTGCGCCGCGCAACCCGATCCGTTCCATGGATCGCAGCGGTCGCCAGCCGGGCTGATCCGTCTCCACGAGAAACGCGGCGAGGAAATCCGTGTCGGCCTTCGGCTCGAGCGCCGCGAAGACGATCACGACGCCCGCCTCGGGCGCGTTCAGCACCGCCGTGCACTGCCCGTTCAGGATGTAGTGCTCCAGGTCCCAGGTGGCGATGATCGGCGGTGGCGCGTCCGGCTCCGTCGGCTCCGCGAGCGCCCACCCGCCGAGCCGGTCCCCGCGCGCCAGCGCCGGCAGGAAGCGGGCGCGCTGCGCGTCGTTGCCGAAAGTGAGGAGTGGCCAGGCGACGAGCGACGCGTGCGTCGCCACGATCGCCGCCGTCGCGGCCGAGACGCGCGCCAGCTCCTCGAGCGCCACCGCGTACGCCACCGCGTCAAGCGCCGTCCCACCCCATGTCTCCGGAATGCCGCAGCCGAGGACACCGAGCCGGCCGAGCTCCGTGACGATGTCCCGCGGGAACCGTCCGCTCCGGTCGATCTCCGCCGCAACCGGATGGATGCGGCGCTCGGCGAAGTCGCGCATCGCGTCGCGCAGCTGGCGCTGGGTATCGGTCAGTTCGACCCGCACGCTACCGGCCCTTCCAGACGGGCGCCCGCTTCTCGCGGAAGGCGTTCAGCCCCTCGCTACGATCCTCGGTGGCGAACGTCAGCCCGAACGCCTCGATCTCGTAGCGACAGCCTGCGGCCAGCCCCGCCGCACTGAACGCCGTCGCGCGCTTGGCCTGGCGCATCGCGACCGGCGCCTTGGCGGCGAGCGTGGCACCGAGCTCCGCCGCCTCCGCCCGCAGCCGATCAGCGGGCACGACGCGGTTCACGAGGCCGATCCGGTAGCTCTCCTCGGCCGGGATCATGTGACCGAGGTACACGAGCTCGCGGGTGCGCGCGAGCCCGATGCGCAGGGCGAGGCGCTGTGTGCCGCCGAACCCCGGGATCAGCCCGAGGTTGATCTCGGGCTGCCCGAGCCGTGCGCGCTCCGACGCGACGATCAGGTCGCAGGCGAGCGCCAGCTCTAGCCCGCCGCCGAGGGCGACGCCGTTGAGCGCGGCGACGACCGGCACGTCGAGCTCCTCGAGCCGCGCGAACACCTCGTGGCCGAGCCGCGAGTACGCGTGCCCCTCCGCCGCGGTCATCGCCGCCATGGCGCCGACGTCGGCGCCCGCCGAGAACGCCTTGTCGCCCGCGCCGGTGAGGACGACGCTCCGCACGTCGCCTGCGCGCCGGACGTCGCGGACGGCGCGTGCCAGCGCGCGCAGCGTCTCCGTGTCGAGCGCGTTCCGTGCCTCGGGACGGTTCAGCGTCAGCGTGACGACCGCGCCGGCCCGCTCGACGAGGAGAGGCTCGGCCGCCACTCAGTACTCCGGGCGGCGGTCGAAGCGATGGTGCGCCTCGATCATGCGCACGGTGCGCGTCGAGGATCGCATCACGACCGAGTTGGTGATCGCCCCGCCCTTCACGTAGCGGACCCCGGAGAGGTAGTCGCCAGGC
The DNA here is from genome assembly GCA_005879585.1 of Deltaproteobacteria bacterium. GTDB lineage: Bacteria > Desulfobacterota > Binatia > DP-6 > DP-6 > DP-3. Next base: position 18,926 of record VBKG01000306.1, on the reverse strand, counting down.
GTGATCCCGGTGGCCGCGAACATGACGGAGCCCGAGGCGAGCTCCTCGAGCCCGTACTTCCGGCCGAGGTCGAAGAGGCCGAGGGCGCGCGCCTGAGCCGCCTCCTCCTCGTTCCGCGGCTTCAAGCGCGCCTGCATCTCGCCGCCGAGACAGACGAGCGCCGCCGCCGCGAGGATCCCCTGCGAGGCGCCGCCGATGCCCATCAGGATGTCGATGCCGGCCTCTACCTCGGTGGTCGCGAGCGCCGCCGAGACGTCGCCGCTGCTGATGAGCTTGATGCGAGCGCCCGCGCGTCGCACCTCCTCGATCAGCCGCGTGTGCCGCGGGCGGTCGAGGATCACGACCGTCAGATCCTCGACGTACACGCCCTTCGCGTCGGCGAGCGCGCGCAGGTTCTCGGTGGGGCTCCGGTCGAGGTCCACGACGCCGCGCCCCGCCGGGCCGCACGCGATCTTGTCCATGTAGCTGTCGGGCACGCGGAGCAGGCTCTCGCGGTCGGCGATGGCGATCACGGAGAGGGCGTTGTACCCGCCGGTGGCACAGATGGCCGCACCTTCGAGCGCGTCGCATGCGACGTCGAGCTCCGGACCCTGCCCCGTGCCGACGCGCTCGCTCACGTAGAGCATCGGCATGGCGTCGTGGTCACCCTCGCCGATCACGACGGTGCCGGCGATCGGCAGCACGTCGATGGCATTCCGCATCGCCTCGACCGCGGCCATGTCGGCCGCCGTCTCGTCACCTCGCCCCATGAGCCGCGCCGAGCCGAGGGCCGCCGCCTCGGTGACCCGGACGAGCTCCATGGCGAGGTTGCGTTCCATGGCCGCGTCCGCTCAGCGCCGCAGCAGGCGCTCGAGCAACGTGTGCCCGTCGGGGATGAAGATGCCCTGGTCGCGCGCGTCGCGCTCGTTGTAGCCACGAGAGAGCGCGCGCGGCTTCTGCTCGTCGGCGGCGACGTAGACCAGGAACGGCACGGGGTCGGCGGTGTGCGTCTTGAGGGCGCAGGGCGTCGGATGGTCGGGCATCACGAGCACGCGCCAGTCGCCGCCCATCGCGCGCAAGCCCTCGAGCAGCGGACCGACCGTCTTCTCGTCGAAGTTCTCGATCGCCTCGACCTTCTTCTGCGGGTCGCCGAGGTGCCCGCACTCGTCCGGCGCCTCGACGTGCAGGAAGAGGAAGTCGCGCTCGGCGAGCGCCCGGAGCCCGTACTCGGCCTTCGCCCGGAAGTCCGTGTCGAGGTAGCCGGTCGCGCCGGGCACCGTGATGCGGTGCAAGCCGGCGAGCACGCCGAGACCGTTCACGAGGTCGACGGCGGCGATGACGGCGCCGTCGACGCCGAACCGCTCGCGCAGCGTCGGGAGCCGCGGCCGCTTGCCCTGTCCCCAGAACCAGACCGCGGTGGGCGCGCGCTCGCCGCGTACCCGCCTCTCCTGACAGCGCGCGTGCTCGGCGAGGAGCGGTCGCGAGCGCTCGATCAGATCGCGCAGCACGTCCGCGCCCGGCCCGTCGGGAAAGGCGCGGCCGACAGGCTTGTCGGTCAGGTCGTGCGGCGGCGTCGTCCGCATCCGGCTCTCGCCCTTCCGCCAGACGAGGAGATGCCGATAGGAGAGCCCGGCATGCAGCTCGAGACCGTCGCGCCCGAGGGCGGTTCCGAGGTCGGCGACGATCGCCGCCCCCTCCTCGCGCGAGGGGTGGCCGCCCGCGAAGTCGCGCATGATCTCGCCGCCGCCCTCGACGCTCTCGAGCGTCACGAGGTTCATGCGGAAGGCGACGTCGTCGGGGCCGAGCTCCACGCCCATGCTCGCCGCTTCGATCGGCGAGCGGCCGGTGTGGTAGCGCACCGGATCGTAGCCGAGCACCGACATCGTGCCGACGTCGCTGCCGGGCGGCAGGCCGCGCGGGATCGTACGCGTGAGGCCGAGGATGCCGCGCGACGCCATGTGGTCGAGGTTCGGCGTGCGCGCGACGTCGAGCGGCGTCTTGCCGCCGAGCTCCGCGATCGGCTCGTCGGCCATGCCGTCGCCCTGCAGCACCACGACCTTCATCGGCTCGCCCACGTTAACCAACCTCGAGCACGGCGGCCAGCCGGGCGGGATCGGCGGCGATCTTGATCGCGGCCTCGGAGTTGGCGATCGCCGTGTCCGGGTCCTTGAGACCGTGGCCGGTGAGGGTGAGCACGAGGACGTCGTTCGGGCGGAGGGCGCCGCTCGCGCCCAGCTTCAGCGCGCCGGCGAGCGAGATGGCCGACGCCGGCTCGGCGAAGACGCCCTCGGTGCGCGCGAGGAGACGATACGCCTCGAGGATCTCGTCGTCCGTGATCGCCTCGATCGCGCCGCCCGACTCGTCGCGCGCCGCCTCGGCACTCTGCCAGCTGGCCGGGTTACCGATCCGGATCGCGGTCGCGATGGTGCGCGGCTCCTCGATCACCCGCTTGTGCACGATCGGCGCCGCACCCGCCGCTTCGAAGCCCATCATCCGCGGCAGGCCGCTCGCCTTCCCCGTCGCGCGGTACTCCTTGTAGCCGCGCCAGTAGGCCGTGATGTTGCCGGCGTTGCCGACCGGGAGCAGGTGGTAGTCGGGTGCCCGGCCGAGCGCGTCGCAGATCTCGAAGGCGGCGGTCTTCTGCCCCTCGATGCGATGCGGGTTGACCGAGTTCACCAGCGCCAGCTGCGTCGGGTAGCGCTCCTTCACGTCGCGCACCAGGCGGAGCGCCTGATCGAAGTTCCCCTCGATCTGGATCACGCGCGCGCCGTGCATGACCGCCTGCGACAGCTTGCCGAGGGCGATCTTCCCGTGCGGCACGACGACGTAGGCACGAATGCCGGCCCGGGCGGCATACGCGGCCGCCGAGGCGGAGGTGTTGCCCGTCGAGGCACAGATGATCGCGCCGACACCCTCGGCGAGCGCCTTGGTCACCGCGACCGTCATGCCGCGGTCCTTGAACGATCCGGTGGGATTCTGTCCCTCGCACTTGAGGTACAGCTCGACCCCCGGCGCCACGACCGCCGCGAGCCGGTCGGCTCGCACGAGCGGCGTGTTGCCCTCGTTGAGGGTGATGATCTTCTCGTTCGGCCCGACGGGAAGCTGATCGCGATAGTGATGGATCAGCCCGCCCCAGGCCTGGGCGACGCTCATGGAGCGTCGATACTACTATCAAAGGTTCGGGGGACTCCAGCAGAAGACGCGTCCTATCCCAGGCGGTCCTCGATGCGGATGGACACCGGCCGGCCACGCACGACGCGCAGGCGTCCGATCTCCCGGAGCGCCCGCGCGAGGTTCCGCTCGCGCGCGCGGTGCGTCCGGAGGACGAGGGGGACCGTCGTCCCGGCGCGGCGGTCCTTCTGGATCACCGAGGCGATGCTGATGTCGGCGCGCCCGAGGATGCCGGCGATGCGCGCCAGCACGCCCGGCTGGTCGAGCGCCATGAACCGCAGGTAGTACTCGCTCTCGAGGTCGGCGAGGGGCCGGACGCGCAGCGGACGTAGCGCGCGGTGCGGGACGCCCCAGGGCGGCACCCGCACCCCCGTGCCGATCGCCCGATCGCGCACCGCCGCGATCAGGTCGGCGACGACGGCCGTCGCCGTCGGCATCGAGCCTGCCCCCTGGCCGTAGTACATGGTCGGCCCGAGCGCGACGCCGCGCACGAAGATCGCGTTGAAGTTGCCGCCGACGTCGGCGAGGAGATGGCCGTTCGGGATCATCGTCGGATGGACGCGGGCCTCGATCGCGTCGCGCCCGTCCTTGGCGATCGCGAGGAGCTTGATCGTATAACCGAGCTCGCGGGCGAAGCCGATGTCGGCCGGCTCGATCCGGCGGATCCCCTCCGTCGGGATGTCGGCGAAACGCGGCACGACGTTGAAGGCGAGCGTCGTGAGCAGCGCGAGCTTGTGGGCCGAGTCGACGCCGTCCACGTCGGTCGACGGGTCGGCCTCGGCGAGCCCGAGGCGCTGCGCGTCGGCCAGCACGTCGCCGAAGGTCCGCCCCTCGCGCGTCATGGTGGTGAGGATGTGGTTGCAGGTGCCGTTGACGATGCCGTACACGGCGGCGGTCCGGTCTCCGGCGAGACCTTCCTTCAGCGTCCGCAGGATCGGGATGCCGCCGCCGACGCTCGCCTCGAAGCCGAGCCGCACGCCGCGCGCCTCGGCCGCCGCGACGATCTCGTCGCCGTGCACCGCGAGCAGCGCCTTGTTCGCCGTGACCACGTCTTTGCCGGCGCGGATCGCGGCGAGCACGAACCGCCGCGCGGGCTCGTAGCCGCCGATCAGCTCGATGATGAGCGGGATCGCGGGATCCTCGATGACCGAGAGCGCGTCCTTGGTGAACCGCGCGGGCGCGGGCTTGATCCCGCGGTCCGTTCGATGATCGAGGTCGGCGATTGCGACGATGTCGATCGGCCGCCCGGCGCGCCGGGCGACGTCGGCACGGTGAGCGCGCAGGAGCCTCAGGACGCCGGTGCCGATCGTCCCGAAGCCGATCAGCCCGACGCGGACCGGAGAGGCCACCGCCCGGGTCAGCCCGTGCTGACGCGCGGCAGCTTGGGGACGAGCCCCGCTGCGAGCGCCTTCCGGATGCCGCGCACGGCCTGGCGCGTACGGTGCTCGTTCTCGATCAGCGCGAAGCGCACGTACTGGTCGCCATACTCGCCGAAGCCGATGCCGGGCGAGACGGCCACCTTCGCGTCACGGAGCAGCAGCTTCGAGAACTCGAGCGAGCCCATCGCCTTGTAGGCGTCGGGGATCTCGGCCCAGACGAACATTGTCGCCTTGGGCTTCGGCACGTGCCAGCCGACCCGTTCGAGGCCTTCGCAGAGGACGTCACGCCGCTTGCGGTAGTCCTCGCAGATCTCCTGGACGTAGTCCTGTGGGCCGGTGAGCGCGTGCGTGGCGGCGATCTGCACCGGCTGGAAGATGCCGTAGTCGAGATAGCTCTTGATGCGGGCGAGCGCACCGATGATCTCCGGGTTGCCGACCGCGAACCCGACCCGCCACCCGGGCATGTTGTAGCTCTTCGACAGCGTGAAGAACTCGACGCCGACGTCCTTTGCGCCGGGCACCTGCAGGAACGACGGCGCCACGTAGCCGTCGAAGCAGAGGTCGGCATACGCGAGGTCGTGCACGACGAGACAGTCGTGCTCGCGGGCGAACTCGACGATGCCGCGGAAGAAGTCGAGATCGACGACCTCGGTGGTGGGGTTGTGCGGGAAGTTGAGGATGAGCAGCTTCGGCTTGGGCCACGTGGTGCGCACCGCCTCCTGGAGGAGGCCGAGGAAGTCACCGCCCGGCATCAGCGGGATCGAGCGGAGGTCGCCGCCCGCGATGATGACGGAGTACTGGTGGATCGGATAGGTCGGGCTCGGGCAGAACACGACGTCGCCAGGACCGAGCAGCGCGAGCGCCAGGTGCCCGATGCCTTCCTTCGACCCGATGGTGACGATCGCCTCCGCGTCGGCGTCGAGCTCGACGCCGTAGCGACGCCGGTACCAGTCGCAGATGGCGAGGCGGAGCTTGTAGATGCCGCGCGACACCGAGTAGCGGTGGTTCTGCGGCTTCTGCACCGCCTCGACGAGCTTCTGGACGACGTGGGGCGGCGTTGGCCCGTCGGGATTGCCCATCGAGAAGTCGACGATGTCCTCGCCGGCCCGCCGGGCGGCGAGCTTGAGGTCGCCGACGACGTTGAAGACGTAGGGAGGGAGTCGTTTGATGCGCGGGAAGTCCATACGTGCCGACACGCGTCCTCCTCCGCCCCTCCGCCTCTCCGCCTCTCGATCGTACATAGGCGATCCCCCCCGGACCGTCAAACCAGAACCGACGGACGTCGAAAGATCTCTTGCGCGCACGCCGGTTGACCCGCCTCGACCGAGCGCCTAAGGGTCAGCCATGTCGAACCCCGCCGATGCGGTAGCTGGCCGCCCAGCGGTTGCGGCACCGGGCCTCGCCGGCCTCGTCGAGAGCTGGCGACAGATCGTCTTCAGCGGCAACCTGGCACCCGGCCGTCCGATCGACGCGGTGTCACGCTGGCTGCTGATCACGCGGGCCTGCGTCTTCCCGATGACGCTCACGTCGGGCCTCATCGGCGGCGTGCTGGCGGCCACGATCGCGCCGGCGCCGAACTGGGGCTACTTCGCCCTGGCGCTCCTCGGCCTCGTCATCGCGCACGCCACGAACAACATGATCAACGACTACTTCGACACGATCGGCGGCGTCGACACCGAGGCGTACATCCGGACGCAGTACGCGCCGCACCCGCTCTTCTCCGGGCTCATCAGCAAACGCGGCCTCGTCGCCACCATAGCGGCACTCAACGTCGTCGACCTCGTGATCGGCGTCGTCCTGCTCCGCGCGCGTGGCTGGCCCGTCGCTGCATTCGCGCTGGCTGGCCTCTTCATCAGCGTCTTCTACGTCGCGCCGCCGCTCAAGCTGAAGCACCACGGCCTCGGCGAGCCGGGCGTTTTCCTCGTGTGGGGGCCGCTCATGACCGGCGGGACGTACTTCGTCACCGCCGGCAGCATCCCCGGCTGGGTCTGGCTCGCGTCGCTGCCGTATGCGCTCTCGGTCACCACCGTCCTCATCGGCAAGCACATCGACAAGTACGAGCAGGACGGCGCGCGCGGCATCCACACGTTGCCGGTGCTGCTCGGCAAAGACGTCTCGCTCAGGCTGAACCAGGTTCTGATGACGGGCTTCTACGCCGCCGTTGCGGCGCTCGTCGTGAGCGGGCACGTGGGAGTCGGCGTCCTATTGGTGGCAGCCGCCATCCCGCGGCTCCGCCAGGTGCTCAAGGTGTACCGCGAGCCGAAGCCGGCGGGTCCGCCGGCGGGATACCGCTTGTGGCCGCTCTGGTACGTCTCGGCCGCGTTCTACCACGGCCGGCTGGCCGGCGGTCTCTTCGTCGTCGGCCTCGTGCTGAACGCGGCGCTCGGTCTCTAGGCTGAGGGTACCCGGTTTCGGCCGGTGCCGCGTCTACCGTCGGCTGACACCGCGCGCGCCAGGGCGGCCTTCGGCCCGCCGAGAAGCGCTGTCGCGCGCGGTGTAGCGCCGAGGCTTCAGGACTCCGACCCGGGGTACTCTGCGTTCGAATGCTCGGTCCGCCCCGTCGTCAGGCCGAGCTGCACACCCCCGCCCGCGCGATCTGCCGGTGCCAGCGTGCCCGCGGTACGACGAAGATCGAGCCGGCTCGCACGGTGGTTTCGACGGGACGCTCGTCCGTCAGCACGATGACGTCGATCTCTCCTTCCACGACGTAGACGAACTCGTCGGCGTCGGGATGACGCTCCCAGGGTGACTCCCCGGAGTAACGCCCGACCCAAACCATGCCTTCATTGAACGACGCGAGCCTCCAGAAGGAGGCCGTGCCGTCTTCCGTCGTCCAGATCGGGCTCTGATCCAAGGCCGCGCGAACGTCGTGCGCTTCCATCGTCTTCCCCCTTTCTCGCGCGCTACGCGTGCTCCATCATCTTCGTGTAGCGCTGCTGCATCTCGTCGAACGACACGTCCTCGATGTGGTGCCCGATGTTCCAGCGATGGCCGAATGGATCGCGCAGTACTCCCGAACGCTCGCCCCAGAAGTGGTCCTGGGGATCACGCTCGATCGCCGCCCCCGCAGCGGCGGCGCGCTTCATCACCTCGTCAGCGTCGTCGACGTGGAGGTGCATGGTCACGCTCGTCGCCCCGTTGGCCTTGGGTCCCCGGATGCCGTACTCCGGGAACTCGTCCGACAGCATCAGGGTAGTGCCGTTGAAGACCAGCTCGGCGTGCCCGATCCGGCCCCCCGGTTCGGTGAGGCGGAACTTCTCCTCGGCGCCAAACGCCTCCTTGTAGAACACGATGGCCTTGGCCGCGTCCTTCACGTGGAGATACGCAAACAGCTCGTGGACCTTCATGGGATCCTCCTTTCGCTCCCGATCATGCATCCGCCTGCGCTGCGCGTCTTGGACGAAATTGACCTCGTCGGCAGAGGGACGTGCAGCAACGAGGCTGGAGCGGCGGCGAGATACTCGCTCGGGGAGACGCCGGCGAGCTCGCGGAACTCGCGGTTCAAGTGCGGCTGGTCGCTGTAGCCGGCGGCCAGCGCGACGTCCGCGAGCGGCGGTGGCGGCCGGGTGGCGAGCAAACGCAGCGCCTGCTGAAAGCGGAGGATGCGGCAATAGAGCTTCGGCGGGAGCCCGACCGCCCCGCGGAACAGCGCGATGAACCGCCGGTGGCTGTACCCCGTCTCGTCGACCACCGCTCCGACATCGCCGGTGCTGGGGAAGCGCGCGAGCGCGTGCGCGACCGCCGGGTGCAGGCCGCGGAGCGCCGGCAGCCGGGCTGCGAGCAGCGCCTCGAAGAGCTCGAGCTGCCGCTCGGGGTCGGCAGCCTCGAGGAGACGCTCGCGCGCTTCTTCGACCGCCGATCGGCCCCACAGGTCGAGCAGAGGGGTGTGACGGCCGGCGAGCTCGTCGGCGGGCGCGCCGAAGAGCAGCGCCGCGGAACCGGGCAGGAGCACGGCTCCGACGGTGCGGACCCGCCGGGGCGTGTCGCGCAGATAGAACGTCGCCCGGGCACCACCGACCACGGCGTGCCCCACGCTGGTTCCGGTCCGCTCGGTGAGGTCGTCGTAGAGCCGTACCGGGTGATCGGAGAGCCGGAACACGAGGTGCGTCGCTCCGCTTCCGAGCATGCGCTCGCGGTCGCTCGCGTCGCCGTCCGCGGCGCCGTGCCTGTCCGACACCCAGACGATGCTGATGAAGGGGCGCAGCGCGGGTCGCGGGGCGCGCACGACCGCGGCCGGCCTGACAGCCGTCACTTCCTCGGCAGGCCGAGCACGCGCTGGGCGACGATGTTCCGCTGGACCTCGCTCGTCCCGCCGGCGATCGTCATCGCGCGGTCGTAGAGGAACTGCTTCGCCCACCGGCCGCCGGGCGCGAGCCGCGGATCGTCCATCAGCGCGGCCCACGGACCGAGCAGCTCCATCCCCGCCTCGGAGAACTCCTGGACGAGGCTCGTCGACATGAGCTTCATGGCGGCCGAGAGATGCGGGTTCATGCGCTCGTGGAGCGAGTCGGTCAGCGCGCGCATGCCCGCCCAGCGCAGGATCGCGCCCTTGGTGGCGAGGTCGGCGACGCGCTGGCGGACGCGACGGTCCCCGAGCTTCTGCTGCTCGCGCGCCGTCGTCTTCAGCCAGTCGAGCGCCTGGTCGAAGCGGATACTGCCCGCGATGCCGCTCCGCTCGTTCACGAGCGCGCTCGAGACGATCTCCCACCCCTGCCCCTCGGCGCCGAGGCGGTTCTCCACCGGCACCCGGACGTCGCTCATGAATACCTCGTTGAACTCCGAGCCGCCGTCGATCTGGCGGATCGGGCGGATGTCGATGCCGCGGCTCCGCATGTCCATCAGGAGCACGGAGAGGCCGCCCCACTTGGTGCCGTCGGTCGAGGTGCGCACGAGGACGAAGAACCAGTCCGAGATGTGGGCGAGCGTGGTCCAGATCTTCTGCCCGTTCACGACGTAGTCGTCGCCGTCCCGGACCGCACGCGTCTTGGCGGCCGCCATGTCCGACCCGGACGACGGCTCCGAGTAGCCCGTCGCCCAGATCTCGTCGGCCGTCAGGATCGGCGGGATGAAGCGGCGTTTCTGCGCGTCGGTGCCGTAGCGGATGATCGCCGGTCCGACCCACCAGATCGCCATCGCGTTCACCACTTGCGGGGCGCGGACGCGGGTCAGCTCCTCGTTGAGGATCGCCTGCTCCATCGGCGAGAGTCCCGCGCCGCCGTATTCCTTCGGCCACGCGGCGCCGAGGAACCCCGCGGCGTGCAGCTTCCGCTGCCAGGCGCGCATCGCGGCGAGGTCGCGCGGCGAGCCGGTCTCGGGAAGGTTCTCGGCGAGCCACCCGCGCACGCGGGCGCGGAAGGTCTCCTCGGCAGGCGTGTAGGAGAGATCCATCGGCACCTCCGGCGGCGCATCCTAGCCGAACGGCGCCGCGCCTGGCCATCGGTGTGGGGGCACCGTATTGCGGCCCGATGGCTGGCATCGCCCCGCCTGTCGTTGAGAGTGATCCGCGGCGGAGGAGGCGTGCTATGCTCGGACCGGTGACGACAGCGCGGCGGCGGGCGACCTACGATGACCTGATCGCGGTGCCCGACAATCTCGTCGCGGAGATCATCGACGGCGAGCTGGTGACGAGCCCGCGGCCGGCGTCACCGCACGCGCTCGCGGCGACGCGCATCGGGACGGACCTCGGCGGGCCGTTCGACCGGCCGCCCGGCGGCGGGCTCCCCGGCGGCTGGTGGCTGCTCTTCGAGCCGGAGCTGCGCCTCGGCGAGGACGTGATCGTACCCGACTTCGCCGGGTGGCGCCGCGACCGCATGCCCGTTCTCCCGAACGTCGTCGGATTCACTCAGCCACCCGACTGGGTGTGCGAGGTCGTGTCGCCGAGGACGGGCGCGATCGACCGCGGACGCAAGATGCGCATCTACGCGCGCGAGCGCGTCGGGCATCTGTGGATGGTCGATCCGCTCGCGCGCACCCTCGAGATCTACCGGCTCGAAGCCGATCGCTGGATCGTAGCGAGCACGCATGCAGCCAGCGAGCGCGTGCGCCCCGAGCCGTTCGATGCGATGGAGCTCGACATCGGGCGATGGTGGCTCGAATCGTAACGACGCGCGTCGCCGTTGACTCCCTCGCACTCGCGCGGCACCCTGCGCGCGAATGAGCGCGCCCCCCCGCTTCCGCCTGGGCCTGATCCAGATGCGCTGCGCGACGGATGCGGAGGCGAACCTCCGCACAGCGACGGCCGGCATCCGTGAGGCGGCGGCCCGCGGCGCGCGGCTCGTCTGTCTGCCGGAGCTCTTCCGGACCCGCTACTTCTGCCAGGCCGAAGACGCGGCCGCGTTCGACCTCGCCGAGCCGGTACCCGGTCCGACGACCGACGCACTCGGGCGGCTCGCGCGCGAGCTCGCGATCGTCGTCGTCGGCTCCGTCTTCGAGCGTCGCGCCGCCGGCGTCCACCACAACACCGCAGTGGTCCTCGACGCCGACGGGGCGCTCCGCGGTCTCTACCGGAAGATGCACATCCCCGACGACCCGCTCTACTACGAGAAGTACTACTTCACGCCGGGCGACACCGGGTTCCCCGCGTTCGACACCGCGGTCGGTCGCGTTGCCGCGCTCGTCTGCTGGGATCAATGGTACCCCGAAGGCGCGCGCCTCGCGGCACTCGCCGGCGCCAACGTCCTCCTCTACCCGACGGCCATCGGCTGGCACCCGTCCGAAAAGGCCGAGCATGGCGAGACGCAGCTCGCCGCGTGGCAGACGGTGCAGCGCGCGCACGCGATCGCCAACGGCGTCTACGTCGCCGCCGTCAACCGGGTCGGCCACGAGGGCGCGGCCGACGGCGGCCTCGAGTTCTGGGGCGCGTCGTTCGTGTGCGACCCGTTCGGTGTCGTGCTGGCCGAGGCGTCCCGCGCGGCCGAGGAGGTCGTCGTCGTCGACTGCGATCTCGCGCGCCAGGAGGACGTGCGCCGCAGCTGGCCCTTCCTGCGCGACCGGCGGATCGACGCCTACGGCGGGATCACGAAGCGACTGCTCGACGACGGATGAGCGAGGCGGCGACGCCCGCCGCGCTCGGCTACCGCATGCCGGCCGAGTGGGAGCCGCACGCCGCGACGTGGCTCGCCTGGCCGCACGCGCGGGGCGATTGGCCAGGCAAGTTCGAGACCGTCCCGTGGGTCTTCGCCGAGGTCGTGCGTCACCTGCTCGCCGGCGAGCGCGTCCGCATCCTCGTCGACGACGCTCGCATGCAGCGACGCGCCGGGGACCTCCTGCGCCGCGCCGGCGTCGGTCGCGCGCGGGTCGAGTTCTTCCGTGTGCCGACCGACCGGTCGTGGATGCGCGACAGCTGCCCGCAGTTCGTGCGCCGCGACGACGGCGACGTCGGGCTCGTCGGCTGGCGCTTCAACGGCTGGGCGAAGTACGGCAATCACCGGCGGGACGCCCGGGTGGGCGACGCGCTGGCCCGGCTCCTCGGCCGTCGCCGGTGGCAGCCGGCGGTGCCCGACGGCCGACGGCCGCGGCCGGTCGTCCTCGAGGGCGGCGCGGTCGACGTGAACGGCCGGGGCACCGTGCTCGCGACGGAGGAATGCCTGCTCTCGCGCGTGCAGGCGCGAAACCCGGGCGTGCGCCGCGACGCGATCGAGCGGCTCCTCGGCGCCTACCTCGGCGTCCGGAAGGTCCTCTGGCTCGGCCGCGGGATCGCGGGCGACGACACGCACGGCCACGTGGACGACGTCGCGCGCTTCGTCGACGAGCGAACGGTGGTGATCGCCGAGGAACGCGATCCATCGGATCCCAACTACGAGCCCTTGCGCGACAACCGCGCGCGCCTCGCGCGCATGACCGACCAGGACGGACGGCGGCTGCGCGTCGTCCCGCTTCCGATGCCCTCCCCGGTCATCTTCGCCGGCCAGCGGCTGCCCGCGAGCTACGCCAACTTCTATGTCGCGAACGCGGCGGTCCTCGTCCCGACCTTCAACGACGCGCGCGACCGCGAGGCGCTGGCCGTGCTGGCCGGGCTCTTCCCGTCGCGGCCAGTGATCGGGATCCATGCCGTCGACCTCGTGCTCGGCCTCGGGACGCTCCACTGCCTGACCCAGCAGGAGCCCGCGTAGCGCGGTCGAGCCAGTGCGGCGTCCCTGCCGCTCCTTGCGGCGTCGCATGGTTCTCGCGCCGCGATCTTCCTTGCCGAGCGACGGCAACGAACTCGGCTCGCGCGCGGGACGCCGCACCGCCGGGGTCACGGCGCCGCGCCTTGGACGACGCCGGCGCATGTGCAACGCCACCCGCCGCGCGGTCTGCCTCGGGGATCCCCGGCACGCAACTTGTACCCCGGCGGCGTCGGGCGCGGCGGAATGCGCGGCCCAAATGGAGATCATGTCGATGTATCCGAAACGCCTCGCTCTCCTCGCCCTGTCGACCGCGCTCGCGCTCCCGGGCCTGGCCATCGCCGCGCCGGGCAACGGCAACGCCTTCGGCCGCAAACCGGTCACCACCACCACCACGAGCACGTCGTCGACGACGTCCACGACCCGGACGACGACCACGACGACGACCACGACGAGCACCTCCTCTTCCACGACGTCCTCGACGACGTCCTCGACCACCTCCACGAGCACGACGTCCTCCACGACGACGATCCCGACCTGCCTCGACGGATCGGGGCCGCTGATCACGCTCACCGGAACGTGGGCGACGTCGTACGACAACCGCGCGCTGCTCGACCTGACGCGCCTGGATGCGCGCCAGGCGACCTTCCTCCCGTCCCCGACCGATCTGTATCCGCTAAACCTCGGCGGTGGCAGCGGAACCTGCGTCTCCGGCGGCGTCGAGCTCGGGCAGTACGACCGGAGCCTCACGTGGGACCAGATGCACACGATGAACAACGCGGGCGTCCGGTTCGAGAATGCCGGCGTCACGGTCGAGAACGTCCGTATCGACGACGTGACCGACGGCATCCGGCCGGTCGCCGGCCCGTTCGTCATCCGCGGGACCTGGCTGAGCTACGTCCGCGACGATTGCGTCGAGAACGACCACGTCCAGCCCGGCCTGATCGACGACTCGCTGTTCGACGGCTGCTACGTCGGGATCAGCCGATGCCCGGCCCGCGCGGGGGGCTGCCGACGGACTTCGGCAACGGCCAGTTCTTCAAGTGGAGCGACCTGGCGACCCATCTCGAGCTCGACGACAACGTCTTCCTCGCCGAGCAGGTGGGTGAAGGCGGCGCCTCCACGATGGGGATCCCGTCGAGCCTCGTCGGCTGCTCGAACAACGTCATGGTCTGGCTCGGCCAAGGGCCGTATCCCGCGCCGCTGCCGGCGTGCTTCACGGTCACGACCGATCGCTCCGTGTGGGACGCCGCCGTCGCGACCTGGAAGCTCCGGCACGGCGTCGTTCCCTGAGGCGACGGACCGTCAGCCGACCTGCGCGAGCCCGAGCCGCCCCCGCCACCGGTGCCGCAGCACGGCGCGGATGGTCTCCGACTCGGGCCGTGACAGATCCGGATCGCGGGTGAGCCACGCGAGCGCCTCGTCGCGCGCCGCGCGCAGGAGCGCGCTGTCGCGCACGAGACTGGCCACGCGAAACGGCGGCAGCCCCGCCTGCCGCGTGCCGAGGAAGTCGCCGGGTCCGCGCAGCGCCAGGTCCGCCTCGGCAATGTAGAAGCCGTCGGTCGAGCGCTCGAGCGTCGTCAGACGCTGGTATGCCTCCTCGCCGGTCCAGTCCGGGACGACGAGCACGCAGTGCCCCGGCGCCTCGCCACGGCCGACCCGCCCGCGGAGCTGGTGGAGCTGGGCCAGGCCGAAGCGCTCGGCGTGCTCGATGGCGATCACCGTGGCGTTCGGGACGTCGATCCCGACCTCGATGACGGTGGTCGAGACGAGCACGTCGAAGTCGCGCGTCTTGAACCGTCGCATGACGCGGTCCTTCTCCTCGGGCTTCATCCGCCCGTGAACCAGGCCGAGCCGGAGGCCGTTCAGCGGGCCGGCGCCGAGCTCGTGCACCATCGTCGAGGCGGCGCGGAGCGAGGATTTCTCGGACTCCTCGACGAGCGGATAGACGATGTAGGCCTGATGACCCGCGGCAACCGCCTCGCGCACGCGCGCATAGACCTCATCGCGGCGCGATTCCCGGCAGAGGCGCGTCGTGATCGGCGTGCGGCCGGGGGGCAGCTCGTCGAGCGTGGAGACCGCGAGGTCGCCGTAGAGGGTCAGGGCGAGCGTCCGCGGGATCGGCGTCGCACTCATCACGAGGACGTCGACGCCCTGGCCGCCCGCCTGGCGCTGGAGCGCGGCGCGCTGCAGCACGCCGAAGCGATGCTGCTCGTCGACGATCGCGAGCCCGAGGCGGCCGAAGTCCACCCCCTCCTGGATGAGGGCGTGGGTGCCGACCGCGAGCGCGATCCGACCCGTCGCGAGCCCGGCCAATGCCTCGCGCCGCGCCCGGCCCTTCACGGCGCCGGTGAGCAGCGCCACGTTCACGCCGAGCGGCTCGGCGAGCGGCCGCACCGTTTCGAGGTGCTGCTCGGCGAGCAGCTCGGTCGGCGCCATGAGCGCGACCTGGTGGCCCGCCTCGATCACGGTGAGCGCCGCGAGCAGCGCCACCAGCGTCTTGCCGCTGCCGACGTCGCCCTGGAGAAGCCGCCGCATCGGATGGGGTGCGGCGAGATCGGCCTCGATCTCCGCGAATGCCCGATCCTGCGCTCCCGTCGCGCGAAACGGCAACCGCGCGTAGAGCGCTGGCACGAGACGCGTGGACCGCGGGAACGCGCTCCCCTCCTCCTGTCCGGAGGCGCTCCGCCGGAGCGCCAGGCCGAGCTGGAGGAAGAAGAGCTCGTCGAAGATCAGCGAGCGGTGTGCGACGGAGCGCGAGGCGCCGAGCGCCTCGAGGTCCGCCTCCGGCGCGGGGGAATGCACGTGGCGGAGCGCGCGCGGCAGGTCGACCAGGCGATGGCGTGCTGCGACGTCCGGCGGCAGTGCGCTCGGCACGCGATCGGCGAACTCGTCGACGGCCGCATGGACGATCCGGCGCATCGCGCCCACGTGCATCTCGGTCGGCTTCTCGTAGACCGGCAGGACGCGGGCGACGATGGCCTCGTCGGGGGCCAGCGTCTCGATCTCCGGATGGATCATGCGGAGCGCCGCACTGCCGAGCGGCGGCTCGACCTTGCCGTGGACCACGAGCCGCTGGCCGGGGGTCAGCCGGCGACGGAAGTACGGGATCTGATGGAACCAGACGAGTAGCAGGACACCCCCGGCGTCGCGCAGCACCACCTCGAGGACGCGGCGGCCGCGGCGACCGACCTGCCCTTCGCGCGCGCGCGCGACCTCGCCGATCGCCGTCGCCTCGTCGCCGACCCGAAGCTCGGCGAGCGGCCGGAGCGCGCGCCGGTCCTCGTAGCGGAACGGCAGGTGAAAGAGCAGGTCCTCGACCGTCGCGAGGCCGAAGCGTGCGAGGTCGGCCGTTCGTTTCGGCCCGACGGCGCGCACCACCTCCACCGATCCGGCGAGTGCGGCGAGGGCGGGCTCCACGGGACCGGTGGCGGGTCGGTAGTCCGCCCAGGCCGGCGTGGTGCCGACCGCCTCGCGGAGCGCCGGCAAGAGCGCGTGCGCCCGCCGGAGCGCGGCTCCGTGCGTTTCGGCAGGCTCGTGCTGCAGCGTCGCGAAGACCTCGGAGAGCTCGGCGAGCGGTGCGGCGGCGGCGCCGCCGCTTCCGGCGCGGGCGCGCGCCAGCCGCGCCGCGAGCGCGTCGAGCGGCAGCCGCGTCTGGTCGAGGCGACGGAAGTCGTCGGCGGCGAGGTACTCGAGGGGTGGCGCGAGGGCCTGGAGGAGCTCGGCGAGCGGCGTGCCGCGCTCGGGCGACGCCGTCATGCGCGCCGGTGGTGCTCCTGCAGCGGCCGCACCGCGAACGGGCCGCCCGCCATGAGCGCGATCCCGTCCGCCGCCGCCGCAGCGGCTGCGATCGTCGTGAAGTACGGCACGCGGCACTCGAGCGCCGTCCTCCGGAGCGGGAAGGAGTCGCGAAACGACTCCGCGCCGGCCGGCGTGTTGACGACCAGGCTCACCTCGCCGCGTCGGAGCGCGTCGACGATGTGCGGGCTGCCCTCCTGCACCTTGTTCACGGTCTCGACGCGGAGGCCGGCGGCGTGCAGGCGGGCCGCGGTGCCGCGCGTCGCGAGGAGCGTGAACCCGCACGCCGCGAGCCGGCGTGCCACGTCGACGACGGCGTCTTTCGCGACCTCCGGAACGGAGAGAAATGCCTTCCCCGAGGTCGGCAGCACCGTGCCGGCGCCGACCTGAGCCTTGGCGAACGCGGCGCCGAAGGTCCCGTCGATCCCCATCACCTCGCCCGTCGACTTCATCTCCGGCCCGAGGACGGTGTCCACGCCCGGGAACTTGATGAACGGAAACACCGCCTCCTTGACGCTCACGTGCACCGGCACGATCTCCGCCGTGAAGCCCTGCTCGGCGAGCGAGCGCCCGACCATGCAGCGGGCTGCGATCTTGGCGAGCGGCACGCCGATCGCCTTGCTGACGAAGGGCACGGTGCGGCTCGCGCGCGGGTTCACCTCGAGCACGTAGACCACCCCCGCCTTGACCGCGAACTGCACGTTCATGAGCCCGACCACGCGGAGCTCGCGCGCGAGGGCCACGGTCTGGCGGCGGATCTCGGCCTGGACGCCCGCGCCGATGGAATACGGCGGTAACGAGCAGGCGCTGTCGCCGGAGTGCACGCCGGCGCGCTCGATGTGCTCCATGATGCCGCCGATGACGACGTCCCGCCCGTCGCTCACCGCGTCGACGTCGACCTCGACGGCGTCCTCGAGGAAGTGGTCGATGAGGACCGGGTGCGCGGGAGACACCTTGACCGCCACCCGCACGTAGCGGGCGAGCGCCTCGCCGTCGTACACGATCTCCATCGCCCGGCCCCCGAGCACGTAGGACGGCCGGACGAGCACCGGATAGCCGATCGTCTCGGCGACGCGCGTCGCCTCGTCGGCCGACCGCGCGATGCCGTTCGGCGGCCGCAGGAGCTCGAGGCGGGTCAGCACCTCCTCGAAGCGCTCGCGGTCCTCGGCGCGGTCGATCGAATCGGGCGACGTGCCGACGATCGGCGCGCCGGCGCGCTCGAGCGGCATCGCGAGGCGGAGCGGCGTCTGCCCGCCGAACTGCACGATCACGCCCTCCGGCCGCTCGCGGCGGATGAGGGCGAGCGTGTCCTCGAGCGTGAGCGGCTCGAAGAAGAGCTTGTCCGAGGTGTCGTAGTCGGTCGAGACGGTCTCCGGGTTGCAGTTGACCATGACGGTCTCGATGCCGTCCTCGCGAAGTGCCAGCGCGGCGTGCACGCAGCAGTAGTCGAACTCGATACCCTGGCCGATCCGGTTCGGCCCGCCGCCCAGGATGACGACCTTCCGGCCGCGACGGCGCGGGCGCGCCTCGTCGTCGCCCTCCTCGTACGTCGAGTAGAGGTACGGCGTGTGCGCCTCGAATTCCGCGCCGCAGGTGTCGACGGTCTTGTACACGGGCTCGATGCCGCCGGTCCGCCGGGCGCACACCGCTTCTTCCGTCGTGCCGAGGAGCTCGGCGAGGCGCGCGTCGGCGAAGCCCGCCTGCTTGAGCGCACGGAGGCGCTCGGCCGAGAGCGCCTCGATCGTCTGCCCGGCGAGCGCGCGCTCCTCGGTGACGATCTCCTCGACGTGACGGAGGAACCACGGATCGATCGCGGTGAGCGCGAAGACCTCGTCCACCCCGAGTCCGCGACGGAACGCCTCGCCGACGTGCCAGAGCCGGTCGGCGTTGGGCACGCGAAGGCGCTCGCGCAGCTCGGCGTCGGTCGCCGCCTCGCGCGGCTCGAAGCCGAAGCTCCCGATCTCGAGCGAGCGCATCGCCTTCTGCAGCGACTCCTTGAACGTCCGCCCGATCGCCATCGCCTCGCCGACCGACTTCATCTGCGGGCCGAGGCTGTCGCTCGCCTGCGGGAACTTCTCGAAGGTGAAGCGCGGGATCTTCGTGACGACGTAGTCGATGGTCGGCTCGAAGCAGGCCGGCGTCTCGCGCGTGATGTCGTTCGGGATCTCGTCGAGCGTGTAGCCGACGGCGAGCTTGGCCGCGATCTTGGCGATCGGGAAGCCGGTGGCCTTCGAGGCGAGGGCCGAGCTCCGCGAGACGCGCGGGTTCATCTCGATGACGACCAACCGGCCCGTGGTCGGCTCGACGGCGAACTGGATGTTCGATCCGCCCGTGTCGACGCCGATCGCGCGGATGCACGCGACCGCCGCGTCGCGCATCACCTGGTACTCCTTGTCGGTGAGCGTCTGCGCCGGGGCAACCGTGATCGAGTCGCCGGTGTGCACGCCCATCGGGTCGAAGTTCTCGATCGAGCAGACGATGACGACGTTGTCCT
>VBKG01000242.1 GCA_005879585.1 Deltaproteobacteria bacterium | reverse complement strand
CGCATCGGGTCGAGACCCGACTCGGCTGGTCGAGAGAGCATCGTCTACGAGATCACTTCCGGAGCGTACGAACGTGGCTGACAAGCGGAAAGCCACGGAAGCTAACCAATGAGGCTGCCATGACGGACACCGTAGAGGTTTTGATCCTCGACCTGCTCGAGTGGATTGGTCCCGAGTCGCGGCCGTACGCCGAAGTAATCGAAGCGTGGCGGACTTCATGCCCTCGGCTTCCTGTTTGGGAGGAGGCCAATCAGCGAGGCTTCCTCGATCACCGTCACGAGCCCGGTCGCGGGACCTGCCTGTCGGTGTCAGCCCTCGGTCGAGAGCACCTCCGGGCCGCGCGGCCTGATCACGGCATCCACCAGACGTCGACGAAAGGAAGTTGACGGGGGGCCGACATGAGTGAACGCATGCAAATGTACGCGATCTTCCACGGGGCGGTAGTCCTCCTCATCGGGAACCTGTGCGGCATCGTGTACGCCGACGCGATCGGGCGTTCGCTCGCGGAGGATGCGATCAGAGCCTGGCGAGTCGCCCACACAGGCGGAGCGACCGGAGGCCTTGCCTTGGTCGCGGTGGGAGCGGTACTCCACCGGCTGACTGATGGCGTGGCGTCCCGGAAGGTGCTCGTGTGGTCTCTCGTGGCCGGTACCTATTCCATCACCCTGGGATTCCTGATCGCAGCGACCGCCGGGGTGCGCGGGATAACTCCCGGAGGCCCGCTGCTCAATTCAATTGTACAGGTCGCATACCTGGCGGGGGGCGGGAGTGTATTGATTGGCTCGATCGTGTTCGTGTACAGCGCGTTTCCCAGATCGTCGTAGCCTCGAGGAGTGCACATGTGTCGAAACATCAAGACGCTGCACAACTTCAAGCCACCCGCCACCGATGAAGAGATCCGCGCGTCCGCGCTCCAATTCGTGCGAAAGCTGAGCGGCTTCACGAGACCCTCCAAAGCGAACGAGCTCGCGTTCAGTCGCGCCGTTCACAGGGTAACGCGAGCGGCGCATGAGCTCCTCGACTCTCTGGTCACGAACGCTCCGCCTCGGGATCGTGAAGTCGAAGCGTCGAAGGCCCGCGCGAGGGCGGTAGGCCGCTTTCGGCCGTCTGACGCGACACGCGCCACTTAGTCGCGTTGCGGCTGACCATGTGACCCTGCCCGAGCGGGATCGCCGCTCGTTCCGGGCCCTGGTATGAAATCCGACATGCCCGCGGTGCCGGAGCTCGTGATCCTCGTCGGCCTGCCCGGCGCAGGGAAGACCAGCTTCTACCGCGCGCGGTTCGCGGCGACGCACGTCCACGTCAGCAAGGATCTGATGCGAAACCGACGCGATCGCCAGAAGCGTCAGCTCGCCCTCATCGATGGAGCGCTCGCCGCCGGGCGCTCGGTCGTCGTCGACAACACCAATCCTACCACCGCCGACCGCACCGCGCTCATCGAAGTGGCTCGAAGACGTGGCGCGGACGTCATCGGCTACGTCTTCGCGACGCCGGCCGCCGAGTGTTCGCGCCGAAACCGTGGCCGGGTCGGGCGAGAACGCGTCCCCGAGGTCGCCATCCGTGCGGCGGCGAAGCGCTACCAGCGTCCCACGCAGGCCGAGGGCTTCGACCGCCTGGAGCAGGTCGCTGCCGACGAGGGGCGTTTCGAGATCACCCCGTACGACGGCGCGCGCGAGGAGGGCAAGGTCTTCCTTCTTTCCCCCGCAACTGGTGTTTAGTCAGTCGACCATGGCCATCCGCACACGCACCGCGCGCATTCTCCTGACGCTCACCGGGCTCGAGTTCCTGGGCCCGATCGCGCGCGACTTCAACGCGAGCCATGCGATGAACCCGGCCTGGGTCGGCCACGCCCGCCTTCATCTGGTCTGGCTCCTGGGGTTCATGCTGTTTTCGGGGATCGCCAACATCTATCTCCTCTGGTTCCGTCGCCCGTTCGACGTGGGGAACCTGCGGCTGTCGGCGGCCTGGCAGTGCTGCAACCTCGGCGGGTTCTGGCTCGCGGCGCTTCTGACGCCCGTCTACGGCGGCCTCGTTCGCGTGCCCGACGAGCACATCCAGGTGCTCGGGTTGAACGAGAACGTGCTCGTCTTCGCCGTCCTCTCGATCATGATGGCGATCGCCATCTACCTGCTCCGCTCCGCGGACGGCGGTTCGCATGCAACGCGTTGAGGTGCCCGTCCTGATCGTCGGCGCCGGGCCGGTCGGGCTCACGGCGGCGATCCTGCTGGCCCGGCAGGGGATCGAGAGCCTGGTCGTCGATCGGCGTCCCGGCCCGCATCGCGCCCCGCAGGCACACGTCGCCAATCCGCGGACGCTCGAGATCTTCCGCAGCGCCGGGCTCGACCGGGAGACGCTGCGGAGGCTCGCGACACCTCGCGATGACGGCTCACACGTCTCCTGGGTGACCACCCTGGCCGGACCCGAGCTCGGTCGATTGCCGTACGAGCGGCAGGGAGACGACGCCCTCGAATACACGCCGACGCCGCTCCTGAACCTCTCCCAGCATCGACTCGAGCCGTTGCTCCTGGAGCATCTCCACGGGGCGATCGTCCGCTACGGCCACGAATGGGCCGCGCTCGAGCAGGAGGTCGACGGCGTGACGGCCCGCGTGCGCGACCTCGAGCGGCAGCGCGAGTACGAGGTGCGCAGCGACTGGCTGCTCGCAGCGGATGGCGCCGGCAGTCGCGTCCGGAAGGCGCTCGGGATCGAGATGATCGGCCCCGACCGGTTGCAGAGCTTCGTGATGATCCACTTCGAGGCGAACCTGCGCGCGCTCGTGCGCGACCGGCCGGCGATCCTCTACTGGGTGGTCGACCCCGCGTGCGCCGGCGTCTTCGTCGCGCACGACATCGATCGCACGTGGGTCTTCATGCACCCGCACGACCCGGACACCGAGCCGATCGAGACGTTCACCGAGGAGGCCTGCGCCGCGATCGTACGACGCGCCATCGGTGCGGCACACGTCGACCTCGCCGTGCGCGACGTCAGCGCGTGGACGATGGCGGCGCAGGTCGCAGCGCGGTACCGGGAACGCCGCGTGTTCCTCGTCGGCGACAGCGCGCATCGATTTCCGCCCGCCGGAGGCATGGGCATGAACACGGGCGTGCAGGACGTGCACAACCTCGCGTGGAAGCTGCGGGCGGTCCGGGACGGCTGGGCGCATCCGGCGCTGCTGGACACGTACGAGACGGAACGCCGCCCCGTCGCGCAGCGGAACGCCGACCAGAGCCTCGTGAACGCGATGCAGATGCTCGCGCTCTTCACGGAGCTCGGAATCACCGAGAACACTGCGGCCGCACGGGCCGCGCTCGACGCGGCGCTCACCGACCCCGAGCGCGTCCGCGGCGGCATCGCGCGACAGCAGGATCACTTCGACATGTTCGGCCTCCAGCTCGGCGTCGCATACGAGGCGGGTGCCGTCGTGCCCGACGGATCCGAGCCGCGCCTCCCTGCGAACCCGGTGCGGGACTTCCTGCCGACGACCCGCCCGGGGTCGCGGCTGCCGCATGCGTGGGTCGAGCGGGACGGGGTGCGATGCTCCGTCCTCGATCTCATCGCGACGGACCGGCTAACGCTGCTCGCCGGCCCGGACGGAGAACCGTGGCGCGAGGCTGCGGATGGGTGCACGGCTGCGCCGGTTCGATGCCTCGTCGCAGGCCGGGACTTCGTCGATGTGGACGGCCACTGGGCGCGCGTGTGCGAGATCGGCGCGGACGGCGCACTTCTGGTTCGTCCCGATCAGCACGTCGCGTGGCGGGCGCGGGAGATGCCGCTCGACTGGGCGACCCGGCTCGAGCGCGGGGTGGAGGCGGTGGCGAGGAACTGACCGGGATCGACTGCTTGGCCGCGCGATCACGCCACGCGCGGCAACCTCACGCCTCCGGGATCGTGCGGCGGCTGCGACCCGTCAATCCCGCGGTCCTGTCCCCGATGGGCGTGAGTCCCGTCCTCGAAAGCCGGGAGTGCAGGAGCGCGGGAATGGCGCACGATGCGGTGCGGGAGAGTCTATGGTCTGGGAGACCCCGAGCTTCACCGAAATCAAGATGGACGCGGAGCTGGCCGCCTGCTGCGACGAGCGCGAGGCCCGCTAGCCGGCGCGGGGCACCGTGCGCGTTCGCGTCCTCGGCTCCGCCGCCGGCGGCGGGTTCCCGCAGTGGAATTGCGGATGCTCGAACTGCCGGGGTGTCCGCACGGGAACGATTCCAGCGCGCGCCCGTACGCAGGAGAGCGTCGCAGTCACCGCCGATGACGAGCACTGGATTCTCCTGAACGCCTCGCCCGACGTCCGCCAGCAGATCGACGCGTTCCCAGCCCTGCATCCGCGCGCCGTCCGCCAGACGCCGATCGCCGCGATCGTGCTGACGAACGGCGACCTCGATCATTGCCTCGGCCTCCTCTCGCTCCGTGAGTCGGAGCCGCTCGCGGTCTACGCGACCGATCGTGTCCGCCACGGCTTCGTCGACCACAACGCGGTCGCGCGGGCCCTCGAACGGTTTCCAGGCCACGTCGGCTGGACGCGGCTGGTGCCGGGTACCGAGGTCTCGCTTCCCGGCGGGTTCGTCCTCGAGCCGGTCGCCGCCCCCGGCCGGCCGCCACTGCATCTCCTCGGCCGCGTCGAGCCATCGGACGAGGACAACATCGGGCTCGTCATCCGTGACCCGCGCGGAGGCTCACTCGCTTACTTTCCGGGCGTGGCGCGCGTCACGCCGCCGATCGCCGATGCGCTCCGCGGCACCGATTGCTGCTTTTTCGACGGCACGTTCTGGTCGTCCGACGAGCTGATCGCCCTAGGCATCGGCGCGCGGCGCGCCGAGCAGATGGGGCACCTGCCCGTCGGCGGGTCCGACGGCAGCCTCGCGGCGCTCCCCGGCATCCCCGGTCCGCGGTTCTACATCCACGTGAACAACACGAACCCCCTCTTGCGCGAGGACTCGGCGGCGCACGCGGCCGTGCGCGCCGCCGGCTGGGAGGTCGCGTACGACGGGCTCGGGGTCGAGCTGTGACCGCCGCCGCGCACGCCGTCCCGGCGCCGAGCTTCCTCGAACGGCTGGGCACGGAAGGCACGTCGCACTATCACGACCGACCCCGCGTGCGCGCTCTCGCCCGCACATGACCTCGTCGAAGCCGCGCGTCACGCGACGACCACTCCCGTAGCGCTCCGCGCGGCGCGTAGCCGATGCTCGCGCCTTCCCCTACGGTTCGACCGCGCGCTCCTCTCGAACCGGCTGTATCGTCTCCAGCCGTGGCCCTTCGACCGGGCAGGTGTAACAGTGTGTCAGCTTCTGCTCCAGCGGCGGGAGGCCGCGCTCGGGCGCCGCCTGCGGCACCTGGTTGCGGATGCCGACCGCCGCGACAAACCCGGCGAGCCCCAGCATTCCCGCGTTGACGAGCATCGCGTTCCGGTACCCGGCGGCAAAGGCATCGGGGTTCCGATAGTCGTGTCCCGTGAGACCGGCTAACGCCGGCAGGAGGGAAACGGCGAGCAGTCCGCCCGTCCGCGCGACGGCGTTGTTCACGGCCGACGCCACACCGACGCGCGCAGCGGGCGCGGCCGCGAGCACGGTCGCCGTCAGCGGCGCGACCAGCGCCGCGAGCCCGAGGCCGAACAGCGTGACGGCCGGCAGGACGACCGTCGGGTAGGACGCTCCGGGCCCGATCCGCTGCGTGAGCAGCAGACCGGCGGCGGCGGCGAGCGGGCCGACGGTCAGCTGCAGCTTCGGGCCGATGCGCTGCGCGAGCGCCCCGGAAGAAGGCGACAGCGCGAGCATGACGGCGGTGACCGGCACCATCGACA
Organism: Deltaproteobacteria bacterium; assembly: GCA_005879585.1. Classification (GTDB taxonomy): domain Bacteria; phylum Desulfobacterota; class Binatia; order DP-6; family DP-6; genus DP-3. Next base: position 3,484 of record VBKG01000242.1, on the reverse strand, counting down.
GGCCCGCCGCGAGCGGCGCGTAGCCCGCGACCACCTGCAGGTCGAGCACCAGCAGGAAGAACACGGCGCCGAGCGCAGCGTACGTCGTGAACGTGAAGAGGTTCGCAACGGTGAACTGCCGCGACGCGAACAGACCGAGCGGCACCAGCGGGCACGGGCTCTGCCGTTCGACCAGGACGAAGCCGACCAACGCGAGCACGCCAGCGGCTCCGGTCGCGACCACCATGGGATTCCCGCCCTCCTTCCCCGCCGCGATCGAGCCGTAGGTGAGCCCGGCGAGCCCGAGCGAGCCGAGCACCGCGCCAGGCACATCCAGTCGGCGACCGGCCTCCGGGTCGCGGCTCTCCGGAACGTGCCGCAGCGCCACCGCAATGACCACCGCGGCGAGCGGCAGGTTCACGAGGAACACCAGCCGCCAGGACCAGACGTCGACCAACCATCCGCCGACCAGCGGCCCGATCGCGCCCGCGATCCCGCCGAACCCGGACCACGCGCCGATCGCCCGCGGCCGGTCCTCGCGCGTGAACGATGCCGAGATGATCGCGAGGCTGCCCGGCGTGAGCAGCGCGCCGCCGATGCCCTGGAGCGCACGGGCCGCCACCAGCGTCGAGCAGGATCAACGACGCGAGCGTGAGCGAGTAGCCGCTGAGCGTCCACTGGAGAGCCGCGAGGTCGGCACCGAGGTCGGTCCCGATCCGCTCGAGGGCCACGTTGACCACCGTCGCATCGAGCATCGCGAGACTCGAGCCGAGGACGGTCGCGAGCACCACCCAGCGGCCGGCAGCCTCGTCGAAGCGCACCTGCAGGGCCTCACGTCGCTCGGGCATGAATCACGCCGTGGCTGTCGAGCGCGCGATGCTCAGGAAGCAAGCATCATCCGCATCGGCCGCAGCGTGCGCTCGAACGGGTTGAGCTCAACGCGTCTATCCATACGCCGCCGCCCGGTCGGTCGTCACGCCGGTGCGACCACCGACACAGGCAGGGCGAACCGGTAGAGCTTCCAGGTGGTCGTGCCGAACTGCCGGCGGAGCGAGTTCGTGTTGTACGGGATCTCGTAGCGCGCGCACAACGCGCGCACGCGCGGCGCGACTTCCGGGTACCGGTTGCTCGGCATGTCGGGAAAGAGATGGTGCTCGATCTGGTGGCTCAGGTTGCCGGAGAAGACGTGGAAGAGCCGGCCGCCGTCGATGTTGCAGGAACCGAGGAGCTGCCGCACGTACCAGCGTGCGCGGGTCTCGTCCGCGACCTCCTCTTCGCTGAAATAGTGCACCCCCTCCGGGAAGTGACCGCAGAAGATGATCACGTATGCCCACACGTTCCGGACGACGTTGGCAACCGCGTTGGCCGCGAGCACGTGGAGGAAGAACGGACCGGCGAGGAGCGGCCAGAGAACGTAGTCCTTGAGCGTCTGGTGCGCGACCTTCTGCCCGATGCGGCGGAGCATCGGGTATGTCTCGGCGAGCGTCCGCTTGCCGGCCAGGAGGCGGTTTATCTCCAGATCGTGCAGGGCGATGAACCACTCGAACAAGAGAGCCATCACGACCGTCGAGACCGGTTGCAGCAGGTAGAACGGATGCCACCGTTGCTGCGCGGTGACGCGGAGCATGCCGTAGCCCACGTCGCGATCCTTGCCGAGGACATTCGTCCACGTGTGATGCACGACGTTGTGGGAATGCTTCCACTGATCCGACGGACAGACGCTGTCCCACTCCCACGTGCCCGACTGGATGTCCGGGTCGCGCATCCAGTCCCATTGCGCGTGCATGACGTTGTGGCCGATCTCCATGTTCTCCAGGATCTTCGCCACGGCCAGCAGCAGCGTGCCGAGTGCGACGACCGGCAGGAACCAGAGCCACTCGGGTAGGAAGGCGAGGCTTCCGAAGATCACGAGGCGGCCACCGAGCGCGAGGCCGCGCTGGATGCGGATCAGCCGCAGGAGATAGCGACGATCGCGGTCCCCCCGGCTGTCCATCACCTCGTCGCGGATGGCATCCAGCTCGCGGCCGAAATCCTCGATGGCGGCATCACTCAGATGGACGGGAAACGACATGGGGGCCTCCTTGTCAGAGTTCGAGCTCGAGGTTGCCTGCGGCGGCGTTGATGCACAGCTGGACGGTCGCTCCGTGCTCGTTCACGACGGCGCCGGAGCGGAGATCTCGCACGCAGCCCGAGACCAGGCGGGCATCGCAGCTGTGACAGATGCCCATCCGGCAGCCGTGCGGCGGGTTCAGACCCGCGTCTTCGGCGACGCGCAGGAGATTCGTGCGGCCGTCGCTCTCGACCTCGAGGCCGCTCCGGGCGAAGCGGACGCGGCCGCCCGGCACGTCGCCGGGGAGATCGGCCCACGGGGCGTGGAACCGTTCGAGGTGCAGGCGGCGCGAGAGATCGGCCCCCTGCCAGTGCGCCTCGACGGCGGCGAGGAGACCCTGCGGGCCGCAGGCGTAGACATCGCGGTCGCGCCAGTCGGGGCAGACCTCCTGCAATTGTGCTGCGGTGAAGTGGCGTTCCGCGGGGCTCCTCTCCCCGCGCTCCCGCGTGTAGACGAGCCGCAGGCGGTAGCGCCGGTGGTCGTCGCGGAGCTTCGCGAGCTCCTTGGCGAAGATCACGTCGTAGGGATGCGGAGCATAGTGGAGGTGCACGATGCTCGGGAGATCGCCGCGCGCGGCATGGTCGCGGAGCATGCTCATGACCGGCGTGATCCCGCTGCCTGCGGTGATGAACAGCGGCCGCAGAGGGACCGCGTCGGGAAGCACGAAGTCACCCTGCGGCAGGCCGAGGGGCAAGTAGTCGCCGGGCACGACGTTCCGCACGAGATGCTGCGAGACACGTCCGCCGGGCGCGGCCTTCACCGTGATCGTGATGCATTCGTCGTCGCGCCCCGGAGCCGAGGAGATGGAATACGTACGGGTGTGGTGCATGCCGCCGATCGGCACACCCACCCGGACGTGCTGCCCCGCGCGGTGCCTCCGCCACTTGCGGCCCGGACGCAGGGTGAGTGTCCGGGCGCTCGCGGTCTCGTCCCACACGCTCACGACGCGCGCCTGGAGCTTGTGGGTGGTCCACAGGGGGTTCATCAGCTCGAGGTAGTGCGACGTGCGGAGCGGCGTGGCGAACATGTCGGTCAGGCCGGTGACCCGCGACCACACCCAGCCGGGTGCTGTGTCCATGGCTCCTCCGTCCATATGGCTACGCTGACGTTGCCGTAACCTACGTTTGCGTAAGTTACGCAATCGTAGTATCACTGTCAAGTGGCCAAGAAGGGGCGCCCCGAACGGCTGACCGCGGCGGCACGGCGTGCGCAGCTGGTCGAGGTGGGTCGGGGCGTCTTCGCACGCCGCGGCTACGAGGCCGCGTCCGTGGAGGACATCGCCGAGCGCGCGAAGGTCTCGAAGCCCATCGTGTACGAGCACTTCGGCGGCAAGGAAGGCCTGTACGCGGTGGTGGTCGATCGCGAGGTCGAGCACATCGTCGGCCGGATCGTCGA
>VBKG01000241.1 GCA_005879585.1 Deltaproteobacteria bacterium | reverse complement strand
ACACGTCCGGACGACGCGCCAGGGGCGCAGCAGAAACTGACCGATGTAGAAGGTCAACATGATGGCGGCGGCGATCGCCCGGATGCTCCGCGCGGAGAAGCACTCCGACCAGGAGCGCGAGTTCTCGACGTCGCCGTAGTCGGCGCCCAGGAGGAAGCGGTCGTGGTCGGGCGCGAACGGGTCGATCCGGCCCGCAGCGACCAGCTCTCGATAGAGCTCCGTCCCGGGATAGGCGTTGAACGGATAGGCGAGGAGGTCGTGCACCCCGCTCAGCGCGAGGCGGAGGGCGAACGTAAACGACTCCCAGAGCTCGCCGGCGGTTTGCCCTGGCAGGCCGACGATCAGGTGCGACTTGACGTAGAGATCGGCAGCAACCGCTGCGCGAATCGACTCGAGCATGCGGTTCGGATCGACCTTCTTCTTGATTCGCTTCAACGTGGCCCGCGAGCCGCTCTCGGGCGCGTACGTGACCCCGCGGCACCCGCTGCGGCGAAGCTTCTCCAGGACCTCGGCGTCGAGGGCCTCCGAGCGCGTCCCCGAGGGCATCGTCCACGTGATCCCGAGCTTCGCTTCGATCAGGCGCTCGGTGAAGGCGAGGATCCACCGCCGATCCACGATGGTCGTGAGATCGAAGAACTCCACGTGGTCGATGCGGTACGTCCTCTTGTAATGCGCGATCTCGTCGACCACGTCGGCAGGCTGGCGCGCCACCCACCTGGTCCCCCACATGCTCGGGTTGGAGCAGAAGGTGCAGAGGTATGGGCATCCCCGGGACGCCAGCATCGGGATCGAGCGATTCAGGTACTCGTCCATGCCGAAGCCGCGATCGAGATAGACCTCGATGGGAAGCCCGTCCCAGGCCGGCCATGGGATCCGGTCGATGGAGGTCAGGCGCGCGCGCCTGGGGGTGCGGATGGCGACGCCTTCCGGGCCCGGGAGCACGAGCCCGCGCACACCGGTCAGCGGGGCCGACTTCTGCAGGGCTCGCGCGAGGTCGACGATCGTCTCCTCACCCTCGCCGAGAGCGCACGCGGATACCTCGGGGCAGTCCCGGAGGACGAACTCCGGATCGGCGGTGACGTGCTCGCCGCCGGCGATGATCGGGAGATGGGGGAATTGCCGCCGCACCGCCCTGATCACGCGCTTCTGGTAGATCCATTCTCGCGAGAACATGCAGGAGACGCCGACGAAGAGGCTCGTCCCATCCACCTGCTCGGCGATCTGGTCCGCGGTGAGCCCGTTCACGACGAAGGGCAGGTCGTCCAGGGGAGTGCACCGATCGGCCGCTGCGCACCCGTCGATGCTCACCGTTCGCACCCCGTTCGCGCGGAGCGCTCCCGCGAGATAGGCGAGGGTCAGCGGAGCGACGGGAGGAACGGTGTTGAGCGACGTCCGTGACAACACCCGGGGCGGTCGGATGAGCGTCACGGACGGCCGGGCTTTCATAGGGTTATAGACGTCCTCCCGAGGCTTTCGTTCGTCTACCCGCGGAGTTGGGAGAGTCCGCCGCTGTAGTACGCTCGCGACCCGAGCGTCGTCAAGGGTGAAGTGTGAACTTGGCGACAGCGGGGGGAGGACGAGCGCCCGCGAAGCAATGCGCCCGGCGGCGCGGGAACCGTGTGCGGCATGATCGCGATTCCGGCGGCTGTCCGCCTTCTGACCGTGCCGAAGGCCCTGCCGACCATCGACGTGTCGCGGACCCGTGCCGGCCGCTCACTGTCGGGGTGACGGCTCGGGACCGGACGCTCGCGGGCGTGCGAGCGTGTCGGCGTCCCAGTAATAGTGCGCGGCCGCCGAGCTGCCGAACAGCCGGTTCCCGTCCCGGGACAGATACGCGTACCGGGTGCCGATGCCGATCGGGATCTGACCGATGACGTCGAACGTGTCGCGGTCGAGGATGCGAATTTTGCCCTCGAGCGTCGACGTCAGGTACAGCTGGTTGCGGGCGGTGTCGACGATCACGGGACGGTTCGCCACTCCCGTACGTTTGCGAAGGATCAGACGATCGGTGGCGAGGTCGAAGACCTCGAGCCCCCACACGCTGCTGACCAGGAGCCGGTCGCGGTCGACATCGACGGTGACACCCATCGTGCCGCCGCCCCCGACGTCGTAGCGCGCAACGGGACGAAGCGCGGTCAGGTCGATGGCGTAGGCGTACCGTCCGTGCATCCATTCCGCCATGTAGATGCGGTTGCGCCCGGGGTGGATGCTGTTCGTGTAGAGGGTGAGCGAGCCCGTGTACCGCTCCATCGACAACGGCTGAAACCACGGATTCGGGAAGTAGCGGGTGAGCGAGTCGTCGAACTGCTTCGTCCGCCGATCGTAGCGGACGACGCGGTTGTTGAACTCCCCCGTGTAGAAGACCGCCTCGTGCGCCCGGTCGTAGGCGATCGAGTTGCCGACGCCCGGTTCGGCGACCAGCGGCGTGAACTGCGTCGGGGAGGCGACCGGGAAGGACATCGCGCTCTGCACGAGCGAGCGTCCCTGGTAGATCGTGCCCTGTACGGACACCTGGACCTCGTCGTCGAGGCACACCATCAGCTCGAGGCGGCCGTTGAAATCCGGCGTCAAGAAATTGTACGCGGCGACGCGCTGCATGCTGCCGAGATCGTATTCGACGACGCGCCCGTCGCGGCACGCTTCGTATCCGGCCTGGACCGAGTCGCACACCGGGATCGTGGCGTACACCGTTCCCCGGCCGGGCACCTCGCAGAAGGAGTAGGCGAGACCGTCGCCCAGGTGCCGGCCGCCGTGCAGCGGGAGGGCGAGCGGCAGCACGGCCGCCAGGAGATTCGCGGGGATCAGCGCCGCTGTCCGCAGCAAGCCGAGGTGGCGGCTCGCGATCCGGCCGTCGAGGTACCGGTGGGACGCGAGCAGAACGAGGGCCCAGGCGCCGATCGCGATGCGGTCGACGACGTCGTGTGCCGCGACGAGAAGGCCGGTGAGCACGATTGCCGACGCGACGAGGACCATCGGGTGCGACGATCGGGCCGCCAGGCGTGGCTGCTCGGCGAGCGTGACGAGGATGAGCAGGGTCGCGCAGATCCAGGCGACCGTCGGGTTGATGTCGAACCCGTAGTGCAGCCACACCATGGCACCGAGGAGCAGCCCGACGGGCAGCCGCCGCAGACGCCAGACACCGTCGACGCAGGTGACGAGCTGCTCCCGGAATCGGCGGTGGAGGCAAACGGCGACGATCACCAACGCGCGCAGCACGGTCGGGCCCTTGACGGTGCCGAACACCCACGCCCACAGGAACGTCTGCGCCTCGATCACCATCGCCTCGCGCAGGAAGTCGTTCACCGCACCAGAGGCTGTACAGGCCGCGGACGAGGTGGGGCGTCCATCGGGCGGAAGCCGGGGAACCAGCCGGCGCCCTGGCCGTCCGTATCTTCCGATTCGGCACCGCCACGCGGGTGGCGCGCTCGAGTTTCCTCGTCACGGGCAGTTCGCGACTGTATCGAAGCCGCAGGCGTGCCTCCAAGGGTCGCACAGCCCACGGAACGAAACGCTGCCTCTGCGGCCGATTTTTCCCGTTGTCGTCTGCGCGGCGTCCGTGTTACTCGTCCGCCGCGGGGGACCAGGCAGCGGTGCGCATCGCCTTCATCAATCTACGACTAGGAGGGGCGACCCGAGACTCATGTCTCGGGTCGGACACGGAGGCGAGCGTGGAACGGCCGCAGCACGCCCGACCGACGTGCCGCGGCTGGCGAAGCCAGCGCGGCATCCGATGATCCGTGGCGCGCCGCGGCGGCCACCCCGGCTGGCGCGCCTGACGCCGGCGCGAGACCGAGCGCCGCGGCGCGCATCGACTGAACGCTGCGACGGCTTCGTGATGCCGCTCTCTAGCCTCTAGTGCGGGCAGTCGCGTCCGCAGGTCGCGTTCGTCTCGGTGCCGTTGCAGATACCGTCGCCGCAGCAGACGCTGCCCGACTGGGTGGTGCAGGCGCCGCACTTCGTCGGATCGCATCCGACCGGATTCGACGCGCCGAACCCGCAGCAGAAGCGCCCTTTGAGCCTTCCGCTCTGGCGCCCCGCGCAGTCCGCCGGGCACGAGACGCAGTTCTCCCCATTTCCCGCCTCGCACACGCCGTTGCCGCATACCGCACCGCCGCTGACACAGTCCGCGGGACAGCTCGTGCACGTCTCGGAGACGTCGCACACGCCGTTCGTGCATCCCGACCGATCGATCTTGCACGCGACAGTGCAGGATGGGGTGCCGGCACATCCACCGCACGTCGCCCCGCCGAGATTGGCGCCGTCACACTCCTCGCCCGGATCGAGGACGCCGTTCCCGCAGGTCGAGGTCGTGGAGACGGCGATCCGCACGGCCGTCGTGTCGTGGCTCGCCTGTGTGATCACCAGGCCGTTGGTCGGGTCTGCGAAGGTCTGGCCGTCGGAGAGCAGACCTACGAGGAGGGTGTTCGTGCTGGGCCTGGTGTGGATGCTCGCCCGGTCGGCATAGTCGAGCCGCATGTTCGAGTCGTAGCCGATCCGACGCCGGAATGAGACGTAGTAATCGCCGCCCGTCGTCGGCCGGGGCACGCGGAGGAGAACCGGAAGGCCGGCTGCCGCCGGCGACATCTCCAGCGGCGCGAGCGTGTAGACGCCTCCCGCCGTGGCCGTCACCACGCCACCCGCGGGAATCCAGCCCAACTGGTCCTTGTGCGGCCCGTTCACCTGCCGCCACACGTTCGTGCTGATGCCCATGACGTCGGAGTCGTCGCAGTACTGCCCGCCGCCCGGCCACGCCCCCCACGGACACGTGGCATCGATGGCGCCGTCGTCGTCGAGATCGAACGACGAGTGGTACAGGCCGAGGTTGTGCCCGAGCTCGTGGGCGAAGACGTCGCCCCTGTCGCATGTCGCGACCATGGCCCAGCAGTTCGAGCCACAGCCCACCTGCGCGTAGCCGGACCACGAGCACGCGACCGTCGACGGCAGCACGTAGAGCCGGTGCTCGTAGAGGCCGAGGTTCACGCCGGCCGCCGTCGCGGCAGCGTCGGCGAGCGTGCGCCAGGTGGCGTTGTCGCAGTCGTTCCCGGCATCGTTGATGGCGATCCGGAAGACGTCCGGCTTGCCGTTGCCGTCGGTGTCGGCTTGCCACGAGAGCTGGCCGTAGGACGTCTCCCGATAGAGGGAATCGACCGACGCCGTTGCGGTGAACATCGTCGCAGCGATCGCGGTGTCGCTGCAGGCCACGGTCTTGCCGTCCTGCGTGAACCCGACGACCAGGACGACGGCCTTGCGCGAGCCGGTGACGAGCGCGGCGGCGGTCACCTCGCTCTGGAGCACACTCACCGATAGCTGTTCACCCGGCGGTGCCACGAGCACCCGGGCGCCGTCGCGCCGCACGCCGCGCAGCACACGGCCGCTCACGCGCACCCGCGTCCCGTGGCGAAGGTCCGGCGAGGCGCCCTGCAGCTCGTACTGGCGCCCGGTCCGATCGTCGCGCACGCGATGGATCAGGCGCGAGCGGCCGTGATCGAAGTCGTCGACCTGGATCACTTCCACCGGACCGCTGATCTCGACCCGGCGCGCGTGCGCCGTGGACGTGAGGCCGAGGGCGATGACGAAGCTCAGAACGCCAATGCGATGTGATGTCATCCTTGCCATCCTCCTCGCGGAACACCGGGCGCCGCCGCGGCGCGGCGAGGGGGTGCAAGGCGCGTTCCCGGGCGCGTCGTGCGTGAATATCCGAGCCCGACTCTCCCGTTGGAACAAAGATGGACGAAGGCGGCTCGGGCGCGTGACAAGCATAACGGCGCAGACGCGGCGGCGAACGCTCGTCCGGAGCTCGCCCCGTGCGGCAAGCCGCTGGCGATCGCGTGCGGCGTCGTGCCGGACGCGTTCTGCGGCCGCCCGCCGGAGCATCTCGGGCCGCGCGTTCCGCAGCCGGGCCCGAGCTACTTCTTCTTGACGATTATGCCGGCGCTGCCGGAGGAGATGCTGTTGGCGGTGATCGCGAACTGGTACGTGGTCGAAGCCGTCGGCGGCGTGAAGCCGATCAGCGTCCCCGGGTCATACTTGATCGACACGATGTAGCTGCCGGACGGGACATTCGAGATCGTCACGTCGCCGTTCGAGTTCGTGGTGACCGTCACGCCTTGCACCCTCACGCAGTCCAGCCTGTAGACGATCGCCTGGTCCTTTTGCATGCCGATCGGTTGCGACCAGGAATTGGTATTCGACTCGGTGATCGTGATCGAACCGGCGGTGCTCAGGTTGACCCCGTCGTAGAGGAAGAACACCCCGGGGCTGATGGAATTGATGCTATTCGCCTTCTTCGAGTACAGCTCCGCCGACAGGGTCAGCGAGCTGCCATCCCTGAACTGCTGGCACGTCGTGCCCGTCGGGGCCATCTGCGGAGTATCCCGGAAGTCGCACTGATCACCGGTATCGGCGGGGCACGACGCACTCGTGCCCGTGCAGTTCTCCGCGGTGTCGCAGTCGGTCATGATCGGCCGGCAGACCGTGGTCTGGGAGGCGAAGCCGTCGCCAGGACAGCTGGTGCTGGTACCGGTGCAGTTCTCCGCGACGTCGCAGACGCCCGCCACCGGCCGGCACACGGTGCTCGAGGACTGGAAGCCGTCCGATGGGCACGCCGCACTCGACCCCGTGCAGTGCTCTGCCACGTCGCATACCCCCGCCGACGTACGACAGACCGTGCTCGACGGCCTGAAGGCGTCTGCGGGACACGCCGCCGTCGACCCGGTGCAGTTCTCCGCCACGTCGCACGCGTCGGCCGACGCGCGGCATTGGACGAAGGCCGACTGGAAGCTGTTCGGCGGACAGGTCGTGCTCGAGCCGGTGCAGGTCTCGTCCACGTCGCAGATGCCTGCCGCCGCACGGCATACCGTTCCGGCGTTCCCGGCCGGGTGCTGACAGTTGTTGCTGCTGCCGTCGCACTCGTCGCGGCTGCACGGGTTGCCGTCCGAGGTGCATGCCGTCCCGGCCGCGGTCTTCGTATCCGCCGGGCAATCGGGGCCGTTCCCCGGACAGCTCTCCGCCGGATCACACTCGCCCGCCGAGGCACGGCAGACCGTGCTCGAGGGCTTGAGGGCATCGGCGGGGCACACGGTGCTCGATCCGGTACAGGTCTCGTCCACGTCGCAGTCACCCGCGGCGGCCCGGCACACCGCTCCGCCGTTCCCGGCCGGGTGCTGGCAGTCGTCGCTGCTGCCATCGCACTCGTCGCGGCTGCACGGGTTGCCGTCGGACGTGCACGCCGTCCCGGCCGCGGTCTTCGCGTCCGCCGGGCAGTTGGGGCCGTTCCCCGGGCAGTTCTCCGCCGGGTCACATTCGCCCGCCGAGGGGCGGCACTGGACGAAGGACGTCATGAAGACGTCCGTCGGGCAGGACGTGCTCGTGCCGGTGCAGGTCTCGTCCACGTCGCATATCCCGGCCGCGGCCCGGCACACCGCCCCGGCGTTCCCCGCCGGGTGCTGGCAGTCGTTGCTGCTGCCGTCGCACTCGTCGCGGCTGCACGGGTTGCCGTCGTCGGTGCACGCCGTCCCCGCCGCCGTCTTCGTATCCGCCGGGCAGCTGGCACTCGTGCCGGTGCAGTGGTCGGCCTGGTCACACTCGCCCGCCGAGGCGCGGCACACCGTGCTCGACGACTTGAAGGCGTCCGCAGGGCACACGGTGCTCGAGCCGGTGCAGGTCT
>VBKG01000240.1 GCA_005879585.1 Deltaproteobacteria bacterium | reverse complement strand
GTACTCGACCCGGTGCAGGTCTCGTCCACATCGCAGAAGCCGGCGGCGGCGCGGCAGACCGTGCCGGCGTTCCCCGCCGGGTGCTGGCAGTCGTTGCTGCTGCCGTCGCACTCGTCGAGGCTGCACGGATTGCCGTCGTCGGTGCACGCCGTCCCCGCCGGAGTCTTGGCGTCCGCCGGGCAGCTGGCGCTCGTGCCGGTGCAATTCTCGCCCGGATCACACTCTCCCGCCGAGGCGCGGCAGACCGTGGTCGACGACTTGAAAGCGTCCGCCGGGCACGCCGTGCTCGAGCCGGTGCAGGTCTCGTCGACGTCGCAGAAGCCGGCGGCCGCCCGGCAGACTGCCCCGGCGTTCCCCGCCGGGTGCTGGCAGTCGCTGCTGCTGCCGTCGCACTGGTCAAGGCTGCACGGATTGCCGTCGCTCGTACACGCGGTACCGGCCGCGGTCTTCGCGTCCGCCGGGCAGGCGGCGCTCGTGCCGGTACACTGCTCGGCCGGATCACACTCTCCCGTCGAGCTGCGACAAACCGTGCTCGACGACTCGAAGGCGTCCGCGGGGCACACGGTGCTCGATCCGGCGCATGTCTCGTCCAGGTCGCAGGCGCCGGCCGCGGCGCGGCACACCGTCCCGGCGTTGCCCGCCGGATGCTGGCATGCCACGCTCGTCCCGTCGCACTGGTCCGCCGTGCACGGATTGCCGTCGGAGGTGCACGCCGTCCCGCTCGGCGATTTGGCGTCGGCCGGGCAGTCGGGTCCGTTGCCGGGGCAGTTCTCCGCCGGATCGCATTCGCCCGCCGAGACACGGCACTGCGTGCTTGAGGATGCAAACCCATCGGCCGGGCAGGACGTGCTCGTGCCGGTGCACGTCTCCGCGACGTCGCACACACCGGCCGACCCACGGCACACCGTTCCGGCGTTGCCTGCGGGGTGCTGGCAGGTCGCGCTCGTCCCGTCGCACTGGTCCGCGGTGCAGGGATTGCTGTCGGCAGTGCATGCCGTCCCCGCGGACTTCGTGGCGTCGGCCGGGCAGGCGGGACCGTTGCCGGGGCAGTTCTCCGCGAGGTCGCATTCGCCGGCCGAGGCGCGGCACACGGTGGTCGACGACTGGAAGCCGTCCGCGGGACAGGTGCTGCTCGTGCCCGTGCACGTCTCCGCGACGTCGCAAGTCCCGGCCGACGCGCGGCAGACCGCCCCCGCGTTCCCGGCCGGGTGCTGGCAGGTCACGCTCGTCCCGTCGCACTGATCGAGCGAGCACGCGTTGCCGTCGGACGTGCATGCGGTGCCGCTCGACTTCTTGGTGTCGCTGGGGCAGCTCGGCCCGGTCCCCGTGCAGTTGTCCGCGAGGTCGCATTCGCCCGCCGACGCGCGGCAGACAGTGCTCGAGGAGACGAAGGCATCGGCGGGGCAGCTGCCGCTCGACCCGGTGCACGTCTCCTGCACGTCGCAGATGCCGGCCACGGGGCGACACACCGTGCCCGCCGCCACCAAGGTGCAGGTGGTGGTGCAACACGACGTACTCGACCCGTTGGCGGCGCCCTCGTCGCACTCCTCGCCCGCGCTCGGGTCGACCTTGCCGTCACCGCAGACGACGATCTTGCCGACGTCGATGAACCCGCACCGGCACTTTGCAGAGGTGCCCGGGATCGTGTCGTTGGCGCTGTTGCACGCGTGATTGTTGTTGTTGTCCCAACTCAAACACGCACCGACGTCCAGGATCCCGTTGCCGTCGTTGTCTTTGCAAACAATACTGATCGTTCCCCCGCCGCTGGGATTGAGATCATAGATGTTCGTCTTGTTTTGCTGGATGTCGGCGCAGGTGTCTGTGGGCGTGATGCCGATCTCGGCATTGAAGTATGGGCCGTTCCCATCGAGTAGCTGAAGGTCGCCGTTGGTGGTGGACACGGGATGGAGGTAATCGCGAAAGCACACGCCGCCGTTCGCCTTGGCATCGCCGCCGTCCTGGGCGATCCAGAAACCGATGTCGAAGCGCGTCTGTGCGCCCGACACGATCGTTGCACGCATCGGCACGGTGATCGGCTGGTTCGCCACGCACTTCCGCGTCCCCGGACACGTGCCACCCCCCACGATGCATGGGTCGGTGTTGTCACTGACGATGCACGTGGCACCGTTTTGCGTGCCACCCACGCAGGTCCCCAGCACCTTTATGGAGGCGATCGAAACGTCACCGGCAGAGCAAATGCCTCCCTGACCGAAGCCAGCGGCGTCGCGGATACACTGCCCGGCCATGGCCGAGGCTGGTGCGCCGACAACGACGAGGCCACTCGCCGCAACGCCGAAAACGAACATCATCAGACAGCGTGCCGCGGTACCAACTTCCCGTGCGCGATGTGTCATTTTTTCCTCCGAAGCCAAATTTGCAGCGGCGAACCTCAGGCCGCCCCGGGCCGGAGGCAGCGAGTCTTACTAGTGTCCGCGATCGACTGTCAACAGACTTTCGCTCTCTCTTCCCAGCGGGTTGCGGCACTTAAGGGGTATCCTGCGTTTTGCAGCTGCGATGCTAGTGGATATCCCCTAAAGACGTGACGGTATCGCACATGCGATATGGTCGGCGGCCTGACGCTTCGGAAAGCGCGGGTAATCGGACAAGCAGCACGTCGGGCTCGATCGGATGAGCGCGCCCGACGCTGGAGGCCACCGGACCGCCGACCCCGGCGGAGCCCGGTCTAGCAGCGAAGCGGGATGGCGGACGTGGAGGGCCGCGCCGGGGTCCACATCGTCGTGGGAGGCGGGACGCGCGCAGGAGCGATTGGCAGGCGGACGGAACGATCTATGGCGGCGCGCGGCGCAGCGGGCGCCGCGGGACGAGTGCGACCTCGTCGCGCCTGGCGGTGTGACCGGCGCTGTCGCGCATCACGACCTCGATCTGGACGCGCAGCACTCCGCGCGCGCGAAGGTACCTCTTGCCGCGTGCGTTCAGCCGCAGCGTGAGGCGCGCACTGCCGCCCCGGAACGGCTGCTTCACCGGCCGCATCACCGTCGCGAGCACGTCCACGTAGTCAGGCCGCGGCGCCAGCCCCTGCGCCTCGCACCACGCGCGCCGCCCGGCGGTCACGTCCCGGCGCGTACAGGTCACGACCACCGCCCGTCCGCGTCCGAGCGACGAGAGCTGGACGTCGAAGACGTCGGGTATCATCGTCGCGGTCGTCGTGGTGGTGGTGCTGGTGGTGGTGGTCGTGCTCGTCGTCCCGAGCGTACACGGCGCCGGGGCGGTAGCGAGGACCTCGCCAGCGGCGTCGACGACGAGAAAGGCATCGGCGGCCCGCGCTCCGAGGACCGTCGACGGACCGTCCGGCCATACGATCCGGATCTCGTCCACGCTCGTCGCCGTGCCGAGCCCGAAGTGGGCGTCGGCCGGGTCCTGCGACTCGAAGTTGCTGCCCGCACGCAGCTCGCGCATCTGGGTCTGCCCGCCCGCGGTGACGTAGACCCGGGCGCCGATCGCCTGCGTGTTCGGCGCGCGCCCGCGCAGCTTCACGGACAGGAAGTGCCCCGTGTCGCAGCCGTCGTTGCGGTAGAGACGCGGCGCCTGCTGGTTGTTGGCGACAAACAGGTCCAGGTCTCCGTCCCGGTCGTAGTCGAAGGCCACCACTCCCCTGCCCTCGCCGGTATCCGCGACGCCGAGCTCAGCGCCCCGCTCGGTGAACGTGCCGTCGCCGTTGGAGACGAAGCAGCGCGACGGATCTGCCTGGAACGGCCCCGTTGGGTCGTTCCAGCCGTTCACGTGGAAGACGTCGAGGTGGCCGTCGTTGTCGAGATCGGCGAAGGTGCTGCCCCATCCCCACCACCCGTGGCGCACCCCGGCCCGGTCGGTGACGTCCTCGAACACCCCGTTGCCGGCATTCCGGTAGAGCCGGTTCCCGCTCGCGTGCCAGGCGTTCGTTCCGGGGTCGCCGTTCGGATCCCAGATGCTCGATACGAACCAGTCGAGGTGTCCGTCGTTGTCGTAGTCCCCGATCGCACCGCCCATGCCGTTCTCATCGGTGATCACGCCGCGGTCCGTGACGTTGCGGAACGTGCCGTCGCGGTTGTTGAGAAAGACCCTGCTCGTGCCGAAGTCGCCCGCGACGAGGATATCCGGCCAGCCGTCGTCGTCGATGTCGGCGAAGTTCGGCGTGAAGCTCAGGTCGCCGATCCCTCCGGGAACGGTGTACGCGGCGGCGATGCCGGCCACGATGCTGACGTCGCTGAACGTGCCGTCGCCGTTGTTGTGCCAGAGCTGCTTCGACGACGTCGCGCCGAAGACATTGTCGCCCCAGTGGGTGAGGAACAGATCGAGAAAGCCGTCCCGGTCGTAGTCGCCGAAGGCCGCCGAGTACGTGTCGCGGTCGTCGATGACGATGCCCGAGCGCGCCGTGACGTCCTCGAACGTCCCGTCGCCCCGGTTGCGGAACAGCGTGAGGGGGGTCGGCTGTCGCGTTCCCAGGTATCGGCCGATGCCGGGAACGATCAGGTCGAGCCATCCGTCGCCGTCGAAGTCGGCGAACGTCGGACCGGACCCCTTGCCGACCAGCGCGACGCCGGCCCGCGCGCCGACCTCCTCGAAGGTCCCGTCGCCCCGGTTGTGGAAGAGCAGGTTCGGCCCGATGTCGCCGCGGACGACGTACAGGTCGATCCACCCGTCGCCATCGTAGTCGCCCGCCGCCACCCCGCCGGCGATCCACGCAGTCACGAGGCCGCCCTGCCCCAGCTGCGCGTACCCGTGCTGGTAGGTTAGGCCGGCGGCGGCCGTGACGTCGGTGAACGTCCACGCGCGGGCGACCGCGGGCACCGCCCCGAGCAACCCGATCAGCAGGAGGCGGCGGGCATGCATACGGTCTTCGCCTCCGGGCGGAGGTTTTCGCCTCCACCCGGAGGTGTCTCAATGGCTCACGAGGCGTCGCTCAGGGCAGCACGGTCTTGAGCGACGGGATGCAGAGCTCGTTCTCCTTCACGGTGGCAAGGGTGTCGGTGCCGAACTCGTTGTGGACGTAGACCGGGGAGCGCGGCGCGTGCTTCGCCTGGCCGCGCGCGGGCTTCGCCCCGTAGCACACGAGGTGCACGTCCTGGTTGTACACCACGCCATTGTTCACGCTGACCGGCGTGCAGAGGTGCTTCGGCTTCACGACATCGAACGTCCCGAGCGTCAGGCGGAACTGATCCGTGACGGTCACCTGGATGCCCCTCGGGAACTTCGGCGTCCCGCTCGTGACCTTGGCCTTGTAGCACTTGTAGTGGTCGACGGTGTTGGGCCCAGGCAGCGGCGGTGAGCTGCTCAGGCTCTTGGACGTCGGCACGTACAGGAGATCCGGCTTCACGACGTCGAGGAACTGGCCGCCGGGTACGGGCAGCTGGTTGGTGATCTTGACGTGGCGCTTCAGGATCGTAGTTCACGTTGGTCACGAACTGGTCGGAGAGATTCACACCCAGGATCGTCACGAAGGCGTTGGCGCTCTTCACCTTGTAGCAGAGGAAGTCGTCGGCGCAGATGTCCGGGTCCGGCGTGCCCGTGCACACGCCGCTCTGGCAGGTTTCGCCCGTCGTGCAGGTGTTGTTGTCGTTGCACGCGGTGCCGTCGGGCTCGAAGGCGTTCGCGGGACAGCTGTTCGACGAGCCGTCGCAGCTCTCGGCGACGTCGCACCCGTCCGCCGCCGGGCGGCACACCGCGGTGCTCTTCGCGTCCGCCGGGCAGTTGTTGTTGACGCCGTCGCAGCTCTCGGCGAGGTCGCACGGGCCGGCCGCAGCCCGGCAAACCGCGGTACTCTTCCCGTCCGCCGGACAGTCGTTGCTGACGCCGTCACAGCTCTCCGGCACGTCGCACACACCGGCCGCCGGGCGGCAGACGGCGGTGCTCTTCGCGTCCGCCGGGCAGTTCACGCCGCTGCCGTCGCAGGTCTCGGCCGTGTCGCAGGCGCCTGCCGACGGCCGGCAGACGAAGGCACCCGTCACGCTATGGACGGCGTCCGGCGGACATTCGGCGCTGCTCCCTGTGCAGTTGTCGGCGATGTCGCACGGGCCCGCCGACGCCCGGCAGGTGACCGACGCTGGCTGGAAGCCGTCCGCCGGGCAGTCGTTGTTGACCCCGTCGCAGTTCTCCGCCACGTCGCAGGGTCCTGCCGAGGCTCGGCATTGCGCGGTGCTCTTGCCGTCGGCCGGACAGGCCGCGCTCGAGCCCGTGCAGTTCTCGGCCACGTCGCAGACGCCCGCCGAGGCCCGGCACACGACCGTGCTCGGCAGGAAGCCGTCGGGTGGGCAGTCGTTGCTCACGCCGTCGCAGCTCTCGGATGTGTCGCAGATGTCGGCGACCGGACGGCACTCGGCGGTGCTCTTGACGTCGGCCGGACAGGCCGCGTTCGAGCCCGTGCAGGTCTCGGCCACGTCGCAGGCGCCCGCCGCCGCGCGACAGCTGGTCCCGGACGGCAACAGCGTGTCCGCCGGGCAATCCGTCGATGTTCCCGTGCAGACCTCCTGGACGTCGCAGTCGCCGGCCGCCGGGCGGCAGACCGTGCC
>VBKG01000613.1 GCA_005879585.1 Deltaproteobacteria bacterium | reverse complement strand
TGATCGGCGTCCTGAACAGCGTGGTCTCGGTCTACTACTACCTCGGCGTGCTCGTGCAGATGTACATGGTGGAGGGCACGCGGTCGATCGACGCGCCGGCGACTCGGCCGTATCTGCTGGCGACGATCCTCGTGACCGGCATCGCGACGCTGCTGCTCGGTGTGTTCCCGTCGGGCGCCATGGAGCTGGCCCGGATTTCGGTCGCGTCGCTGCGATGAGACCGAGGCGCCCGCCGCCCTGGGTCACCGCCGCGACGCCGGGTCGATGCGTGCGAGCAGCGCGAGCAGCACCTGGTTGACCGGGACGGGAACGCCGACCCGTGCCGCAGCGCGTACGACGGCACCGTTGATCGCATCGTGCTCCAAGCGACGGCCGCGCCGGTAGTCCTGCAGCATCGACGTTTCGAAATCGGGCAGCCCGGCGACACTGTCGGCCAGGACGGCCTCGGTGCGGAGCCGGCGGACGGGAATGCCGAGCGCCGTCGCGACGGCATCTGTCTCCTCCATGGCCGCCACGACCAGGTCGCGGCTCGCCGGCTCGGCAAGCACCTCGGCGACCGTCGCCGCGGTGAGCGTCGTGACGGCATTGAAGCCCGCGTTCCACGCGAGCTTCTCCCAGGCGGGTACGAGGACGTCGGAACGGAGCTCGTACGGCACGCCCGCCGCGGCCAGCATCGCGGCGACTCGCCGGGCACGCGGCGTCTCGAGCCCGTCGACCTCGCCGAAGACGATCGTGCCGCGTCCGCTGTACTCGATCGTCGCCGGGGCGACGAGCGCCACGCCGATGCGCGTGCAGGCGACCATGAGCGGCGCGAGCCCGAGCTCGCGGGCGAGGATGTCCTCGTTCTCGATGCCGTTCTGGAGGGAGAGGAGGATGGTGTCGGCAGTCACGACCGGACGCAGCGCGGCGGCAGCCGCGGCCGTGTCGTAGGACTTGACGCAGACGAGAACGAGCTCGGGACGCGGCGCGTCCACCGGGTCGCGCACCGCGCTCACCGGCGACAGACGCCTTCGGCGAGCCGTGCGCCGAAGTAGCCGCCGACGGCGCCCGCGCCGAACACGAGAACCCGCATCACTCGCCGACCGTGTCCCAGTCGACGTCCCAGAACTCGGGTACGGGTGGCCGGAGCTCCATGTGGCCGCCGAAGCACTCGAAGCTCGGACGGTGCCGGAGCCGCTCCTCCAGCAGGTGCAGGTACTCGGCGGTCGACTGTTCGGGCGGCGGCGTGCCGATGTCGAGCCGGCTCCGGCGGCCGCACCGCTTGCACGAGACGTCCACCCGCATCGGAGAGGGACGGTAGGCCGGCCCCCGACGCGAGGCAACCCGCCGGGCGCGATGCTCGCTTCCTCGCCGCCGTGGCTGCGTGCTACGGAGCGGGACTCCCCCCATGCCGGACACCAAGCTGGCGCCGTGGACGCGCACGCAGGAACGTCTCGTCTCGCCGATCATCCGCGTCATGACGCTCCTGAACGTCTGGGCCTATCGCCTGACCGGCGGCCGGATGGGCGGCACCTTTCTCCAGGGCGCCCCGGTGTGTCTCGTGACGGTGAAGGGGAAGCGGTCCGGCACGCTGCGAACGGTTGCCCTCCTGTACTTGGCCGCCGGGGACGACGTCGTGCTCGTCGCGTCGAAGGGCGGCATGTCGCACCACCCCGCCTGGTACCACAACATGATCGCCAATCCGGACGTCGAGGTGCAGATCGGTTCGACCACGCGCCGCATGCGCGCGCGGCGCGCCTCGAGCGCCGAGAAGGCGGCACTCTGGCCCCGCTTGATCGCGATGTACCGCGACTACGATGACTACCAGGCCCGGACGACGCGAGAGATTCCGGTGATGATCCTGTCGCCGCGCTGAGACGAACGATTCTACCGTCCCGGCGACGGCTGCGTTCCCGCCGTTCCGAAATCGACCTTGGGAACCTTCTGCGCCTCCGCCGGCGCCTCGAAGTATTTTTGCGGCTCGAAGCCGAACGCGCGCGCGTAGACCACGGCCGGCACGCTCTTGATGTAGGCGTTGTACTCGCGGACAGCGTCGTTGTACCGCATCCGCTCGACCGCGATGCGGTTCTCGGTGCCGGCGAGCTCGTCCGAGAGGCGCGCGAACTGCTGGTTGGCCTTCAGGTCCGGGTAGCGCTCGGCGATGGCGAGGAGTCGTCCGAGGGCGCCCGAGAGCTCGTTGGCGGCTTCGATCCGCTGCTCGCGGGTGCCACCCGCGATGAGCCGCGCGCGCGCGTCGGCGACGTGGTCGAAGATCTCGCGCTCGTGCGTGGCGTAGCCCTTGGTGACCTCGACGAGATTCGGGATCAGGTCGTTGCGTCGATGGAGCTGGTTCTCCACCTGTGCCCATGCCGCCTCGACGCGCTCCTTCATGGCGACCATCGTGTTGTAGCCGCAGCCGCCGAGCATCGCCGCCAACAGGACCAGGAGCCTCGCCATGGTGTCCTCCTCACCAGCTTCGGCCGGCGCCGCCGCCGCCGAAGCTGCCGCCGCCGAATCCACCGAAGCCGCCCCCGCCGCCGCCGAAGCCCCCGCCAAAACCGC
>VBKG01000239.1 GCA_005879585.1 Deltaproteobacteria bacterium | reverse complement strand
TCGCGTGGGTCCCGACGCAGGCGCTCCCGCCCGCGGGCGCGTGATCGGTGCATGCCGTCGTGCTGCTCTTGGTGCTGCACTTCGTCGCGCCGCTCGAGCTCGTCTTGCAACAGGTGACGAAGCCCTTGGCCTGCTTGCCGCAGACCGAGCGCGCCGCACACCTCTTGACGGCGCCCCGGCATTCCTTCGGCAGCGACGTGTTCGCATTCGCCTCGTGCGCGACGCAGGACACGTACTGCCCGTGGCTCGACGCCGTGGTACAGCCGGCCGGCGGTGTCTTCTGGTCGCACGCCTGATCCGCCGCCGCGCGGGCCGCGGCGACCTGCGCCGCCGTCGTCGGGTCAGTCAGGTCGCATCCGGCGCTCGCCCACCGCGCCGTTCCGAACACGAGTGACATCGCGAGAAGCCCGCCTGCGAGATACCTCATGCGTGAAGCCTCCTTCCGGCCAGATCCACCCCTCGCCTACCGCCCGTGGCCCGCCGGAAGAAATACCCTCGTCGAGGGAGGCGGGCGTCAAAAACGCGGGATGAACCGCCCGCGCTCACCCACGGATGAACGTGACGCGGCACGCCACGTCGACGTCGAGGCGGTCGAGCGGCGGCAGGATGTCGCCGTCCAGCATGTAGTGCTCGGGGCGGAAGAAGCGGATGGTGACGCGGCGGCCGAGACTGTCGAAGAGCGTCGGCTCGTTGGTCGGAAATCCGCGGTACAGGCGGATGGCACGCCGGATGAGGCGCATCGCCGGCACGGGGCCACCCACGACGTGCATGTAGCCGCGCTTGCGCGTCGCCAGATACGTGGGCCGGAAGCCGAGCGCGATCCGGTCGACGGTGGCGGCGAAGAAGAAGGTGAACTGGCGGAAGGGGACCGGTTGATCGTCGCACTCGACGTCGGCCGTCGTCGCCTGGAACACCGCCCGCGCGGCGTGCGTGCCGGCGAGCGCGGAGAAGATCAGGCGCGCGAGCAGCCGTGCCGCCTGCACCGGCCCCTGCTTGTCCATCGCGTAGTAGGCGCGGAGGTAGTTGACCGCCGTCCCGAAGCTCAGCACGAAGCCGTGCTCCACGCCGTTCACGCGCAGCAGGTCACGCTCCGTCGTCTCGTAGTTGTGGCCGGTCCGGTAGTCGCGCACGACGCGGGCGAGCATGCCCTCCGGGCGGCCGCGCCGGCCCCCCGTGGCGTCGGCCACGTAGTTGATCGTCCCGGCGCGGAGCGGCAGCAGGAGCGGGAGCGGCTCGTCGCCGTACACGGCCCGGAAGCCGCTGAGCGTGCAGTGATAGCTACCGTCGCCGCCGCAGATGGCGAGGATCTCAGTCCCGCGCTGGCGGAACTCCCGCGCGACGTCCTGGATCTCCCGGACCGACTGCGTCACGCGAACGACGCCGTCGTGCCCGACCACCTCGCCCAGCCGTTCGGCGCGCTCCGCGCCGCCGTCGATGTTGCCGCGGGCGTGCGGATTGACGACGACGCCGATCCCCGGCACGTCAGGCCGCCGGCCGCGCCGCGGCGAGCTGCCCGCAGGCGGCCTGGATGTCTTGCCCGCGGCTCTCGCGGATCGTGGCGCCGATCCCCTGCGCGCGCAGGATGGCCTGGAAGCGGAGGATGCGGGCGCGCGGGCTCGGCGCGAACCCGGCGCCGGGGAACGGGTTGAACGGAATCAGGTTCAGCTTCACGCGGAGCCCGTGCAGCAGGCGGACGAGGCGGTGGGCGTCCGCATCGGCGTCGTTCTCGCCGGCGAGCAGCACGTATTCGAACGTGATGCGCTTCCGGCGCGGCAGCGGCAGCTCCCGGCACGCGTTCAGCAGCACGGCCAGCGGATAGCGGCGGTTGACGGGCATCAGCCGGTCGCGCTGGACGTCGGTCGAGGCGCTCAGCGACACGGCGAGGTTGACGCCGGTCTCGGCGATGAGGCGCGCGACCGCGGGAGCGAGGCCGACCGTCGACACCGTGATGCGGCGAGGGGAGATCGCGTAGCCCCATTCGGCGGTCAGGATCTCGAGCGCGGTCTTCACCGGCCCGTAGTTGGCGAGCGGCTCGCCCATGCCCATGAACACCACGTTGGTGACCGTCGCCGGCGCCGCGACCGCGATGCCCGCACCGACCTGCCCGACGATCTCGCTCGGGCGGAGGTTGCGCACGAGCCCCATGCGCGCCGTCGCGCAGAAGCGGCAGCCCATGCCGCAGCCCGCCTGACTCGAGATGCAGAGGGTCAGGCGGTCACGCGCCCCGTCGGGACGGTCGGTCTGCGGGATGAGCACGCTCTCGATCGCGGCCGCCCGGAGGCCGTGCTCGGCCGGGAGGTGAAAGAGCAGTTTCCGCGTCCCGTCGGCCGACACCGCGACGAAGGCCGGCGTCGTGCGCTCGAGCGTGAAGTCGGTGGCGAGACGCGCGCGGAGCGTCCGCGACAGGTTCGACATCGCGTCGAACGAAGCCGCTCGCTTGCGATGCACCCACGCGAGGATCTGCGTCGCGCGGTACGGAGCCTCGCCCACCCGCGCACACCACGCCTCGAGGCCGGCGCGGTCGAGATCCTGGATGTCCTGGCGCACGTGGCGCGAGCTTAGCGCCCCGCTGCGGACGGCGCTACGGGCTGCGCGCGGCGAGCTCCTGCCGCGGCGCGTCCGGCGGGCGATACGGCATCACCACCCAGAGCACTATGTAGATGATGAGCCCGGGGCCTCCGATGAGCGTGCCGAGCACGAAGGCGAGCCGCAGGATGGTCACCGAGATCCCGAACTGTTCGGCGAGCCCCATGCACACGCCGGCCAGCATCTTGCCGTCGCGCGAACGGTACCAGGTGCGCGTGAGCGGATTTCCCGGCTCGAGCAACGTACCGCAGTACCGGCACTTGACGGCCTCGGCGCGGATCTCCTCGGCGCAGTACGGGCAACGCTTGGTCGCGACGTCAGGCACGGCTCTCCTCGCGCCGCAGCCGGAGCTGTCGCTCGGCGACGATCGGGACCATCGCGTAGGTGACGGCGAGCAGCAGCGTCAGCGTCGCGGCGTAATTGAACACGACGTAGAAGCTGAGCACGCGCGGCAGCAGCGCCTGGAGCATGCCGTATGCCGCGCGAACGAGGTAGACGTCGACGAGGAGCACGAGGGGCAGTGGCACGAGCGCTGCCGCCACGGCGCGCCCGAGGGCGCGCCACCCCGCCCGTCGCGCGCGAAGCGCGAGCAGCGGGGCAGCCGCGGCCAGCACACCCGCCGGCGACGGTGGCGCCGGAACGGCGTATGCCGCGAGGGCCCGCACGGCAGCCTGCTCGGCGCTGCACCGCGGACAGGCGGCCAGGTGGCTCGCCGACCCGGCGTCGAGCGCGCGACCGGAGAGCAGCATCGTCCGGACCTCGTCGCATTCGGTCATGGCCGTGCCAGCTCCGCGAGGCGCGCCATCGCATGATGCAGACGGCTCTTCACGGTTCCACGCGGACAGCCGAGGATCTCGGCGACCGCGTCCTCGTCGAGGTCGTGGTAGTAGCGGAGGATGACGACGCTTCGCTGCGCCTCGGGGAGCGCGGCGAGCAGCCGGCGAGCGTCGAGCGCGGCGTCGCCACGTGCGGTTCCGTCGCGCGTGGCGTCCTCGATGCCGGCGGGGTCGACGGGCTCGGGCGGCGGCCGGCGATGCCAGTCGCGACAGAGATTGACGGCGATCTGGAAGAGCCACGTCGAAAACCGGCGGCGGCGATCGAAACGCCCCGCCGCGCGGACGACCCGCAGCCACGTCTCCTGGTAGAGGTCATCGACGTCCCGCCCGCCGGTGTGCCGGAAGATGAACTGATGGAGTCCCCGCTCGTAGCGCCGGCAGAGCTGCTCGAGTGCCCGGCCGTCGCCGTCTGCGACCGCGCCTATCAGCTCCTCGTCGGTCGCCATCGGCGGCCGGGCAGACGTGTATCATACGAGCGGGCTTCCAGGGACGGCGTCGTGGCCGTTCGCCGGCGGGCTGGAAGGCACGTCCCGCGGTGGGGGCGTGGTCGCGCCGCGCAGGTGACCGACCCACTCCTGCGCGGTCGCGAGGCCCCGTTCGAGCGGCGACGGCTCTCCCGGTGTGAACGGCACGAGGAGCCACAGCGCGCCGTAGACGATCGCCCCGAGGAAATGAACGAACGTGAGCGCGACGAACGCCAGACGCACGCCCATGATGGGGAAGGCGAGCGCATGCGCCACGGCCGCAGCGACGCCGGCGACGCGGCGCTCCGGATGGCCGCGGTACCAGTGCTCGCGGTCGGAGGCCCCGAGACGGCTCCGGCAGAAGGGGCACCGTATCGCCTCGGCCTGGATCTCCTCGGCGCAATAGGGGCATTTGCGGCTTCTTTCCGGCATGGGGTCCGTTCCTCCTGCACGGTGATACGCGGGGCATGGCCCGAAGGTTCAACGGTGAGGACGGCCGCGGCCGGCCCCGTATCCCGGTTCTCGAGCCGACGGCCGGCGAAATCGGCAGGGCGACGGACGTTTCCACGCTTCGGCGACGTCGCCTCCGCCGCAGTAGAGTCAGTGTCGGCGACGACGAGGTGCCGGCGATTCATCGGGGTGGAGCAGCCCGAGTCGGTGCCAGCCGATTGCAGCAAGCCAGGTCCGCGGCGAGACCACCGGCCGGCAGGTGGTCGCCGTCGGAATCGGCACCCGCCAGCCGTCGAAGTAGATCCCGGAGGACCGCGCATCCACACCGCGGGCTCCCGGGACATGTCCACAAGTCAGTGCACCGTCGTCGCGACCCGGCCGATGAGATGCGTCGCGCCGAGTCGCTATCGACGAGGACTACGTCTGCAGATGCGCCACAGAGTGGGGCATGGTGGAACGCTGCGAAGAAGCGTACGTGAGCGGTGGGATCGATGTCCGTCCCGCATCCGTGGAGGGGAACTGGGCAGGCGCCCGCCGTTCATCGCCGCCGGCGCCGCGCCCTCACACGCCCGCGGTCGCTCCCGGCAGCTCCAGGCTCGCGAAGAAGAAGCCGATCTCCGCGCGCGCCGTCTCCGGCGCGTCCGACCCGTGCACCGCGTTCTTCTCGACGTCCGTGCCGAACTCGCCACGAATCGTCCCCTTCGGCGCCTTGGTCGCGTCGGTCGGTCCCATGAGGTCACGCCAGCGGGCGATCGCTTCGTCGCCCTCGAGGACGGCGACGAGGACCGGGCCGGAGCTCATGAACCGGACGAGGTCCGGGAAGAACTTCCGCTCGCGGTGCACGGCGTAGAAGCGCTCGGCGTCGCCGGGCGCGAGCGTGAGGATGCGCGCGACAACGGGGACGAGGCCGCGCTCCTCGATCATCGCGAGGATGCGGCCGGCGACCCGCTTCCGCATCGCGTCCGGCTTGACGATGCACAACGTGCGTTCCTTCATGACAGCAACCTCGCCTCCCGCAGCGCGTCCTGCATGGTCGTCCCGAGCTCCGCGGGGCTCGGCGCGATGCGCACGCCCGCCGCACGGAACGCCTCGATCTTCTCCGCCGCCGTGCCACGTCCGCCCGCGATGATGGCGCCGGCGTGGCCCATGCGCTTCCCCTTCGGCGCGGTCTGTCCGGCGATGAAGGCGACGACCGGCTTCCGCACGTGCGCCTTGATGAAGGCCGCCGCCTCCTCTTCCGCCGCGCCGCCGATCTCGCCGATCAGGATGATCGCGTCCGTCGCGAGGTCGTCGCTGAACAGGCGGAGGACGTCGACGAACCCGGTGCCGATGACCGGGTCGCCGCCGATGCCGATGCAGGTGGACTGCCCGATGCCGAGGAGCGTCAGCTGGTGGACCGTCTCGTAGGTGAGCGTGCCGCTTCGCGACACGACACCCACCCGCCCCGGCTTGTGGATGTAGCCGGGCATGATGCCGATCTTGCACTCGCCGGGCGTGATGATGCCGGGGCAGTTCGGCCCGATCAGCCGCGTCGGCCGCCCCTCGAGGACGCGCTTCACGCGCACCATGTCGAGGACGGGCACCCCGTCGGTGATGCAGACGACGACGCGGAGCCCCGAATCCGCCGCTTCCATGATCGCGTCGGCCGCGCCGGCGGGTGGAACGTAGATCACCGAGGCGTCCGCGCCCGTCTCGGCGACCGCGCGCGCGACGGTATCGAAGATCGGGATGCCCTCGAAGTCGGTGCCGCCCCGGCCCGGGGTCACGCCCGCGACCATCTGCGTGCCGTA
>VBKG01000238.1 GCA_005879585.1 Deltaproteobacteria bacterium | reverse complement strand
GACGTCCTCGACGCCAACCCGGCGCTCCTCGGCCCGGGCGCCCTCGACCTCGACCCGCGCCTGCTGGACGGCGACCGCACGAACGGCGAGCTCGCCGACGCCGGGGTCACGCTGGCCGACGGCGAGCTGCGGCTCACGCTGTACAACGTCCCGGGCCCCGGCCAGCACGTAGAGACGCGTTCCCTGTCACCCGACGTATACGCCCGCGCGCGCGGCGCCGCCGAGGAGGCGCTATACGCGCGGCTGCTGACGGCGGAACGGAAGGACGCTGACACGGGTCGGTACGAGCGGTACATGCCGTTCTTCATCCAGGGCACGGTCGGCGACGACGGGGTCGCGGTCTACCCGGGCGTCAAGATGCGGCGCGATCGGTCCGAGGATCGGGAGCTGTACGAGTAGCCACCGACACACGAAAGGAGAAACGGATGTCGACGCAACCCAGTCTCTATGAGCGCCTCGGCGGGATCTACAGCATCGCGGTCGTCGTCGACGACTTCATCGACCGCGTCATGGCGGACGCGCGGCTCAATGCCAATCCAGCCGTCAACGAA
>VBKG01000237.1 GCA_005879585.1 Deltaproteobacteria bacterium | reverse complement strand
CTGGCCGCTCCACACCTCGCCGTCGAGCGTCGCGACGAACGGGACTTCACGGTGCACCTCGTCCGCCGACTGGATCTCGCGAAAGGCCTCGGTCGCGAAGAACGCGCGCAGGATCCGTCCCGCCTCGTCGACGACCGTGAGCGCCTCGGGACGCGAGAGGTCCATCTCCGCGAGCACGTCGTGGCACCGGGAGCCGACGGAAAGCGGGTCGGTCTCGTCCTCCTCGCGCTCGAGACGAATTGTCCGCTCGACGTCGGGGTCGGCCGCCGACGACGGGTGGCGCAGGAGCGGCGTCGCCTGGAGCCGCCGCGCCGCGGCCTCACGCTCCACCCACGCCGCCCGCGCGGCGACGTAGTCGACCGCCGGCTCCGCCGGAGCGGCCGGCGGCGGACCCCAGGCCGGCTCGAGCCGGTCGCAGACGCGGACGGAGACCTCGAAGCCGTCGCCGCGGAGCGTCTGCTCGCGGTCGTCGCCGACCGCGAGTCCTTCGTCGCGGAGCGCCGCGAGGATCATCGCGAGGAGCGTGTCCGTCGCCGACTTGCCGCCGGTCAGGAGCAGGCGGTCCTTCGCGCGCGTCAGCGCGACGTACAGCAGGCGGCGGAGCTCCTCCTTCCGGATCCGGCGGAAACGTTCCTCGGCCGCTACGCGGTCCCGGTTGCGGAGGCGCCCGCAGCGGAAGCCGACGACGTCGGTGAGCCATTCCCGGAGGATCGGTCCCTCGCCCGCGTCGCGCGGCCCGCGGTGGAGGTCCGGAACGACGACGACAGGAAACTCGAGTCCCTTCGCCTTGTGGATGCTGAGGATGCGGACGGCGTCGAGACGCTCGTCGGCGAGCGGCGCCTCGCCCTCCTCCTCCCGCTCGCCGGACCGCCGGCGGTACTCGGCGAGCGCCGCGGCGAGGGTCGTGCCGTGGGCGGCGAGCGCCTCCACCAGCTTGTCGAGGTTCGCGACGGCCTGCTCGCCGCGGAACGTCGCGTGCGCGATCTCCGCGAGCGGGAACCGCTCGAGCACCTCGCGGAGGAGCTCGCCGACGGGAACCCGCCACGCGCGCTCGTGCAGGCGCACGATGGCCTCGTAGAGGCGGCGCACGTCGGGCAGGCCCGCGGGCACGCGCTCGGCATCGAATGGGCAGAGCGCGTCGGCGTCGCGCAGATGCAGGAGGTCGCGATCGCGGACCGCGCCCAGCGGTGAGCGCAGCACGCCCACCACCGCGAGCTCGTTGGTCGGGTCCGCGATGGCGGCAAGCAGGTTCAGGAGATCGAGGACCTCCTGCGCGACGTAGAAGTGCTTCTCACCCTCGATGGCGAAGTCGATGCGGCGGCGGCGGAAGGCATCCGTGTAGTAATGCGCCTCGCCGAGCGCGCGGAGCAGCAGCGCGACGTCGCCGGCGGCGAAACGACCCGCGGCGATGCCGGCCGCGACCCACTCCGCGATCGCCTCGGCCTCCGATTCCCGCGCCTCCCCGGCTCCGAGATCGCTAAAGAGCAGCAGCTCGATGCTGCCCCCATCGCCGCGCGCCGCCTCGAGCGGGACGTAGGGGGGCTGCTCCATCGTCCTTCGGCCGACGGCATTGACGAACGCCACGAGCTCGCGGCGCGCGCGGTAGTTCACCGTGAGATGCTCCTTCTCGCCTGGCAGCCGGCGCACGATCTCGCCGTAGGCCTCGAGGTCGGCGCCGCGGAAGAGGTAGATCGACTGCTTCGGATCGCCGACGATCACGAGCTTCTCGGGCTCGACCTCGATGCGCCGCCAGTCGGTCTCGCAGGCGTCCGATCGCTCGGCGAGGTAGAGGAGGATCTCTCCCTGGAGGGGGTCGGTGTCCTGGAACTCGTCGACGACGATCACCCGGAAGCGGCGCTTCAGACGGTCGCGCACGTCGGGATGATCGCGGAGGACGCCGCGCGCGCGGACGAGCAGGCCGGCGAACGACACGTACCCGGCACGCGCATACTGGCGGCGGAACTCCTCGACGAACGGCCGGAGCCACGCGAGCACGGCCGCCGTCTGGCGATCGTCGACGTCGACCGCGGCGCGCGCGAGCTCGCGCAGCTCGCGGTACGTCTCCAGCTCGGCCGCCGTCCACCCGGCGACGGCGGGCGGCGGCGCGGTGAGGAAGGACGCCTGGCGCGCGAGGTCGGACGTCGCCTCGGCAACCGCGAACAGGCGTCGCATGTAGTCGAGCGCGCGCATCGCGCGGAGGGCCGTCACGCGGGTCTCGCCCGCATGCGCGCCGAGCAACGCGTCGGCGCGGGCGGCCGCGTCGGCCAGGCGCCGGCGCCAGGCGTCGGCGCGGCCGCCATCCTCGCGCAGCTCGAGCGGCATGCCGTCCTCGCAGAGCGCCTCGGCGAACCGGCGGAGCTGACTCAGCTCCATGCGGCCGAACAGGCTCCGCAGGAACTCGAGCGCGGCGGCATCGGCCAGCCGGGCGTTCAGCCAGCGCGGCCAGAGATCGCGGAAGAGCACGGCGGCCCGCGTGCCGTCGTCCTCCTCGAACGCCGGGCTCACGCCGCCTTCGAGCGGGTACTGGCGAAGCACGTGCGCGGCGAAGGAGTGGATGGTCCCGATCTCGATCCGGTCGAGCTCGGAGAGCACGTGGAGGCCGCGCCCGCGGGCGGCCGTCGGGTCGCCGAAGAGCTCGAGCCCACCCTCGAGCTCCTCGACCCGCTCGCCCGCGACGAGCCGCGCGAGCCACGTGCCGAGCCGGTCGCGCATCTCGTTGGCGGCGCGCACCGTGAACGTGAGCGCCAGGAGCCGCGAGGGCTCCGTACCCGCCGCGAGGAGGCTCTGGAGAAGGAGCCGCACGACGCGGGTGGTCTTGCCCGTGCCCGCGCCGGCCTCGATCGACGACGCAGCGCTCATGGCCGCACGATCTCCCAGTACCGCGTCACCGCCGGCGTCCACTCCGGCTTCCGGCGCACGCGGCCGTGGTTCTTCCGGCAGATCCAGCCGAAGTCGCAGTACGTGCAGTGTCCGCCCTGCTCGTCCGCGACGCGCACGAAGAACCACCCGTCGCGGATGAACGTGGCAAAGTCGGCGACGGCCTGCTCGACGTCGTCGCGGCACCCCGTCCAGTCGGTCGCGAGGAAGCGACGCGTGAGGCGTTCCTCGCGAATCTCGTCCACGGACGGGTCGCCACGCAGGTACTCGTCGACGAACTGGAAGACCGCCTCCGTGGCGACGGCTCCGCCAACGCCGTGACGCGCCGCGACCGCGGGGGCGAGCGCCAGGTAGAGCGGCGCCTGGAGCTTCTCGCCGCGCCGCGCCTGGGTGGCGAGCGCGGTCTGCCAGTGGTCGTGGAAGCGGCGCTTGTAGTCGACGACGCGCAGCCATCCGGTGCCGCGGTGCCGGTCGATGCGATCGAGCTTGCCGCTCAGCTCGAGCGCTCCGACCCGCGCCGAGGCGCCTTCCTCGAACCAGACGGGCTTCCAGTCGCCGAGCGCGGCGAGGTCGAAGGCGGCGAAGGCCGCGACGGCGCGTACCACCTCGGCGAAACGCGCCGCGAGGATGCCCCTGAGCGGCACGTGCGCGCGGCGCTCGAACGCCGCCGCGACGGTGGTCGCGGCGGCGGCGAGCTCCGCGTCGAGCTGGTCGCGCTCGAAGTCGCGGGCGGCAAGCCGTCCGTAGAGCTCCTCGAGCAGCGCATGGGTGAGCGTGCCGATCTCGCGCGGGCTCAGGTCCTCGCCGTCGGCCGCGTCGTCGGGCGGCAGGACCCGCAGGACCTCTTCGGCGAAGTAGCGGAACGGGCACGTGGCGAACCGCTCGAGGCGCGTCGGCGACAGTCGCCCGACCGATCGGCGCGCCCATTCGGGCGCCAGCGGCCCCACCCGTCCCTCGAACGCGCCCACCTCGCGCTCCCCGTCGACCGACGCGAGGTACGCCCGCGCACGCTCGTACGCGAGCGCGTCGAACCCGAAGGCGGCGAGCGCCGCCGCGGGATCGGCCGTCGCACGCAGGAGATCGCGCGGCGTCGCAAGCTCGCCGCGGCCGCGTTTCGCGCGTTCCGAGTGCGGGATCGCGTCGATCTGCTCGCGGTCGAGGGGCAGGAACGGGCGCAGAAAAGGCGACGGGTCCCGCAGGCGGCCGTCGGCATCGGCGCGCTGATAGAGGCAGACGAGCCCCCCGGACGGGGCGGTGCGGAGCAGGTGAAAGAGGAGCCGCTCCTCGTCGTAGGCGTCGAGGCGGACCGCGAGGTGATGGCCGAGGACGCGGAAAACCTCGCGCCGGACGGCGTCGCTGATGAACGGTTCCTCGACGATGAAACGCGGGAAGACGCGGGCGTTGAGGCCGAGCAGGAACACATGCCGGAAGGGCAGCCCGCGCGCCGCCATCGCGTCGAGAACCGCCACCCCGCGGGCCGCCGGCGCGCCGATCCACCGGCGTCGGCACTCGCGCTCGAAGGCCTCGACGAAGACGTCGCGCGGCACGCGCTCACCGAACGCGTCGAGCCGCGCGAGCGTCGCGAGCACGTCCCGCAGCGCGTCGACGACCCGCGTCTCCTCCTCGAGCAACGTCTCCAGGCGAAAGCAGCGGCGGAGCGCGCTCAGGTGAGCCGCCGCGTGCTCGTGCCAGCCGGCGGCGGCGTTCGGCACCGCCTGCTCGACGCGCCGGACGGCCGCGCGGAGGGCGCGCACGGCCGGCGCGCTGATGTGGAGCTCACGGCGGTCTTCGTCCGTCTCGCGACCGACGACGATGCGGTGTCCGCGGCGGCTCGGGCCGTCGAGGCGCGACCAATCCTCGCCGCGACCGATGCGCAGGGTCCGCGCGAGCAGATGCCAGTGACGCCGGTCGGCGGGCCCGCGGAACAGTGGATGGCGGACCACGTCGAGCGTCAGGTCGCGCGGGAGGTCGTCGAGCGCGGCGCGGAAGAGACCGAGGACGGCCTGCGCCAGCGGATGGTCGAGGAGCGCCTGCGCCGGCGGCGCGTCATACGGGATGCGGTGCTCGTCGAAGAACGCCGCGAGCGGGACGAGATACGGGTCGAGCGTCCGTGCCACGACGGCGATCTCTTCGGGCGGGCAGCCGGCATCGAGCAACGTCCGGATGCGCTTGGCGGAGAGCCAGACCTCGTCGCGCGCGCCGGCCGCCGTGTACACCTCCGGGGCGGGCGGCGGGGCGGACGCCCGTCACCGGCACCGCGCGCGCGAGCTCGGCGAGCAGATCGGCCTGCACCTGCGTCATGTCGTAGAAGCCGTAGACCAGCAGTGGTCCGGCGGCGTGGCGCGCGCCGCGGGCGGCGGCCCGGAACACGTCCGAGCGGTCGGCGACGCCGAGGCGACGCAGCTCCTCTTCATAGTGGCGGTAGGCGCCGAGCAGGCCACCGAGCTTCCGCAGGTCGAGGGCGCTCAGGCGCGACCCGGGCTCGCCCGTCGCGATGCGAAGCGCGTCGACGAGGTGCTCGGGGTCGCACGGGACGGCCGCGTCCTTCAGGTCGCGGATCGCCGCGTGCAGGGCGCCGGCGAGGTCGTACGTTCGTGCGTCCGCCGCCGCGAACGGACGTTCACCCGCCGATTCGAGCCAGCGCAGCAGCAGACGCTCGTAGAAAAGCACGTCCGGCACGAAGCGATCGTCGGTCCGGTCCGCCAGAGCGAGGGCAAACTGGAAGAGATTGGCGAACCGGACCGCGAACAGTCCTTCGGGGAAGCGACCCGCAGCCGCGAGCTTCAGATGGCGGACGAGACGGCCCGACGGCACGACCACGGTCGCAGGCGCGAGCGGCCGATCGCCCTTTACGCGCGCGATCTCGGTCCACAGCGCCGCTTCGAGCGCGCGATAGTCGCCGAGTATCAGGCGCGCGCGCACAGAAAGCTAGGATGCGGCTCGTGGCCGCCAGGCCGGCCAACCGCCGGACCCATCCGCCCCTCCCTCGAAGATTTCCGCATCTTCTTGCGCGCTTGCGGTACCAGCGTCAACCGGGAACCGTGCCCGTCCGCCACGCCGCGCAGCGGTGCAGGATCAGCATTTTGCGAAGAGCAACGGTTCCCGCGGCTTCTGGACGGCACGTTATCTGCTATGCGACGCCGCATGGCACGCTCGAGAGCCGTCGTGGGCGCACCGCGTGAGCCGGCCACCGGCCGCGGTGTGCGGGTACGCGTGGGAGAGGAATGCCTCGAGCTCGACACCGCTAGTCCTCGCCAGGTGATGATCTTCAGGCGCTGGATCGGGCAGGTGAACGGCCCGATGTATTCGCAGCCGTATCTGGTGGAAGGTCCGCCGGGACGATTCCGTCTCTACGTCGGACGGGCCGCGGAACGAGTCAGGACGGCGCAGGGGATGCGGTGAGCGGCGGAGGGCGAACCCTCCGCCACCCGTCGTCAATCGCTACTTCTGGGGCGTAGCCGGCTTGGCTGCGGTCTCCGGGGCCGCCGGATGCTGATGGTGGCCCACCCGACGGCCGTCACGGCACGATCGACGCCAGCACCTCGCGCAAGCGCGCCATCGGACACGGCTTCATCAGGTAGGCCGCCCACGGCCCGACGCCGGGAGGCGGGTCGGCCGGCGGCGTCGCGCTCAGGACGACGATCGGGACCCGGCGGAGGGCGGCGTCCTCCGGCACCGAGCGGACGAGGTCCCAGCCGCTCTCGCGGCCGAGACCGAGGTCGAGCACGATGGCGGCCGGGAGCGCGGCTCTTGCGCTCGCGAGTGCCTCCGCGACGGTCCCCACCGCCACGACGTCGTATTGTCCGCCGAGCGCGTCGACCGTCATGGCGCGGGTATCGGGCTCGTCCTCGACGACGAGCACCCGCGGCCGTGACGCCGGGGGCTCATGCATCGCGGTGGCTCTCGACGACCGCGGGCAGCTCGAGCGAGAACGTCGAGCCCGCGTGCTCGGCGCTGTCGACGACGATCGAGGTGCCGAGGAGCCGCGCGAGATCCTGCGCGACGGCGAGCCCGAGCCCGACACCTGCCTCGCGGCTCGCACCGTTTCCGATCCGGTAGAACGGATCGAAGATCCGCGCCCGCTCGTCCATCGGGATCCCGATTCCGGTATCGCGGACCGCGAGGCGCACGCAGCCATTGTCGCGTGCCGCGCGGAGCTCGACGCGACCACGCACCGTGTACTTGACGGCGTTCGTGGCGAGATTGGTGACGATCTGCCGGAGCTTCTCCGGGTCGCTTCGCACCCACTCGGCGCCCGGCTCGACGTCGACCTCGAGCCGCAGGTCCTTGTCGCCGATCAGCGGCGTCGCGAGCTCGTGCACGCGCTCGTAGAGCTCGGGCACGTGCACCGCCTCACTGCGGACCCACGCTTCGCGGACGTCCTGGCGCGAGAACTCGATCAGGTCGTTCGTCATCTGCATGAGCAGCTGCGTCTGGCGCCGGAGGCGGTCGAGCAGCGCCGGGTCGGCGTGCGGGGCGAGCGCATCCGTCGTGCCGATGATGACGTGCACCGGCGCGGCCAGATCGTGGGCGACACGCGCGAGCGCGCGGGTTTTCTCGCGCGACGCCTCGCGCGCCGCCGTGAACAGGTTCGCCGCGCTCACCGAGGCGCCGAGGTGCGCCGCGAAGAGCGCGAGGATCTCCCGCGTCGGCCGTTCGAACGGTCGGGTTCCGGCGCGGAAGACGACCAGCGCCGTGTCGGGGCGCCGTCCGCCCGCCGTGACGGGCGCCGCCATCTGCACCCGGGCGCCGAGCTGCTGCAGCGCAACCTCGCTCCACGGGCTCTCCCCGCTCCGCCACCGTCCGGGCTGCCACGGACCGAGCGCACGCGGCCACCACACCACACTCTGCGCCTGCCAGCGGCCGTCGGCGAAGACGTGCGTCGCCCGCCAGTCGCCGTCGGCCGCCGTGGCGACGAAGCCACCGTCGGCGCCGGTGAGACGCACGCTCGCCTCGACCGCGCGCCGGAGCGCGCCGTCCCGGTCGAGCCCGGTGAGCCCGCGCGCGAGCTCGCTCATCCGTCGGAGGATCCGCGCGTGGCGCTCGAGCCGCCGGACCGCGCCGCCGAGCACCCCGGCACCCGCGGCGAGCATCAGGTACTCCGCCAGCATCAGCAGGCTGCCGGCGTACAGCCACCATGGCCCGTAGGCGTGCCCGGCACAGACGCGGCGCAGGATCACGCAGACGATCGACAGCTCGACGCCGAAGCGTGTGCCGAACGTGTAGGCGCCGAGCGCGATCGGGACCGAGTAGCCGAACGCCAGCGAGATCCCCGGCCAGAGCCGGCCGTCGACCACGGCGATCGTCCCCACCATCGCCGCCACGAGCCCGCCGACCAAGCGCCGCGCACGACGGAGCGTCGGCTCGCCCCCGAGGAGGCGATCGAGCAGCGTCGGCACGGTCCTTCTTCTCGTCGCGAAGAACGGCATCCTGCCTCCAGCGTCGAGGCCGACAGAAGAGTTCGGCCGCGCAAAGAGCAAAGAGAATGCCGGGACGCCCGCGCGACGGAGCGCGCGCGCGTGGAGGGTGCGCGCCGCATGGGTGCACGATCCCGCACGGCTGCGGGGATCCCGCCAGCCGAGCGGCGCGACTTACATGCAAAACTAACTGCTCTCTTCCTGCAAGCGGCTTGCCAGCCGACGACGAGGAGCGGAGAGGGAGGGATTCGAACCCTCGGTAGGGGTACTACCCCTACACACGCTTAGCAGGCGTGCACCTTCGACCACTCGGTCACCTCTCCGAATGTCGAACGGCGCGTGTATCACGTCCCCCGGCGCCCTGCCAGGTGAGCCGCGTGTGACACTCGCCCGCGCCGGTGCGCGCGCATCGCGCACGGCAAACCCGCTTGACGGCGCGTCGGTCGCTGCGCGACACATGTGCCGCGGGTCGGCCCGCCTCGTGCAGGGCGTGCGCCGCGGTAGGAAGGGCCCGTCATGGTACCCCGCGGTGAGCGCGCCGTGCTCGCGCTCGTGCTGGCCAACGTCGTGCTTCAGGTCATCGACGGCGTCGCGACGTTCGCCGGGCTGCGCGCCGGCTTCGCCGAAGGCAATCCGCTGCTCGGGTGGGCCTTCGCCCAGCTCGGCACCGGCCCGGCTCTCTGCCTCTTCAAGCTCGAGGCGATCGCCGCACTGGGCGTCGTCTGGCGGCTCCGGACGAGCCCGCTCGCGATTCCGGCGCTCGCCTTCAGCGCCGCGCTCTACACGGCCTTCTCCGCGCTGCCCTGGGCCGTGGCGCTCGTCAGCCTCTAGAGCGCGACCCGAGACTCATGTCTCGGGTCGGAGCCAGACGCGAGCGTGAAGCGGTAGTACCACGCGCGACCGGCGTGCCGCGGCTGGCGAAGCCAGCGCGGCATGCGGGGTACGCGCCCGGCGCGCATCGCTCTGTCGCGCCGGCTTTCGCCGGCCGCGACATGCGGCGCGCGCGGGTCACCGAGCGTTCCACTCTCGCGTCCGGTCCCGACCCGAGATGTATCTCGGGTCGGCCTCTTAGTACATGTAGAGGGAGCGGTACGCGATCGAGGTGTCGCGGGCGTTGGTCGACGGCCGGTCGGCATAGTCACTGCCGAAGAACTCGATCGGCCGGGTGCCCTCGAAGTGCGCCGGTGTCAGCATGAAGGTGCCGCCGGCCGCCGGTACCCACACCGCGTACGCCGCGCGGATGTCGCCGCCCGTGAGGAGCCCGGTGAGCGCGCCGACTCCGAGCCCGCCGATCGCCACGAGCGTCTTGGCGGGGAGGTAGAGGAGGTTCGCCGCGGCCGCGCCGACCGCGAGACCGGCTTCCCCGGCCTGGCTGTGCGTCGCCAGCGCGGGCTGCCCGTCCAGGGCGAGGACGAGCGCGAATACCACGGTCAGGACCGTCAACCTCGGCATGATTCCCTCCTCTTTAGCAGTGCCACGGGAGCGGCGGAGAGGCAAGACACGGATCACGCCTGCGCCCATATCATCTCCTCTTCGACGAAGCGGAGCAGGGTCAGGAAGACCGTGACGATGAGGGGTCCGATGAACACGGTAGCCGGGATAGCCGATATCGGCCACGGCGCGTCAGCCGGGCAGCGCAGCCAGCGCCTGCGCGTATACCGCGAAGTCCGCCGCCGAGAAGAGGACGAACCGCACGAGCTCGAGTGCGCCCTGGCGTTCGGCGGCGACGGCCGCCACGGTGCCGAGCGCGATGGCCGCCGCCTCGGCGATCGGGAAGCGATAGGCGCCGGTCGAGATGGAGGGGAAGGCGACGGATCGGAGCCCGTGGGTCATCGCCACCTCGAGGCTCCGCCGATAGGCACTCGCCAGGAGCTCGGCCTCCCCGTGCCGGCCGTCGCGATACACGGGGCCGACCGCGTGGATGACGTGGCGAGCGGGCAGCCGCCCGGCGCCGGTCAGCTTCGCATCGCCCGTCGCGCAGCCGCCGAGCCGCCGGCACTCCTCGACGATCGACGGGCCCCCGGCGCGATGGATCGCTCCGTCGACCCCGCCGCCGCCGAGCAGCGTCGTGTTGGCGGCGTTGACGATCGCGTCGGTGTCCTGCCGCGTGATGTCGCCCTCGGCGAGATCGATTCGCGTCCCGGCGACCATCCGGCTCGTCATCGGTGGCGCCACTGTCACTGGATCGGGCCGGCCGGCGCAACCGGTGACGCCGGGCTCGCGGCGCCGGATGACGGCATGTCGACGCCGGTATCACGGCCTCACCGCCGGGGAGGATCACGTCTTCCGGTTGCAGACCCGTGGGCCGGTGAGATAGAGAGGCCGGAACGCTGACATCGACTCTGGGAGGGAGCCATGTGGAACGCGGTGGAAGGGGATTCCCAGGCTGTGGTGTTCGTCAGCGACCGTGCCGGTGCCGCCCTCCGGCGGCGCGAGCGGTGCCTGAAGCTCGCGGGCATCGTCCATGAGCTCCGCACCGAGCGACGTCCGTCCGGAACCTACTACAAGCTCTGCGTGCGGGAATCGGACACGGTGGCAGCGCACCTCGCCCTGCAGATGGGCGGCTGCAACCGGTCGCTCAAGCTGAAGGAGAGCCGCCCGAGCGTGCTGGCGACGGTCCGCGAGATGAGCCGCACGGCATGGGACGAGGCGGTCCTGCTGTTCTGGCGCCTCGCGGATTTCGTGCGCGGTGCCGCGCCGCGGCTCTTGACCGGCCCGTCCGGCGCTTCCGCCGATTAACCCGCTCTCAGCGCGTGCGCCCGCCTTGACCGCGCAGCGCGGCATGCGCACTTTCCTGCCTCATGGTGGACGTGAACCGCATGACCGTGAAGGTGCAGGAAGCGCTTCAGCAGGCGGGGGGCATCGCCGCACGCCGCAACCACCAGGGCATCGACGTCGAGCACCTGCTGATGTCGCTCCTCGAGCAGGACGGCGGGCTCGGCCCGGCGCTCCTCGAGGCGGCGGGGGTGGCGCCGCGAGCCGTACGCGACGCGCTCGAGCGGGAGCTCGCGCGGCGCCCGCAGGTGCGGGGCGCGGCGGCGGGGCCGAGCCAGACGTTCATCACCCAGCGGCTCAGCCAGCTCCTCACGAAGGCCGAGGACGAGATGAAGGCGCTCAAGGACGAGTTCCTGAGCGTCGAGCACGTCCTGCTGGCGGTGGTCGACGATCCGGCGGGCGCTCTCCGCGGGGTCGGTCTCACCCGCGAGC
>VBKG01000236.1 GCA_005879585.1 Deltaproteobacteria bacterium | reverse complement strand
AACGAGGACTACGTCGGCCCGGCCACGGTCGTTGGGTACACGGTGGTCTTCGCGGGTGAGGTGCCTTCGCACGCCATTGCCATCTGTGACACGCCCGGCGGCGAGCGCACGGTCGTGCGGAGCGGGAACGGAGCGCTGCTCGAGTCGATGATGCGGTAAGAGTTCTGCGGGCGGATAGTCCACATCAGTGCGGGAAGCGACTTTTCGTTCGGAGCGTGAGTGTCCGGAGATCGGATCGTACGCCCACGGCGCTCTCGGACCCAGTCCAAAGCAGCCCCGAGCGACGAGGCCGAGATACTGCCTACTTCACCATCACGAACAACCCGCGTTGGCTGTCGGTGTCGTTATTCTGGCCGGAACCGTCGTGCCTCGAGAGACGCGGCAGCCCCGCGAGCCGGCGCTCGACGGGAGCGAGGCTGCGCGCGATGCGCGCGAAGCCGAGGACGCGGTCAAGCTGCGCGACGGCCGCCGCGCCCGCGAGCGTCGCGAGCTCGTCGCGCAACGCGGGGAGGTACTCGATCGTGTGGCCGTCGGTGTCGACGATCGGGTGGCGGAGGCGCGCGCGGATGGGGGCGACCGAGTCGCTACGGGTCATTCGCGCAGGTGTGCCTCCACGGGCGCGGGTAGCGCTGGAACCCGAGGCTGTGGCCGCAGACGGTGTTGGTGACCCTCGGACGCATCCGGCTCTCGATGTCGATGCCCTTTCCCTCGCCGTTGTTCCCGGTGAGGACGGAATCGATGAGCTTCGTGGTCCGGTCCATCGCGGTGCCGGGGCCATGATTGTCGGTGACCTGCAGGTTCGTGCCGAGGAGGGAGCGGCCGATGATCGCCGGGCTGTGCTGCGGATCGTAGTTTCCGCTTGGCCCTCCGTTGCCAGTGACGACGAGGTTGCTCAGCACGAACTTGCTGTAGAGCCCTGACAGCGCCTCGAGGTTGTCGTGGAACACGATGCCGTCGGCGGTGACGACGTGCTTGTGCAGATAGCTCCCGAAGATGCCATAGTTGCTGGACGCCAGCGTGCCGGGGCCCGTGACGGTGCAGCTCTCGAGGCACTGCACGGCACCGATCGAGCACCCGGTGATGGAGTGGTCGTTCAGCTGGAGGCTCGCGTGGTCCTCCAGCGTGACGGCGATATGGCATCCGGCGATGTCGGCCTGGAGGACCCCGACCTGGCCCTCGGGCACCACCTGTCCGCAGTCCGTGATGTCGAGCCCGTAGCCCCTACCTGCGGCGATCGCGACCCACGCGAATGTGACGAAGAAAGCCGTACGCATGTCGTCCCTCCCGTCGGGCGGATGCTTGACCTTACGGCCGTCGGGGTCGGCAGACAAGGAGTGTTTTTGCGCTCATCTCACGCGCCGCGGCATGCTCGCCGCGTCGGAGTCGCCAGGGCTAGGGTCTCGGTACGCGCCGTTGAGCTCGTCGTGCGGCACGTTGCCGGGCATAGGAATCACTAGGGCCCGAAAGTTTTATGTAATCGCCGCGATCAAGACGCTGCCCCGGTCAGTCGCCTTCCCGATTACGGCGTCGCTCCGGAGCCATATAGGAGCTCATCGACGGCACGGTGGTCGACAGACTCCAGGGCCGCGCCGGTCAGAAGGGATGCGTGGCCAAGTCGCGGGACCTCGTGTGCGCCCGCCGGCTGACGGTCGTATGCATTGACGCTCCGAGCACCCGCCGGTAGCCCCGCTCGCATGGCGAGGCCCGCCCCTCACGACATCGACGGGGACTGGTTGCCCGGAACCACCCGCTACCCCGTCGAGCTGGTGCCCTCCGGCGGCTTCGATCCCGCGCGCGTCGAGACGTGGCCGCGAATCGATGGCCGCCTCGAGGGGGTGGAGGGGAGGCTGCTCTACATGCCCCGTGCGGCGAGCGGCAGGCGTTGACGGTGACAGACGTGTGATGGCGCTCGGCGCATGGGTCCGTAGACCGCGCCACGGGCAGTTGCGTAACATCTGATCCCGCTTTCCTGGCTGGACCGGGTCGTCTACCCTCCGACTACTATGGCGGCCAAGGTGGAACGTCTCGCGCGGGCGCGAGGACGACGACCGATCCGCCTCGGCGCCGCCTATCTCCGCGCCATCGCGAAGCTCGAAGCGTTGCCCCAGAACCAGTCGGGAGCCGACAAGAGCTGGGTCGAGCGGACGATCCGAAGCTGGCGCGCGGTTTGCCGAAACGCCGTGCGCCTCCGCTGACCCGTCTCCGTGGATCCGTTCCTGCGTCTGGCGCGCTCGCTCCGTCGATCTGGCGTCCGTTTCGTCGTCATCGGGTTGTCAGGGATCAACTTGCACGCCCGTTCCGCGTCGGAGGTCTTCGCGACGCAAGACCGCGACCTCTTCCTTCCCCTCGATCGGGATAACGCCCTCGCCGCGTGGCGAGTGAGCGAGAAGCTCGGGCTCGAACTGTGGTGCGGCGCAGAGCCGCTCGACCAGCCGCGGGATCGTCTCCTTGCCGAGCGTGTCATCGCCCACCGGGGACTCGTCCGCGCGACGGACAACGCCGGCCTGGACGTCGATTTCGCGCTCGTCATGGCCGGCTTCGACTTCGAGACGGTGTGGAATGAGCGCCGCATCTTCCGCATTGAGCGCGTGGAGCTCCCCGTAGCGCGCCTCGCGCATATCGTTGAATCGAAGCGCCGCGCAGCGCGTGATAAGGACCGCATGTTTTTCATTGCACACGCCGAGGCGATTCGCGATCTCCTCGCCGCGTCGCAACGAGACGAGAATCAAGGCAGGCTGCGTCGGAAAGGTCGCGGGCATCGAAGGGGACGGTGAGTGCGGACGGCCCCTGCGACGAACCTCTGCTCGGTGCGGAACGTTCGAGGCTCTGTGACTGTCGGCCGACGCCGAGCGGTCCTCCGTGACCTCGGCGCGTTCGAACGGCCCTGAGCCGGACCTTACTGACCGGTGCGTGGGCTGGTGGAACGCCGGAACGGGCGGCTTGCGTCCGGTTGCACGTCCGCTCGCGGCGGCGCGCTGCGGCGTTTCCCAGATCGGGAACTCGTCGCCTTGCTGCTCGCCGCCCAATCTTCGTATGCGGAGCTCAGCTCTCCGACGAAGTCCAGGTCTGCCGCGACATGCCTGAGACGGCGGGTCAGCAGAGCCTTCGCAGCAGGTGATACCCTCGGCGACTCGCTCTTTCGCTGGAGGGCGTTCCGTCGAATGGTGAGGTCGTCGTGCCACCGGGTGATGAGTCTTCGGCCGACCGCAGGATCCTCCTGCCCGAGGAAGAGGGCACGGAACGCGAACGCGCTGCCGCATTCGGTGACCTGCCCCGCGGTCGGCGTCGACAGCCACTCAGCGAACGCCGCCGAGCCGGCCGGGGTGATTTCGTAGGGCACCCGCCGTGGGTCCGCACCCGGCGGGTTGGCGGCCGCCCGCACCAGCCCGCCGGCAGCCAGGCGCTGCAGCTCGCGATAGACGTTGCCGATGCTGATCTCGATGCCGGACTGCTGCCTGTACTCCTTCATCAGCGCGTATCCGTGTCGAGCCGGGCCGCCGCGCAGCAGGCCAAGAATCAGGTAGCGGAGCATCGTGCACCTCGTCGGTTTCGAGCGACCGGAAGGTTGGCCGTGATATTGATCGGTGCCAGAGAGAGTAGTGCATCGTCAAGAATGTTGTACGATTTGTCACGCAAATTCCTTCCGGGTACGATCACACGGGAACGGACATGTTCCGACTCGAAACACCCGCATGTCAGGTTCGGAGACGTTCCGGTTCCCGCGATGATCCTCCACGGCGCCTACTCGCTCCTGATGCCATCGAGGATGGACTGCCTCGTGGCGCCTCGGGCGGCGACGTAGCCGGCCGCGAGCGTCATTAGCGCTACAAGAACGACGGACAGCATCATCGGGCGACCGGGGAAGTGATACTCGAGGTCGTAGCCGAGCAGGTAGCGGAGGTTCAGCTTTATCCACAGCAACGCGGTCACCAGTCCGACGGCGAGCCCGAGCGCCACCCCGAGCGCTCCGATCGTGCTCGCCTCCAGCACCACGGAGCTGCGGACCACTCGCACGTCGGCGCCGATCACGCGCCAGACCGCGAGCTCCCTGCGGCGCTCGAGGATCGTCGAGACGAGGACGTCGAAGATGCCGCACACGGTGACGATGGCGATCAGGAGCTGGATGGCGTCGGTGAACGCGAACGCCCGGTTGATCATGCGGTCGTGGTAGGCAACTACCTCGCCCACGGAGAGCACCTTGAGACGATATCGGTCGTGGAAGTGCTCGGTGATGCGCCGGCGCAGCTCGTCGAGGGGGACCGTGCTGTCCGCGAAGACGGTGATCCGGCTGAGGCTGCGGTCTCCCCACCGCTCGACGAAGATCCGGCGGCTCAGGATGACGGTGCCGTGGTCGGAGACGTAGTCGGGAACGACGCCAGCGATGGGAAGGCTCAGGTTCCCCGTGGGAGTCTGGAGCTCGATCCGGTCGCCGACGTGCAGTCCGTGGTGATCGGCGAGCGTCGTCGACACATCGACCGCCTCTCCGGCGCGGATCGCCGTCGCTGCCGCATCCGGATCGCCCTCGCGATACCAACCCTTGGGTAGGCGTGCTGGGTCCAACCAGCCGTCGCTCGCGGCGAGCACGCCGATGCGTCGTTCGCGAAACGGCTGGCCGGTCAACACGCGGCCGAAGTCCACCGTACGAACGCCGGGGATCGCGGAGATCTCGGTCGCCACGCTTTCTGGGATCGGACACTCGAGCCAGCCACCCTCGGTGGCAACCGCACTCACGATGAGGTCGGCGCTGAGGAACTTAGCGACGTAAGATCTCACGGACTCTCGAAAGCTATAGGGCAAAGAGCTCATCGTGATCGCCACGCTGAGCGCCAGCGCGATCGCCGCTGTGGTCGTGCCGGTACGGACAGTGGAGCGAAACAGGCTCTCGGCGGCAATCCGTCCCGGCACGGGAGACAGGACCCGGAGGCTTCCACTGAGAGCGCGGGCGAGCCCCTGCGCGATCGGAATCGCGATCACGACGACCGAGGCGTTCCACAGCGTCGCCCCGACGTTGCCCCACGAAACGGACTTGAAGCGCGCCTGCAGGAGCAACGCGATGGCGCTGAAGGCGACCAGCACCACCCACCACCAGACGAGCCTCCTCGGGGGCCGGTGCGACAGCATCGTCCCCAGGTCCGCGCCCAGAGCCGCGATCGGGTGGGCACGAGACGCTCGACGAGCGGCAAACCAGGACGCGCCTACGGCGGTCGAGATCCCGACGGCCGCAGCCACGAGCAGCTGCCGCGCATTCAAGTGCATCTCGTGCGTGTGAAACCGGAGCTGGAAGTTGATGCCCATTGAATCCGTCACCATCGGGAGGAGGAGCCGTCCGAGAACGATCCCGGCTCCCACGCCGAGGGCCGTCCCGACCGCGCCGAGCACGAGGGCCTCCAGTATCAGCAGGCGAAAGACGGCGTCGGCGTCCGCTCCGAGCACACGCAGGCTCGCGAGCGTCCAGGCGCGATGCACCGCTCCCGTGGAGGTGGTGTTATAGACGAGGAACATCCCCGCCACGAGACAGAGCGTGCTGATGCCCGACAGCATGGACTGAAACGAGGCCAGGACGGCGTCGTACTGCGCTGCGCGCTGAGCTGGCGGAGCGACGGTCAGCACGTGGGGCAGGGCGTCCTCGAGGCGCCGTCTGACCGCATTGACGTCGGCACCGTCCCGCAGGACGACGTCGACCTGGTCCACCCGGTCTTCCTTGCCGAGAAGCAGTTGGGCCGCAGGCAGGTCCATCACCGCCAGCTGCCCGCCGACGGCGGCCGCGAGCCCCTCGGTCTCGAGGAGACCCCGCACGATGAGCTCGCTCACGCCTTGCGGGGTCGACAGACGGATGCCGGCGCCGGTCGCGAGGCGGTGGCGACGCGCGAAAACGGTCGTCACGAGAATCGCGCGCGGATCGCCGATCGCCCGCACCAACTCGCGCCGGTCGGTGTTTGCGACCACCGGGTAGCGCTGAAGGTCCTCCTCCGCGGTGAAGTCGGCGCCGAAGAGCTGCAGCGT
Organism: Deltaproteobacteria bacterium; assembly: GCA_005879585.1. Classification (GTDB taxonomy): domain Bacteria; phylum Desulfobacterota; class Binatia; order DP-6; family DP-6; genus DP-3. The sequence goes on along the minus strand of VBKG01000236.1, from coordinate 6,694 downwards.
CTCCGCAGGGTCGTCCGCGAGCGTGATGGTCCCCCGTACGAGCGGTATGGCAGCCGCCACGTCCGGATCGGCCCGCACGATGTCCGCGGCTCGCTGGTCGAACCCCACCTCCCCGACGCCGAGGACCACCTCCAGCGCGGCCGGACCGGCGATGAGCTCGATCGTCCGTCGAATGCTCCGTACGACACTCGTGTTGATGATGCCGATCGCGACGATGAGCGAGACGCCTGTCGCGATCCCGCCGACGATGAGCGCCGTCCGTCCCCAGCTCGCGCTCAGCTGCGGAAGGCTGACCTTTCGGAGGAGCCGAAGCACAGGATCGCGATCTATCGCGCGATCCGGCAGTCGCGTTGCTCATCGCCCACTCCCGGGCCGCGATCCGCTGGATCAGCTTTCATGATGCCCGCCATGACGGTACTCGCAGCGCCGGCGCATGTCCGCAAGAGAAGCGCGCAAGAGTTCAATAAGATTCTAGTAGGAAGCGGACGACTCCATGTTCCGGTTCGAAACGGATGGCCGCACGTCCGGAGCGGACCTTCCAACGCGGCCGGTCGCCTTGGTGTCGGCGCGCCGCGACACGGTCCATTTCGGCACGAACCGCGGCGAGCTTGCTGCCGATGGCCGCGCCGGCGGCGAGATGCTGCTTTGCTGATGGCAGGGGGAATCGTCCCGAGCATACAGCCGCCAGCGACATGACTATTCCGATCCAGAATACGGGGTTCAGCCTTGACGTCTCACCTGACCGCATGGCAGCTTCCCACCCGCGCAAGGGAGCGCCACCGAGCCAAGGAGCGAGCCACGCACCATACACGCAGCGTCCGCTACGCGGTTCTCGGGGTAGTCTCGCAAAGTCGAGCAGGGATTCACGGCTACGCGCTGAAACGTCAGTGCGAGCGCATTCTCGGTCACTTCTGGCACCTGAACTTTGGAGAAATCTACCGTATCCTCGACCGGCTCGCGGACGACGGCCTGATCGAGCAGTTGCTCGCCGCGCCTGAGTCGAGCCGTAAGCTCTATCGCATCACCGACCACGGGCAGCGGAGCCTTGACACGTTCATCCTCGAGCCTCCCACGGACGTGCCCCGCCCGCTTCGTCAGGAGTTGGCAGTGAAACTCCTGTTCGCCGGAACCGATCGGGTCCCGGAGCTCCTTGGCCTGATCGACCACCAGCGCCGCGCGTATCTCCGGCAGCTTCACCTCCTTGGAGCGCAGCGGCGAAAGCTCCGCCGCGTGCCGATCGACAGCTTCGTCACGAATCTCCTCATCGACGGCGCAGAGCTGAGCGTGCGGGCGGAGCTCGCGTGGCTCGACGAGGTGACACAGAAGCTGCAGGAGCGCGTCGCCGCTACTCCATGATCGAGCTGCGGCACGTGGTGAAGGCCTTCGGCAGCGGGGAGACCGCTGTCCGGGCAGTCAACGATCTCTCCTTCGTCTGCCCGCCGGGCTCGTTCTGGGCGATGATGGGACCGAGCGGTTCAGGGAAGAGCACCGTGCTGCATCTGATCGCGGGTCTCACGCCACCCACGAGTGGGAGCGTCCTGGTCGACGGGGCCGACGTGGCGAAGATGAACTCGGCCGAGGCGGCGGCGCTGCGGCGGCGGCGGATCGGGTACGTGCTGCAGACGTTCAACCTGATGCCGTTTCTCACGGCAGCGGAGAACGTGGGTATGCCGCTCGTGCTCGACGGTGTGAAACAGAGGGAGGTCGACGCGCGCGTCAAGGATGCGCTCGCGATGGTGAACATGTCGCACCGCGCGGCGCATTACCCGACGCACCTGTCAGGCGGCGAGCAGCAGCGGGTCGCGATCGCGCGAGCACTCGTCATCCGGCCGGCGATCGTGCTGGCCGACGAGCCGACGGGGAACCTCGACCGTGCCGGCGGGCGCGTGATCATGGATCTCATTCACGACATCAACGAGCGCACCGGCGTGACGGTACTGCTCGTGACCCACGATCCGGTGTTCGCGGCCTACGCCAGGCGCGTCCTGCGCTTGGTCGACGGCGCGCTGCAGCAGGACATGCCGTTGACTGAAGAGTCCCCGGACGGCGACATCGGCATCGCCGGGTAGACGCGCCGGCCGTCTGTGCTGCGTCTCCTGCGTCAAGTGAGCTTCAGGCAGCTGCAGGCGAGCTGGGGGCGGACGACGCTCGTCGTGGGCGGAGTCGCGACCGGTGTATCACTGATCGTCGCGATCCAGGTCATCAATGCAAGCGTGCTCGACAATCTCCGGCGTACGATCGAGCTGATCGCCGGGCCAGCGGCGCTGGAGGTGACGCTCGGGGTAGGCGAGGTGGGGTTTTCGGAGGCCACGGTGGAAACCGTCCGCGCCGACCCAGCGGTAGCCGCCGCGGTGCCTCTGGTGCGGGGGACGATCTCGCTCGCCGATGATCCGTCCGAGACGCTGCAGCTCTTCGGCGCTGACCTCACGGCCGAGGAGGACCTCGAGCGGTACCGCATCTCCCTCACCACCGACCGGAGGGAGGTGCTCCGGTCGATGGATGACCCGGGCGCGATCTTGCTTGCGGAGGCGTTCGCAACGCGCCACGCGCTCGGGATCGGCCAGCACCTGAAGCTATCGACACCCGCGGGCGTAAAAGACTTCACCGTCCGCGGACTCCTGGCGCCGGCGGGTGTGGCCCGCGTCTTTGGCGGCCAGCTGGCGGTGATGGACCTTCCGGCGGCGCAGCTCGTGCTCGGGACGGAGGGCCGAATCGATCAGGTAGATGTCTTGCTGCGGCCCGAGGCGGACGTGACCACGACCCAGCGGCGTCTCGAGGCGGCGTTGCCGTCCACGCTGCAGGTCGCGCGGCCCGAGCAGCGCGGCGCGCAGTACGAAACCATCCTGGCTTCCTTCCAGGCGATGCTGACGGGGTTGAGCCTGCTGTGTCTCGTAGCCGGTGTGTACATCATCTACAACACGACCTCGACCGGGGCGGTGCACCGGGCGCTGGTGATCGCGGGCCTGCGCGTGACCGGAGCAAGCGCCGACCAGCTCTTCCGGTTGCTCATGCTCGAGGCGCTCGTACTTGGCGTGGCAGGCACCGGCCTCGGGATCCCTGGCGGCATCGCTCTGGCGCGTCTCTTGACCGGTCTCGTGTCCGACTCCATGGGCGTCATCTTTCAGCTGCGCTTTCCGGTCGACGGCCTCTCGATTGAGGCGTCCCGCCAGGTTGCCATTGCCGCCATTGGGATCGGTGCGGCGCTCTTTGCGGCGTACTTTGCCGCGCGGCGCGTGACGGCGCTCGATCCGCTCGAGGTCATGCGGGCCGACCTCCGGGCACTCGCCCCGCAGACGGGTACGTATCGCCTGGTGCTCGCATGGCTGGGGCTCGTGGGCGTCAGCGCGCTGGCGCTAGTCGAGCGGAGGAGCCGCGATACTGTCGCGGCTCCTGTCGCTTTTCGGCGCCGAGGGTCGGGTCGCGGCGGAAAGCCTCTTTCGCTCGGCCACGCGTACGGGTGTCACGATCGCGGCGGTCGCGCTTGTTCTCGCCATCGGAATCACCGTGGCATCGCTCACCGTGAGTTTCCGTAAGTCAGTGAGCCGCTACTACGAGGAAGGCGGATTGATGCTCGGTGATCTCGTGGTTAGTGCGGTGTCAACGGAGGGCGGGTGGCTGGAGACCCCGCTTCCCGAGGAGCTCGCAACCGATCTGCAAGTTATTCCGGGCGTACGGTCCGTGGCGACCGCCCGATGTGTCCCCGGGCAGGTCTACCGGGGCCAACGCATCACGCTGTTTGCGCTTAGCGACGGGTTCTTCGACGCCGCGCGCTACGGAGCCCAATGGTACCGCGAGGGTAATTCCGTGGCGGCTGCGCGAGCCCTTCTGGCAGGCGAGGGCGCGAACGTCGCGACCGCGTTGGCCGATCGTTTCCACCTTCGCGTCGGTGACGCGATCGAACTCGATACGCCGACGGGCTCGGTGAGCCTGCCGATCGTGGGTGTCGTCCGAGACTACGCGTCGGATCGTGGCACGGTGATCTTCAATCGCCGTATCCTCACGGAGCGATGGGGCGTCAAGATCCTCCTGCCTCATGAGGTGCTGGAGTACCATGCGGCCGCCATCGATCGCGCCTTTGCCTTCACGGATGCGATGCAGCTCCTCGTGATCATCGTTACCGTGGCCGGTATCTTCGACCTGCTCCTGGCAAGTATCTGGGAGCGTCGCCGGGAGCTGGCGGTCTGGCGTGTGGTCGGAGCCGACGAGCGTGCGGTCCGCCGCACGATCGTCATCGAGTCCGCGACGATCGGGGGCCTCGGCGCGCTGCTCGGTGTCGCCGTCGGTCTTATCACCGCGTGGATCTGGATCGGGATCAACTTTCCCTACCTTCTCGGATACGAACTCGAGTATCACCTCGCGTTTGGCGCCACCGCCTGGTACGTGGTTCTGGCGATGCTAATGACCGTCCTCGCCGGCTACGGTGCGGCGCGCCAGGCAACGAGGCAGTCGGTGCTCCAAGGAATCCAGACCCAGTGAGCCTTCTACCACGCACCTGGCTCGCACGAATCGGTATCGGATGAGGATCGCGGCCGTTCAGCACGCCGTGCCGACCCGGCGTATCACCAACGACTGGATCCTCGAACGCATCCGGGAATACAACCGACCTCGCATGACGTCGCTGCAATTCGAAGCCACCGAGCAACGGGTTCGGCAGATGCTCGAGAGCTCGGGGACGGAGGTCCGGTATCGATTGAATAAAGGCGAGAAGGCATTCGATTTCGGAGTCGAGGCCGCGACACTGGCCCTCGATGCGGCATCTGTTCGTCCCCAAGACGTAGACCTCCTGATCTATGCAGGTGTGGTTCGTGGCTGGCTCGAACCGGCGACGGCAAACCTGTTCCAGGGAGCGCTTGGGATGGCAAACGCGACCTGCTTCGATATCCTGGATGCATGCGCGAGTTGGCTTCGCGCACTGCAGGTCGCCCACAGCTATCTGCGGAGCGGCATCAGCCGCTGCGCGATGATCGTCAACTGCGAACACGTCTTCTCCGACTGCTACGAATGCTGGGATCTCAGTGCCGAGGGGGCGGCGACGTGTCGGTCGGCCATCTATACGCTCGGTGATGCGTCGACCGCGACGGTTTTGGTCAAGGAACCGAGTGACGACGACTTCTACTTCACGTTCAAGAACTTCGGTGAGCATTTCAGCCTCTGCATGGTTCCCCTGAGCAACGTGCATGAGTTCGCCGCGTTGCCAGCGAGTGACCACTACGCGCCCATGAAGCTCTTTTCGTCGTCACGAGAGCTTTTCCGCATCACAGTCGACAAAATCATCGACACGTTCGAAAGCGATCCGAACCTGCGGAGCCAGCGGTACGACATCGGGTTCGGCCATCAGGCGAGCGAGAAGGCCTCCAAGCTCATCGCTCGGAAGCTTGGCCTTCCGTACGACGACTACTTCACGACGCACCGAGAGTACGGCAATACCGTTGCGGCGTCCGTTCCGCTCGGCATGAGCCTTGCGCTCAGGGACGGGCGGTTGAAGCGGGGAGACAGGGTCCTCGTCATCGTCGGCTCTGCTGGGATAACGGTCGGCTTCGCCGCGTTTACGTTTTGATTCGCGGGCGACGCAGGTCCAGCCATTCACGCGGGCCGTCGAGCCGAACGACCAACACGCGGAGCAAATTCCGCCCTAGCAAAGCGTAGGTGCGGTCCACCGCCAATGCCTCCACTCGCGGAAAGACCAAGCCATCGATCTCTACGTCGACCCGGTACACGACGACGTCGCGGGCCGATCCGGCGAAGCCGACGGCGCGTACGTTACGGATCGGTGGCAGATCGAGCTCGATTACGAGTCGCTCCGGTATGCCGCAAAGGTCGGCGCCCGTGTCGATTTTGCCGTCGAGCGCCGCGCTCTCATGACCGCCAGGCGCGCCGAGACGCACGGGGACCACGGGTGCCGGCGGCTCGAACGCATGGCTGAAGCGGCGCCTCACTCGAGCGCGAAGCCCGGCATGTCGACAGTCGGCGACGGTGTGCCGACGCGCCCGATGAAGAACGTCGCGCCCCGCAGACGTTTCCAGACCCGCTCGAACAGTCGGTCATGATCCGCGTCGGTATCGACGATGCGGCCCCGGTGCATGGCAACGAAGCGGCCGCCGAGGCGACGTTGGTGGACAGGAGCCAGCCGCTCGAACGCGCGGCGCTCGCGTTGCCAGGCCTGCATGCGCGCACGGTGGCCCGGCTCCTGCGCCTCGACGATCGGACCGAGCAACGCGCGGGGCTTGCCATAGCGGGTGATGACGATGCGATCACCGCGCGCAGCGCGCCGGACGAGCTGCGGCGCGCGATTCTTCAACTCACGAATCCCGACATGGATGATAGCCATGATCGTGGCCACGGCTGCCACAGTCATGCCTGCCGGGCAACCCGTGGGCGGCGGCGTAGCCGCGGTCTCAGCGCAGCTGCTTCGCCTCGCCCACCAACGCCAGCAGCTCGCCGATCGCGGCCGTATTCAAGCCGCCCGCGGCGCGCGCGCGTTCGAGCCGGACCCGCGCGCCCTCCACATCATCGGCGTCGAGCCGCGCGAGCGCCGCGTCGCCGAGCGCTCTTTCAGCGTCGCGCGAGGCCGCTTCGCGCTCCTCGGATGTCGCGTCGCCGACGTCGTCGCCACCCAGCACCCGCGCGACGCGCGCCTGGTGCGCTGCCTCCGCATACCGGTAGCTCTTCCGCAGCGTGCGGGAGAGATCATCCC
>VBKG01000235.1 GCA_005879585.1 Deltaproteobacteria bacterium | reverse complement strand
GGCGTGTGCGACTACAGCAAACCGGGTTACGGCCAGCAGCCGACGATTCCGTGGATGGGCTACGCCGCCGGCCCCGGCGGCAAGCCGCTCTGATCACTCTCTGACCAGTCGGGTCGGAGTCGATTGGCCGTGGCACGCTCCTCGAGCCGCTTGCGGTTTTTCTCGTGCGCGGTGCGTGCGATGAGGCCGGTCAGGCCCGGCAGCAGCCGGTCGAGCGAGGCCAGCCCGACCGATGCACCTTCTCGAGTGGACTTGGCGGGTGGAGATCGAGTAAGCCCACTGCGCCGAACGACCGTGTGCATCCGGTGCGGTCCATCCTTCTGCTGGGAGGCATCGTGCGATCTCGAATCCTCTTCGTGTTGCTCTTGCTCTCCGCGGGGCTGGCCCCGGCCGGAGCGACGCCGGTCCTGCAGCCGAACGTCGGCTACCTCTCGATCATGGACGCCACGCCGGGCGACACTCTGACTTTGGTGCATCCCCAGCGCGGCCGGGTCGCGAGCGGGCAGGTCGATGCCTATGGCAGCCTGCTGTTCCCATTTCTGGAGCAGGGGACGACCTACACAGTGCAGAACGCCGCAGGTGGCGCATCCATGAGCGCCACGATCCTGCACTTCGAGGATCACCCTCCGCAGTCGTTCTACGAGGCGCAAACGTTGACGGAGGGGTACCAATACATCCGCATGCGCGACGGGACGCTGCTCGCGGCAACGGTTCGCCCGCCACTCGGGAAGATGATCGCGGACGGCCCGTTCCCCACCGTCATCGAGTACTCGGGCTACAACCCCGCGGAGCCCAGCGCCACACCCGCGCAGCCGTCCGAGCTGATCGCCTGGGCGCTCGGCTACGCCGTCGTCGGCGTGAACATGCGCGGCTCGGGTTGCTCCGGCGGGGTCTTCGGCATCTTCGACTACGCGACGACCGCCGACGGCTACGACGTGGTCGAAACCGTGGGAGTCCAGCCCTGGGTGTTGAACCACAAAGTCGGCATGGTCGGACTCTCCTTCTCCGGGATCTCGCAAACGTTCGTCGGGGGCTCCCGCCCGCCCCATCTGGGCGCTGTGGCGCCCCTGTCGACGATCGCCGACATCTATCGGGCACCGGGGTATCCCGGCGGAATCTTCAACAACGGGTTCGCCCAAAGCTGGCTGAGCGAGCGGGGCAGGGACGCGCAACCTGCACCGATGGGCGGTCAAAGCTGGGCACGAAAGCGCGTCAACGACGGCGACACCGTATGCCTCACCAACCAGAAGATGCGGCTGCAACAGCTCGATCCGGTGCTGCAGACCAAGGCGTTTCCATACTACACGCCGGCGTTCATGGATGAACGCTCGCCGGCAACCTGGGTCGACAAGATCGAAGTCCCGATGTTCTACTCGGCCGCCTTCCAGGACGAGCAGACGGGACCCGACTTCGCCTCCATGCTGTCGCGCTTTCCGGTGCGGCCGGACGTGAAGGTGACGGTCCAGAACGGCGTGCACACGAGCCCGTTCGACCTCGAGGTCGTGTGGGACTGGGTCGCCTTTCTCGACATCTACGTGGCCGGCCGCGTTCCGAACCCGAGTCGGATGAGCCCCTTCGCGCCCATCCTGACGCTCCAGATTCTGGGCACAGGCAGTCCGATGGTTCCGGTTCCGTCGGACAGCTATGACGACGTCACCTCGCTGGACGATGCGAAGGCGCGCTTCGAGTCCAGGCCGTTCGTCGTCGTGCGCATGGAGAACGGCGCGGGATCGAGCATCCCGGGCTTGCCCGTCTCGCGATTCCAACGCGGGTTCTCGCAGTGGCCACCGAAGGAAGCCAAGCCGATGACGTTGTTCTTTGCCGCCCACGGCAAGCTGGCGCGCAAGCGTCCGCATAGCAAGAAGGTCGACAGCTATCGCCCCGACCCCGCCGCACGCCCCATGTCTTCCCTGCCCACGGGCAGCGCGTGGGACGTGATCCCGCCGTACGAATGGTTGCCGCTGGTCGACGGCACGGCCATCGCGTACGCGACACCTCCGCTCAAGAAGAGCCTGACGGTGGTCGGACCGGGCAGCGTCGATCTCTGGCTGCGCAGCAGCGCCACGGATTCCGATCTCCAGGTGACGCTCTCGGAGATCCGGCCCGACGGGCTCGAGACCTACGTCCAGAGCGGCTACCTCCGCGCCAGCCACCGCAAGCTGGACAATGATCGCTCGACGCCCACGCACCCGGTCCAGACGCATCTCGAAGCCGATGCCGCGCCATTGCCCGCAGGGCAGTTCGTCGCCGTGCGGGTGGAGCTCTATTCCGTTGCGCACGTGTTCCGGAAAGGATCGCGCCTGCGGGTGAGCCTCGAAGCCCCGGGCGGTGATCGCGTGGCGTGGGCCTTCGATACGCCGCCGACGGGGGGTCAGGTGGTGAACGAGATCTCGCGTGGCGGGAGAAGAGCGTCGAAGCTGGTGCTGTCCGTCGTTCCCACTTCAAAGGACACGCCGAATGACTTGCCGGCGTGCCCGTCGCTCCGCGGACAGCCGTGCCGGAGGTACGCGGCGGCGGTGAACGGAGGCTGACCGGAGTCACCGCGGCCCTCGCTGGCGAGTACTCCGGTTGACCGATTGCGAGACGCAGCCAGCGCGAAGGTCAGCTGACGAGATCGGCCCTTACGGGCGGATGCCGATTTGGACCGACTCGCTGAAGGTGTTGCCGTCGTGATCAGTACACGTCGCGCTGAAGTTCGCGTTGACGCCTTCGGCCGCCGCCTTCACGTCCCAGGCACCCAGCGCACAGTCTCCGGCTCCGTTCCCCGACAGGACCTTACTGAGTGTGCCGGAGATGGCTTGCTCGAACTTGGCCAAGTCGTGGATGGGGAACATGCCGACCTGCTGGCAGAGAATCGTGACGGTGCCGTCGGCGCACAAGGTGACGTTGTAGTTGCCGGGCGGAAGCCAGAGGGGTGGCGGTTCCGGTTGAGGCGGTTGAGGCGATTGAGGCCGTTGAGCCTGGCAGATCATGCGAGTGGTGTCACAGATGGGTCGACTAGGCGGGCAGAACACATCATCGCGGCACCGCTCCGTCGGAGGCGGCGGTGGCACGGCGCCGCATCCATCCGTGTGGCGGCAGGCAGAGAGGATCCGCCGCACGCAATCGCGATAGAGCCGTCCCTTCACGAATACCTGTCGGCACCCCGTGAGTTCGGCGGGGCAGTCTGCGCGGCAGCGGGCGAGACGACTGGAACCCGGCCACGCCGGGGTTGAATGCGCGAGACCTACGAGGAGCCCGAGGATGGCAATCGATATCCTCATATCAGGGCAGACCCAAGAGCAAGCAACGTACCTGCACCGCGCTTGCCGTGCTGCCCTCATCAATGAGCCTAGTCGTCCGTGGCGGCCGAAAGCAGTTTGGCGCCGGGCTGGCGTGGCCCGCCCCCGCGGTGTGCCGCCGCTGGCACACTGTGCCACCGCGAGTGCCATTTGGAGGCAGGCGGTTCCACCCTCTGGCGGCCCACGGTGACAACGACGGCGATAGCAACCGCCTGAGCGGGCGCCGGAGCGAACGCCGATCGTCGTCAGGCCGCGGTTCGCCTCCGCGCGCGGTCCTCGCTGGCCGTCGTTCAGCGCTGCCCGGCGGCGACGCGCCTCAGGGATCGCCCCAACCCGAGGAAAGAAAAACGGGGACGAGCCGCTCGCCAAGAAGGGAGCCGCACTCAGCGACCCGTGAACCGCGGCGGACGTCGCTCGACGAACGACGCGACCCCTTCGCGGAAGTCCTCCGAGCCGAACGATGCGATCATCTCCGCATCGGCCACCCGGATCGACGCCTCGAGATCGGCGAACTGGTCGGCCCAGAGCTGCCGCTTCATGATTCGAAGGGAGCGCGGCGAGCACGTCGTGGCGAGCTGGCGCGCGTAGTCGTACACCGTCGGCAACAACGCGTCGTGCGGCACGACGCGGTTCACGAGCCCCATCGCCAGCGCCTCCTCGGCGGGAACCAGCCGGCCGGAGAAGAGGAGATCGCAGGCGTTGGCCATGCCGACCAGGCGCGGCAGGATCCACGCGCTCCCGTGCTCGGCCACGAGACCGCGACGCGGGAACATGAAGCCCAGCCGCGCGCGATCGGAAGCGAAGCGCAGGTCGTAGTAGAGGATGTAGGAGACGCCGAGCCCCGCCGCTACCCCGTTCACGGCGGCGATCGCCGGCTTGGTGAGGCCGAGCGGGTAGCTGTACTCGCCGCGGAAGAGCGCAGGGAGCGAGGGGGCCAGCTCGACGTCGAGATCGTCGCCGGCAGCCTCGACCGATCCGCGCTGGATGCCCTGCAGCATGTCCATGTCGGCGCCGGCGCAGTAGCCCTTCCCTGCCCCCGTGACGACGATCGCCCGCACCGCCGCATCGCGATCGGCGCGGAAGGCGGCGTGGCGCACCTCGGCGCCGAGCCGCATCGTCCAGGCGTTCAGCTTCTCCGGCCGGTTGAGCGTGATCGTCGCGATGCCATCGGCGACGTCGTAGAGGATCTCGCGGTAGTCCGGCTGCATGAGGGCGGGCTAGCATGGGCGCGCAGCGGCGGACAACACGAGCGGCTAGAGATCACCGAGCCGTCGCAACTTCAGCTTCACCTCGGCGAGCAGACCCGGCGGCAGCTTCCCGAGGCGTCTCCTCAGGCGACGGTTGTCGATCGCCCGGTTTTGATCGATCATGATCTCGCACTCAGCCGTGTTTCCCGCGATTCCCTTCGCAAGCGCAACCCGGAGCAGGCTGTCGCCCGTCAGCCTCGACGTGCAGGGGAGAACCCAGGTGGAGGGATGGCCCACCGCGTTGAGAAGGTCGGTCTGGACGACGACAACGGGCCGCATCTTTCCTGGCTCCGTCACGCGTCGTGGACTCAGGTCGGCGAGGTACAGCGCACCGTGCTCGACGGCCACCTCAATCGAGCCCTTCGCCCGCGAGGTGATCGAGGTCCTCCATCTCCCTGACTGCCACCTCGCGCGTCGCGAGCGAGGCGTGCCGATACGCCGCCTTGAGGGCCTCGCGGCTCGTCGTCTCCTCCAACAGCTTCAGGCCCCGGCGAACCACGTCGACGTTGCTGCGTAACCGAAGGCGACGCTTCAAGGTCTTCACGAGTTGTAGCTCCGCAGCGGGAAGCGTAATGCTCGACTTGGCATTGTGTTTCATACCTTTTTGATACCCGCGAGACGGCGGCAGCGCAACCGACGTGCCGTCGGCCGCTTACCGGGGGGCAGCGGCGCCCTCAGTGGCGCCACCCGGTCGGGACCGCCGCTCCGCGTCCGCCCCGATCGGCAGCCGCAGCGTGAAGCACGCCCCGCAGCCGGGCGTCGAGTCTACGTCGATCGTCCCACCGTGCTCCTGCACGATGCCGTAGCTGATGCTCAGCCCGAGCCCGGTGCCTTCGCCGATCGGCTTGGTGGTGAAGAACGGATCGAAGATCCGCCCGCGGATCTCCGGGTCGATGCCCTTGCCGCTGTCGATCACGCGGATCGCGATGCCACCCTGCTCGCAGGCGGTCCGCACCGTCACCGAGCCGCCATCGGCGCACGCGTCGATCGCGTTGGCGATCAGGTTGAGCACCACCTGATTGATCTTCGCTCCGTGGCAGATCACCGGTGGGAGACGGCCGAGCTCGAGCGCGATTGCGATGTTCCGCTTGGCGGCCCGTTCACGCACGATGTTGACGGTGGAGACGACGCCCGCATTCAGGTCCGCCTCGTTCCGCTCCCCCTCGTCCAGGCGCGCGAAGCCGCGGAGGTCCTTCACGATGCCCTCGATGCGGCGCAGCCCCTCGCGCGCGCGGAGCAGGAGCCGATCGAGGCCGCCCAGCGTGTGATCGACGTCGATCCGCTCGTCGGCGGCGCGAATGCGGCGCTGCAGCTCGGGCCCGTCACCGCCGGCGGCCGTTGCCGCCTGGCGATAGAGGCCGACCAGCTCGCGCACCGCGACGACGTCGCGCTGGAGCACGGCCATGTCGTTCACGACGAAGGACAGCGGGTTGTTGATCTCGTGTGCGACGCCCGCCACCATCTGTCCGAGCGCCGCGAGCTTCTCGGACTGCACGAGCTGGCTCTGCGCCCTCTTGAGCGCCTCGTGCGCTTCGCGTTCCTGCGCCGTCGCGCGCGCGAGCGCGGCGTGCTGGCCCTCGAGGTCGGCGAGGAGGGCGCCCCGCGTCTCGGCCAGCGCGCGCGCCGCGCGCGCCTCGGCCGCTTCCATCTCCTTGCGCAGCAGACGTTCGCGGATGATGCGGTTCTCGTCCTCGATCTGCTTCCGCCGGAGCTTCGCGCCGACGCGCGCTTTCAACACCGCGAAGTCCGCCGACTTCGTGACGTAATCGTCGGCTCCCGCGGTGATCCCGTCGATCATCGCCTCCCGCTCCTCCATCGCCGTCAGCATGACGACCCAGTCCACCGGCTGGGCGGCCAGCACCTCGAGGGCTTCCTCCCCGGAACGCGCGAGCACCACCTCGTAGCCCTCCTCGCGCAGGCGCCCGGCAAGCGCGTAGAGATAGGTGGGGCTGTCGTCGATCGCGAGGATGCGCTTCGGGGCGAGCCCATCCGCCGTCGAGTCGGCGGCCGATGCGGCGTCCGCCGCGCCTGCGGTTCGGCGCATGAGCTCTGTGCCGCGAGACACGACGTACGCCAGGTCGTACGGCTTCCCGACGTACTCGTCGGCGCCCGTCCCGAGGCCACGCACGCGATCGCGAGCGTCCGCCTCGGTCGACAGGAGGATGACGGGAATCGCGGCCATGTGTGGCGCGTGCTTGACCTCCGCGAGGAGCTCGATTCCGCTCGTGTCGGGTAGGAGGACGTCGAGAACGATCAGGGCGTACGACGTCCGCTCGAGCGCCGACCGCGCCGCCGCGGCAGTCGCGCAGACGGTGGAAGCGCAACCGGCGGTCTCGAAGGCGTGGGCCAGGTCCATCCGCACCGTGAGACTATCGTCGACGATGAGGACGTCGGGCTTCAGCGCTGCCGGCACCGAAGTGGCCCGGCCCTCAATTCGCGGCTTCCGCGGCGCCGTGCAGGGTCGCCGGCCGGTCCGGGGCCGGGAGGGCAACGCTGAACGTCGTGCCGGATCCCACCTCGCTCGCAACGCTCACGCGCCCGCCGTGCATCTCGACGAACGCTTTCACCACGGTCAGACCGAGGCCGAGCCCGCGCCCCTTGTACTCGAACAACCCCGAGGCGTGTCCGGAGACGTCGAAGGCCGTGAAGAACGGCTCGAACACGTGCGCCCGGCTGGCCACGTCGATCCCGACGCCCGTATCGCTCACCCGGATCTCAGTAGCCCCGTCCGCCGAGCGCCGCGCCGCCAGGGTGATACGCCCGGCATCCGGCGTGAACTTGATCGCGTTCAGCAGGAGGTGGCTCAGGCAGTCCCGGATCTTCTCCGCTTCCAGCTCCATGGTGCCGAGCCCCCGGCGGTAGTCGCGGATGAGCGTCTGTCCTCGGAGCGCCATGAAGGGGCGGACGTCCGCGGCGGCGTTTTCGAGCAAGCCGAAGAGATCGATCGCCTCGCGCTGCAGCGGCCGCTCGAACTTCTCCACCGCGAGCATGGTGGTGAGTTCGTCGACGCGGCGCCGAAGCCGGTCGGTCGCGCCGGCGATCTGCAGGAGCCATCCGTACAGGGGCTCCGAAACGTCGCGGGGCTGGGTCACCAGATGGGTGAGGAGACCGAGGATCATGATCGGCGTGCGCAGCTCGTGGCTGGCCACCCGGATGAAGTTGGACTTGAGCTCGCTCGCCTCCGCCAGCTCGGCGTTGGCCCGGACCAGCTCCTCGTTAGCGTGCTTCAGCTCGCCGAGCAGCCGCTGGCGCTCCGCGACCAGCGCGCGGCGCTCCACGGCGTCGCGCACGATTCCCTGCAGCTCTTCGGGGTCCCACGGCTTGGTGATGTAGCGGTAGATGTTTCCCCGGTTGATGGCGTCGATCACGGCGCGGACATCGGCATAGCCCGTGAAGAGGAGGCGCACCGTCTCCGGCTGGGTCTCGCGCACATGGTGGAGGAGCTCGACGCCCGTCATCTCCGGCATGCGCTGGTCGGTCATGACCACGTCGACCGGCCGCGCGTCGAGAATGGACATCGCCTCGCTGGCCCGCGTCGCTACGAGGACCCGGTAGTCGAGGCGCAGGAGCTCCCGGATGCTCTCCACCACATCCGCCTCGTCATCGACCACCAGGATGCTTGCCTGCCGCGTCTCTCCCATCCCCCTCGGCCCCGGGCGGTAGAGTGAGCGCCAACACGCGAGCTGTCAAATCCTCGGTCCCCTTCCGCTTGCCGGATCGCACGGAGCCCTTCGGCCAGCGGAGCGGGCTCAAGCGAATCGCGTAACGAGCCGAAAGAGCCTGATGGATGGGAAACCCACGGGGAAAGAGCCGTTCGCAGGACTCGATCTCGGCGTCCTCGGGCGGGTACGTGCGTCCACCATCGCCTCGGTGGCGGCCAGTCGATAACAATTCGGGGTAGCTGGCGTGCTCGTACGGGGGGGTGCACCGGGTGGGGCCGACAAGGGCCTTCGACTGCTGCTCGTCGAGGACAGTGCCGCCGACCGGGAGCTCGTCGAGCGCGCCTTCCGCGAGCCAGCGCCCCTGACGGGCCCCGTGGACCTCGAGGTCGTTGGTGATGCCGAGGCAGCCCTCTCGGCGATACGAGAGGCGACGTTCGCGGTAATCCTGACCGACTACTCCCTGCCCGGCCGCAACGGCATCGAGTTCCTTCGCGCGCTCCGCGAGGCGAACGACGAGACGCCGGTCGTGCTGATGACGGGGGTGGGCGACGAGTTCGTGGCCGTCACGGCCCTCCAGCAGGGCGCCGCGGACTACGTCGTCAAGGAGATCGGGTTCGAGCGCGCATTGCCCGTGGTAGTCGATCGCGTGCTCGGCAAGCGTGCCCTCGCGCTCGAAGCCGAACGCGGACGTCAGCAGGTGGCGCAGTACGCGAAGCGGCTCGAGCGTCAGGTGGAGGACCAGACCGCCGCCTTGCGGCGGGCCCTGCAGGAGTCCGAGGCGCTCCGTCGCGTCAGTCGAGCGCTGGCCGCCGCGCGTGAGCTGAAGCCAGCCCTGGACCTGGTGACCCAGACGACCGCCCAGCTCCTCCGTGCGCGGGCGGCAGCGGTGATGATCCACACCGAGGCGGAGCGCGTGCTGGTGAGCGTATGGGGGGCTCTCAGGGAGGCTCCGGGACTGAAGCGGGCCGACCTGCTCGCCGCGCTCGGCGCCGGCTTCCCGGAGACGGGCACGGCCGCCCTGCGCGGAGAAGGAGGCGCGGAGATCGGCCTTCTCTGGGCCGGCCGCCTGGCGCCGCAGCCGTTCTCTACGCACGACCTCGAGCTCTTGGAAGCGCTCGCCGACCTGGCGGCGCTCAGCATCGCCA
>VBKG01000234.1 GCA_005879585.1 Deltaproteobacteria bacterium | reverse complement strand
GAGCTCTTCGGCTGCGACATCTCGGCGGGCATGGTCGACGCGGCCCGCGCCGGTTGGAACGCCGGCGCCGTGCCCGTCCTTCAGGCGGTCGCACCGGGGCCATTGCCGCTGGCCGACGCGCAGTTCGACGTCGTCACGTCCGTCTGCGTCCTCCATCACATCGAGCCCGCCGCGCGTCTCGGCGCCGTCCGTGAGCTGATCCGCGTGCTGAAGCCGGGCGGGCGCCTCGTCGTCTTCGAGCACAACCCCTTCAATCCCGCGACGCGCTGGCTCGTGGCCCGCGCCCCGATCGACGCCAATGCGCAGCTGCTGCCCGCGGCCGGCTGCGCGCGGTTGCTGTCGCTTTCCGGCGTGGAGCACGCGCGGACGGACTACGTGCTGTTCTTCCCACCGCGGCTCCGTCGCCTCTGGTCGTTCGAGCGCTTCCTGGCGCGCGTGCCGCTCGGCGGTCAATATGTGGTCGTCGGCAGGAAGCCGCAGGAGCGATGAGCACGCTGCGAGACAGCATCGGCGACCGCACGATCCGGGACTTCGGCGAGCAATGGGTGCACTACGGTGACAACGCAGGGTTCTACGGGTCGACGGAGCTTTTTGCGGACATCATCGGCCCGTTGCTCGCGCTGTCGGACCTGCGGGGCCTCCGCATCGCGGAGATCGGCAGCGGAGCGGGGCGGATCGTCGCGATGATGCTCGATGCCGGCGCTGCGCACGTGCTCGCGGTCGAGCCCTCCGACGGCCACGTCGTCGCACAGCGGAACCTCGCGCGGTACGGCGGACGCGTGTCGTTCCTGCACGGCCGCGGCGAGGACCTGCTACCGGACCGCTCCTTCGACCTCGTCGTCTCGATCGGCGTCCTGCAGTTCATTCCGGACCCGAGGCCGGTCGTCGCCGCTGCATTCGCGGCTCTCAAGCCGGGCGGTCGCTTCCTCGTGTGGCTCTACGCGAACGAGGGAACGGCGCTGTATCGCGGCTTCCTCGCCTGCCTCAGAACTTTCGCCACGCTGCTGCCGCACGCGGCGCTTGCGACGCTGGTGCGCATCATCGACGTCCCCCTGTCGCTGTACATCGCCCTCTGCCGTGTCGTCCCGTTGCCGCTGCACGACTACGTTCGCAACGTCCTGTCGCGCTTCACGCCGCAGAAGCGCCGGCTCGTGATCTACGACCAGCTGAATCCCACCCACTCCCGCTATTACTCGCGTGCCGAGGCGGAGCAGCTGCTGACCGATGCTGGCTTCGTCGACGTGCGCCTGCACCACCGGCGCCGGTACAGCTGGACCGTGATCGGACGGAAGCCCGCGTGACGAACGGCCGGCGCCTCGACCCGCGGCGCCTCCTCGACCTGCCGATCGTGTTCCGGTGGCTCTACGCAGTCGTCGGGTCGCGCGAATGGCGGATCTTCGCGGAAGAATACGTCCGCGCGCGGGCCGGCGATCGCATCCTGGACGTCGGTTGCGGCCCCGCAGACCTCGTGGCCGCGCTGCCAGCGCGCGTCGAGTACACCGGCATCGACGTGAACGAGCGCTACGTGCGCTCGGCCGAGCGGCGGTTTGCCGCGCACGCCCGATTCCTCTGTCGCCCCGTCGATCCCGGGATGGTCGACGAGCTCGGGCCCGCGAGCTTCGACCTCGTCGTCGCCCACGGGCTCCTCCATCACCTCGACGACGCCCAGGCGGCCGAATTTTTCGCGATCGCCCGGGCCGCCGTGCGGCCGGGTGGACGCGTCGTGACCGCCGACGGCTGCTACGTGGCGGGCCAGTCGCCCGTGGCGCGCTACCTCCTGTCGCGCGACCGGGGCCGACACGTGCGGACACGCGACGCCTACGTCGCCCTCGCGACGCGAAGCTTCAGCGACGTGTCGTCCGACATCCGCCACGACACATATCGTGTTCCGTACACCATGGTATTCCTCGAATGCCACGCCTAGATTCGAACGGCAGCACACGGTACGGCGCGATCGTGTCAGCCGGGGGCCTCCTGCGCGCGGGACTCTTCCACTATGCCCGGCTCCTCGGGAACGGCATGCGCGCGGTTCGCGAGGTCGAGGCCGCGCTCGGGGCAACGCCCGACGAGAGCGTGCTCGATTTTGCCTGCGGCTGCGGCTGGTTCTCTCGGGCAGTCCCCGGGCACTACCTTGGCATCGACCTCGATCGCGACTACATCCGCTTCGCGCAATGGCGGTGGGGATCGCCGCGCCGGCGATTCGAAGCGATGGCGCTCGAGGCGTTGCCGGAGGACACACGCTTCGACAAGTCGCTCATGGCGAGCGTCCTGCATCACCTTTCCGACGCCGAGGCCGCGGCCGTGCTCGGCCGGCTGGCGCGGATGGTGCGCCGGCGCCTCGTCGTCCTCGACCTCGACCCCGAGGCCTCGAACGGCGTCCAGGCATTCCTGCTCGCCCACGACCGCGGCCGGCACGTACGCCCCGTCGCGTGTCAGCGGGCACTCCTCGAGCGCCACTTCCGCGTGGTCGAGCAGCGGGGATTCCCCAATACGCCGCACACGGTCGTGCACGTGCTCTTCGCGTGCGAGCCCCGATGACGGCACCGCCCGACGTGGACGTCGAGGCGCTGAACGACCGGCTCGCGCGCGAGCACTCGATCGACGACTACTACGCGCGTGCGGCCCTCCCCATCCGGCTGATCGAGCGCCGCCGGCTGGCGATCATCCGTGAGCTGGTGGGTGCGTGCGCCGGGCTCGAGCTCTGCGAGATCGGCGCCGGCGGTGGTCACGTCCTCCGCCTGTTCCCCGAAGCGCACCTGACCGCCATCGACGTCTCGCAGGTCTTCCTCGACACGGCCCGAAAGAACCTCGCGGGCTACGACGTGCGCTTCATCAAGGGCGAGGTCGAGAAGCTCGATCTCCCGCCGGCCTCCTTCGACCGGATCGTCTGCACCGAGGTCCTCGAGCACACGCTCGACCCGGCGGCGATCCTCGCGGCGCTCGCCCGGCTCCTCCGTACCGACGGGGTCGCCGTCATCACGATTCCGAACGACGACCTGATCGGACGCCTGAAGACCCTCGTCCGCCGCACGCCGGTCGGCTGGCTTCTCCGCCACCGGATCGAATGGGGCGGCGACGCCTACCATCTGCATCGCTGGACGCCTGCCGGCTTTCGGCAGCTGCTGGAACGGTATTTCCGCGTGACCGACTTCCGTGCGGCGCCGCTCGACGCCCTGCCCCTCCGTGCCTGCTTCCGGTGCGTCGCGCGCTGACGGTTCGGCGGGGCGGCACCGCCCCTGGCAGCAATTTTCCCTTGACAGCCGGAGCGCCGGGAGGCCATAGCAGGCGGTAGGAAGCGGCGGAAAGCGCGCCCTCATGTCGCCTACGAGTCGGGGGAATCCAGTCGTCTGCCTCGTTCGCCCGCCGGGCGTCGAGACCTTCCGTATCGGTACCAGCACGCTGGTGCCGCCGCTCGGGCTCGCGTACATCGCCGGCGCCCTCGAAGCGAACGGATGTCGAGTGCACGTCATCGACGCCGTGGCCGAGGCGCCAAAGACCCATACGCGCTA
This sequence comes from Deltaproteobacteria bacterium, assembly GCA_005879585.1. Classification (GTDB taxonomy): domain Bacteria; phylum Desulfobacterota; class Binatia; order DP-6; family DP-6; genus DP-3. The sequence goes on along the minus strand of VBKG01000234.1, from coordinate 8,183 downwards.
CTTCCAGGGCTATCTGGTCGGGCTCGCGCTCGCCGACGTGGCCGCGCGCGTCCCTGCGGATGCACGGGTCGTCGGCATCGCGTGCATGTTCACCCACGAGTGGCCGATGGTCGTGCACCTCGTGAGGCTGATCAAGGAGCGGCGACCCGACGTGTGCGTCGTCGTCGGCGGCGAGCACGTGACGGCCATGCCGGAGTTCTCGCTCGTCACGTCGCGCGCCGATGTCCTGGTGCTCGGCGAGGGTGAGGAGACCACCGTCGAGCTGGTCGCAGCTGTCACGTCGGAGACCTCGCTCGACGCGGTCGAAGGTATCGCGTTTCGGCGGAACGACGAGATCGTCGTCAACCGGCGACGGGCGCGCCACCTGGCGATCGACGACATCCCGCGTCCCGCGTGGCATCGTTTCGATCTGAAGACGTACCACGAGCATCGTTTCGTCGGCGGCGTCTACTCCTCGAGTCTCACGGTGCCGATGCTGGCGACGCGCGGTTGCCCCTACCAGTGCACGTACTGCTCCTCGCCGAACATGTGGACCACGCGGTGGATCGCGCGCGATCCGAGCGCGGTCGCCGACGAGATGGAGCATTACATCGCGGAGTACGGCGCCGGGAATTTCCCGTTCTACGATCTGACCGCGGTGATCCAGAAGGAATGGATCGTGGCCTTCTGTCGCGAGATCATCGCGCGCAAGCTCGACATCACGTGGCAGCTGGCGAGCGGAACGCGGTCCGAGGCCATCGACGGCGAGGTGGCCGAGCTCCTCAAGGGCTCCGGCATGATCAACATGGCGTACGCGCCGGAGACAGGGTCCGATCTCACCCGCCGGTACATCAAGAAGAAGATCCGCAGCGAGCGTCTCTTCGCGAGCATCGAGGCCGCGGCGAAGGCGGAGCTCAGCGTCGCGGCGTACATGGTGATCGGCTTTCCACACGACGGGCCGCAGGAGATGCGGGACACCGTCGTGTTCCTGCGGGAGATCGCCCGGCGCGGGGTCAACGACGTGGGCAGCGGCTACTACATGGCGCTGCCCGGCACGGAGCTGTTCCACACCCTGTACGAGAAGGGCGCCGTCGCCATCGACCGGGCGTATTTCCGCCACATCCTGAACGCCCACCAGATGATTCCGGCCGCGAGCTACAGTGACCAGCTGGGACGGTTCGCGCTGTTCTACTGGAAGCTGCGGTTCGTGTTGGCCTTCTACCTGACCCGACTCCGCGTGCTGGGTATGAGAGCCGTCGTCGCCGCCATCGCGCAGGCGCTGAGCGGGCGGACGCACAGCGCCAAGCTGCAGACGGGCGTTCGCGTCGCGCTGCGGAGCGGGCTCGGATCGGTCAAGACGAGGTTCGGGGGATCGCGCTGGATGTCGCCCGAGGACGAGACCCGGCTCTTCGCGCCGTGGGACGCGATTTACCAGCAGATCTCGCGACGCCGGCGCGAGGCCGGCGTCGAGGCGGCCCCGCCCCTCGACTCGCGCGAGCTGCAGAAGCAGAACGTCATCCACGCGCTCCGGCTGGATCACGACGTTTCTCGCCGTCTGCGCCTGGCCGAGGGGCTCGGCCCGCCGTAGCCGTCCGCGGTTCCGGCTTCCGACCCACCCACGATGGCCCCGGAGCTCAGCGTCCTCGTTCCGTGCTTCAACGAAGAGGGGAACCTCCCCGAGCTCGTCGAGCGCACCGAGCGGATTTTCGACCGGCGCGGCATCGCCGGCGAGATCATCCTCGTCAACGACGGCAGCGAGGACGGCACGGGCGCCGAGATCGACGCGCTCGCCGCGACCCATCCGCGCGTCGCCGCGGTCCACCACGCGACCAATCGCGGCATGGCGGCGGCGTGGAAGAGCGCGCTCGATCGGTCCCGTGGCCGCTACGTCCTGACGCTCGATGCCGACCTCCAGTATCAACCCGAGGCCATCGCGCAGCTCTACCGCGAGATCTGCTTCAGCAAGGCGGACCTCGTCCAGGGCTGGCGGAGCGTCCTCGAGCGCAACAAGTACGACATCCGCTACGTGCTCAGCCGGGGCCTCGATTACCTCCTGAAGCTCGCGTTCGACATGCAGCAGCACGACGTCAAGTCGGGCTTCATCATCTACAAGCGCGAGGTGTTCGAGGAGATCCTGGCGCACGCGGCCGGCTACTTCTACTTCCAGACCTTCGTCACCGTCGCGGCCAAGGCGAAGGGCTTCTCGATGCGGCAGATCGAGACCCTCTTCGACCAGCGGCGCGCGGGACGCTCCTTCATCGGCCGGGTCCCGGTCGGCCTCGTCGGGAAGACGATCGTCGACATCGGCCGCGCGCTCGTCGAGTTCCGCGTCCGGGAGCCCAAGGACCAGAGCCTGGCGCTGGCCGTGGGCGACGGCGCGGCGCCGTCACCAACGGGCGAGGAAGCCTGGCGCCGGCGGTATTACCGCGTGTACCGCACGTTGCTGCCCGTCCATCACTGGGCCATCTCCCGCAACGCGCCTCGCTACCTCGACGAGCTGCGACGGACGCAATGGCTGCCGCGCGAGGAGGTCGAGCAGCTCCAGCTGAAGCGCCTCCGCCGCCTCGTCCATCACGCGGAGGCGCACGTCGGCTATTACCGCGAGCTCTTCCAGACGGCGGGGATCACACCGGAAAGCATCCGGAGCCTCGACGACCTCCGCCGCATCCCGGTGCTCACCAAGCAGGTGCTGCGCGAGAACCTCTACTTCGACCTGCTCTCCGACAACCACGACAAGCGCAAGATCCAGAAGATCGTCACGAGCGGGTCCACGGGCGAGCCGCTGGCGTTCTTCGCCGACCGCTTCCAGCTCGACATGCGCTGGGCCAACACCCGGCGCAACGTCGAATGGACGGGCTATCGTTTTCCCGACCCCCAGGTCCGCCTCTGGCACTCGACGATCGGCCTGAAACCGCGGCAGGCGCTCAAGGAGCGCTTCGACGCGCTTCTGTCACGCCGGAAGTTCTCCCGTCGATCGGTTTCGGGTCGGGGCCATCATCTCGTCCGCGCAGACGTTGCCGCCGGAGACCCGCGCCCTCGTCGAGCGGCAGTTCGGGTGCCGCGTGTTCGACAAGTACGGCGCCCGCGAGTTCAGCGGCATCGCCCACGAGTGCGAGGCGCACGGCGGGTACCACGTGAACGCCGAGAGCTACATCGTGGAGGTGGTCCGGGACGGCCGGCCGGCCGCGGACGGCGAGATCGGCGAGGTGGTCGTCACCGACCTGAACAACCGTTGCGTCCCGCTCATCCGCTATCACCTCGGCGACCTCGCCGTGGCGACGAGCCGCCGTTGCCCGTGCGGGCGCGGGCTGCCGCTCATCGAGCGCGTCATCGGCCGCGTCCAGGGCGTCATCCTCGGCACGAACGGCCGCTACGTCCCCGCCACGTACTTCGCGCACTTCTTCAAGGAGTACGAGTACGCGGTGCTCCGCTACCAGGTCGTGCAGGAGGCGAGCGACCGCATCGACCTGCGCATCGTGAAGAAGTCGCGCTTCACGCAGGCCACCGAGGCCGAGATTCGCCGCGCGCTCGCCGAGGTGCTCGGCGCGGACATGACGATCCGCTTCGACTTCGTCGAGACGCTGCCGCTCGGCCGCACGGGGAAAGCGCAGACCTGCATCTCGAAGATCCCGCTGCCGCTCTTCTCCGCAGCGGCGGCCGAGGTGTGGGAGGAGGAGGAGCGCCGCGCGCTGGCACGGTGAGCGTCGAAGAGCAGCGCGGTTCGAGCACGCGTCGCTTCGAGGCGGCCCTTGTCCGGGTTGACCTTGAGCCCGAGCACTTCGAGCGTCTCGACGCCGAGGAGAGGTTCGGACCCCGGCAGCACGAGCGCGATCGTTGGGCCGCTACGGCCCGCAATCGTCACGCCGATCGAGCAAGCTCTGAGACGCCGCTTCGTACCATCCGCGAGCGACACGACGAACTTCTGCGGGAGCATCGGCGCTCCAACCTCGTGCGCAAGGGCGGGCGGAACGATCGAGTAGGTCGCTCCGGTGTCCACCAGGAACTCGGCGGTGACGCTGCGCCGAGCGGAGACGCGTCCCTTCACGAACACATGCGCCATCACGGTCCTGGTATCACGCGCCCCGGTTCCAGGCGACGGCCCACGGAAACTGGAATTGCATGCATGCGTTTTGGACTCTTGCTCGCCGTTTGATCGGTTGATGCACAGCGCATACATTCGCATCACCGTGAAGAAGGATGCGGTTCTCACCGTTCGTCTTCCCGCCACGACTCGTCGCCGGCTCGAGGCCCTGGCCCGCCAGGAAGGCCGCTCGATGTCCGCCCAGGCGGAGCGGTTGATCGAACAAGGGATGAGCACAGGGGCGCCGGCAAGAGGGCATGTACGGACCGCCCGCAGCCTGGCGGGGGTGCTGAGCGGCGGACGGGTCCCGACCGTCGCCGACTTTCGGGAGGTCCGCGCTCTGATCTCCGCCTCGTTGCGGCGCCGCACCCGGCTGCATGACGACCGTCGTCGCTGATACACACGCGCTCGTCTGGCACCTCGTCGCTCCGCGCAAACTCGGCAAGGGCGCTCGTCGCGCCTTCGCCGCGACCGACTCCGGACGCTGGATGGGTGCGTGGCGGAGTCTCGTTTGTTACGATGCCGGCAATGGGCCACGATTTCGTCGAGGCCGAGCTTTCCTGGAAGCGCGCGGCACGAGTTCGTGTTCTCGTCGACACGGGCGCGACGCACAGCGTGCTGCCCTCTGATCTCGCGGATCGCCTCGGTGTCATTCGCTCGCCGCGCTCGATCAGGGTGAAGCTCGCCGATGGCAGCCACCGGAGCATGCGCGTCGGAGCGGTACTCGTCCGGCTCCTCGGTCGCGAAGCCGGCGACACGGCGTTGATCGCACGACGAGGTGCGGAACCGGTCCTCGGCGTCGAGGCGTTGGAAGCGCTGGGCCTCACCGTCGACCCGCGGTCGCGGAAGCTGAAGCCGAGCCGTGCGCACGCCGTCCTCCTTGTCGGCACGCGACCGCCGCGCCGGTGACGCAAGCATCATTTTCCCGGCACAGACGCCTCTGGTACGCTCGCACCCGGCCGTGACGACATCGCTCCACGACGAACGCGTCGCCGTCGTGCACGACGGCGGACTCGGCTACCCGCTGGTCGCACCCTTCGACCCGCCGAACCCGGTCTACGACGCCGTGCTCGGGCTCCTCGAGCGCCTCGGCCTCGACGCGGCGCAAGCCAGGACGCCGGCGTGGAACCCGCTCGGCGCCTTCGTCGGGCCCGGGCAGCACGTCGTCATCAAGCCCAACTTCGTGAGCTCCCGGAACTTCCACCACCGCTACGCGCAGGACGAGTTCCTCTGCTGCTGCACGCATCCTTCCGTCATCCGTCCGCTCATCGACCTCGCGTGGCGGGCGCTCGATGGCCACGGGACGATCTCGATCGCCGAGGCGCCGCTCGAGGGCGGACAATTCGAGAACACGCTCGCCGCGCTCGGCGTGACCGCGATGGTGGAGACGCTCCGGGCACGCGACGGGGTCCCCCTCGAGCTCATCGACCTGCGCGACTTCCAGATCGTGCCGCGCATGCTGCTCGACGACGTCGCGGTGGCGGGGCGAAGCCTGAACGTCGGCGCGCTCGAGCGTCGCCCCCTGCCCGGCGATCCCCGCGGCTACCGCACCGTCGACCTGGGCGCCGCGAGCAGCTTCGCGGGCCTCGATGGTCGCTGCGACGGGCTTCGCTTCCACCACAGCAACCCGGGCCTCCCCTCGCTGCACCACCGGGACGGGCGGCACGAGTACTCGTTCGGCAAGACCGTGCTGGCTGCCGATCTGCTGATCAGCATGCCGAAGATGAAGAGCCACAAGAAGACGGGCGTCACGCTCGGGCTGAAGAACATGATCGGCACGACCAACCAGAAGTACTGGCTGCCGCATTTCACGGCGGGCGCGCCCCCGGAGGGCGATGAGTACCCCGTCACGCCGCCGCTCGGGTGGCGGCTCCAGACCTTCCTCTCCCGCATGACGCTGCCGGGTGGCCACGCTGCCGTCGTGCGCTTCCCGCCAGTCGATCGGCGCGAGGATCCTTTCGTCTACGACGGGAACTGGAGCGGCAACGATACGCTCTGGCGGACGATCCTCGACCTGAACCGGATTCTCCTCCACGCCGACAAGAACGGCGAGCTACGCGAGGACCGGCAGCGCACGCTGCTGACCATCATTGACGGTATCGTCGCGGGCGAGGGAAACGGCCCGCTGGCGCCCGTGCCGAAGCGGTGCGGCGTCCTGGTCGGCGGGCTCGATCCCTGGGCCTGCGACTGGGTGACGACGCAGATGATGGGCGTCGACCCGGCGGCGACGCTGCCGGTCGGGTGGCGCACCGCCGCGGCGACGGCTGGCGCACCGTCCCGGTGAGCGTCGAGCTCCGAGAAGCCGGCCATGCTCCGGCGCTCGAGGCCATCGCCGACGACGCGGCGGCGCGAACGCGCGTCCATCCGCGCGCGGACCACCTGGGCATTCTGCTCGGTCTCGGGGTATTCGCGTATCTGCTCGCCTATCCGCGCGTCCTGAACATCAGCGACGAGTCCGTGGTGCTGTACGCGGCGAAGCGGATCCTCGAAGGGCAGGTCATCTATCGCGACTTCTTCGAGTTCCTCACGCCCGTGAGCTTCTATTTCTTCGCCCTCGTGTACGCTGTGGCAGGCGTCTCCTTCCTCCCGGTCCGCATCGTGATGGCGGCGATCAATGCCGGCAGCGGCATGCTGCTCTACGGGCTCGCCCGTAAGGTGGCGGGCCGCGCGGAGGCGGCGCTCGCCGTCGTCGCATTCGCCGCAGGATACTTGCCCGCCTGGAACGTCGTGAGCCCCCACTGGTTGTCCACGGCGCTCTGCCTCGCGACGGCCACCGTCGTGCTGAGCGACGGTCTCCGCGATGCGCCGCGCGCCCGGGCGGCGATCGGCGGTGCGCTCGCTGGTCTCACGTTCTGCAACCAGCAGCAGCGCGGCGTCTTCCTCGGGGCATGGCTCCTCGTCGCGCTCGCCATCGCCGCGGCTGCCGGTGGGCGGGACGGGTGGCGGCAGCGGTGCGGAGCCGCGCTCGCGTGGGCCACCGTGGGTGGCTTCGCGGTGGCGTTGCCGATCCTCGGCTACTGCGTGTGGCGCGCGTCGCCCGAGAAGATGTTCGCCGCGGTCTACACCTTCGTCACGAAGAACTACGCCGGCAGGATTGCCGGCGCCGTGCGCTGGGGCGGAACGTGGTGGATCGGGCACCATCTCGAGAGCGTCAGCTGGGCATGGGCCGCCAAGGCCTTCCCGCTGCTCCTCGGCGCCGAGGCGATCGTCCTGCTCGGCGGCTGGCTCGTCACCCGACGCGCGTCGGTGGCGCGGGCGACGCTGCTCATCCTGGCGGTCGCGATGTGTGCATCCATCCTCTACTTTCCCGATCTCGTGCACATCGCGTTCATCGCGCCCTTCCCGCTGATCGTCGCAGCCGCGCTGCTTCACGAGCTGCGCACGGCCCGTGTCCCGCGCGTCGGCACGCTCATGCGGACGGTCGGCGGGATCGCGCTCGCCGTCGGGTTCGTGGGCGCCTTGCACCGTGGCGCGTCGAACCTGTTTTTCTACCGGCAGCTGCACCCGGTGCGGTACGCGACGGCCTTCGGCACGCTCGCCGGGGCCACCGAGACGCAGCAGGTGTACGAGGGGCTGCGGGACGCGATGCAGATCGTCCCGACCGAACGCCGGACGCTCTTCAGCTATCCGTCGGACGCCTCGCTCTACCTCACCGTTCCCGCACGGAACCCGACGCCGTTCTCGCTCCTCCTCCGCTCCTACGACGCCGAGCAGTACCAGCAGGTCGTCGATGCAATCGAGCGCCGGCAGATCGACTTCGTCGCGATCCTCGCGGCGTTCGTCAGGCCCGACGACCCCGTGGTGAAGGCGGCACAGGACAACTATGTGGAGCGGGCCAAGATCGGGTCGTGGGGACTGTATCGGGTGTACGCGCGCCCGGACCTGCAATGACGGGCGACTGACCGTGCGGCGTGTGCTCGCGCTCTGCATCGTCGCCGTCGGCGAGCTCGTGGGGTGCTCCCGGGCAACCGCGCCTCCCCCGAACGTCCTCCTGGTCGTCATCGACACCCTACGCGCCGACCGTCTCGGAACCTACGGCGGCACGCACGGGCTGACGCCGTTCCTCGATTCGCTCGCCGGCGGCGCCTACGTGTTCCACCAGGCGTATGCGCAGAGCTCGTGG
>VBKG01000039.1 GCA_005879585.1 Deltaproteobacteria bacterium | reverse complement strand
CGACCGCCCCGTCCACGAGCACGACGACAGCGGCGCCGACGACGACCGTGCCCTCGACCACCACCACGACCAATCCGCCGACCACGACCACCACGGTGACGACGTCGAGCACCACCACGACGACGATCGCGGCGTGCCTCCCCGCGGGTGCAGCCTGCACGACGGACGCGAGCTGCTGCTCGGGCTCGTGCAAGGTGAAGGCAGCGAAAAAGCAGTGTCGCTAGCACAGGTGTAGACCCCGCAATCGTAGATCGACCGCCATCCGCTCGCGCAGTGCTCCCATGGACTCGCTCCTTTCCGTCGTCGCACTCGGACATCGAGTGTCGACGCGGAACGGAGCCGATTCCGGCGGCGGTGACCAGAGGCCGTCGACGGCTGCGCCTCAAACGAGCCGATCCCGCCTCGATCACTTCATCGCCGCTGCCGCGGAGCGGCTTCGTTCAACTGCCTGTTTGAGCAACTGGACTTGACGGTGAAGTTGGCCTGAACCAGGTCGGCCTGGTGGACGTTTCCGCTCCCCAGCCGAAGCCCTTGGCTCGGGCCGGCCGTAGCCAAGCCAATGTGAACGACGGGGATCCCCAGCGGCCACCGTGTCCTGACGTTCACACCCCAGGTCCTCCTCTGCTGTGCCGCGGCCGTAGTGAGATCACGCGGCACAGCACTTGCTGCTCCCGAGCGGAAGGAGGGTAAGAGCATGCACGGTCTCTAGTTCATCTTCTCGCCAGACATCGGTAGCTGGCTAGGCTCGCGTGGACCGCGGTAGTCCGCGGCGGGGAACGACACTTGGCCGAAGCAACGTAAGGGACGGCGGGATACTCACACCGTCCGATGCTCCGCTGAGGGGTTCTTATCCACGGGCGTCGGCCTAACCGGCGGGAGCATCACCTACGCGGAATTCGCGAAGGGGAGGATGCCATGAGTCGATTCGCGCGGGCCAAGTTGCATAGCCGCCTCATCACGATCGAGATTGCGTTGTTCAACGTGAAGCCGTCGAAGGTTGAGGTTCCCCGCCGCCTCACGCGAAAACCACACAGCATGCGGATGCCGTTCATCATCGTGCTGGGGATGGCGGCACTCATGTTCGCGGCGACGAGATAGGTGCTCGTCGCCGGCGTGGACCCGCACACCGTCATGGCGTGGTCAGGCCACCGGACGGCGAACATGCTTCGCCGCTACCACATCATCGACCTCGAGGATCTCCGCTGGGCGGGAAAGCGCGCGAGCGACTACCGCGGGCCGAAGGAGCATGTCGTCAAGGACGACTTCGGCCGAACCGTCCCAAAACCGTCCCAGAGTGACGGAAATCCAAGGGTGGCGTGAGTCGCCGTCGTTAGTACTTAAATCGTCGCCGCGGCATAGGCACGGCCGGGCAGCTCGGCGGCCATCTCGTCCACACGGAACTCGGCCCGGAAGCGCCGCGCGATCTCGTCGCGGCCGAGGACGGCCACCAGCTCTGGCATCTCATAGGCGAGCCGGAGCCCGAGCACACGGTGGAGCCCGCGCATGAGGGTGCGCCCCGCCGGACCGAGGAGCGAGGCCACGTATCCGACGTGGCCGATCTCGTCGCCCAGGATCTCGTCGTAGAGAAGGCGGATGCGCGCGGCGACCGCGGGCTCGTCGGCGAACAGCGCGATCCCGCAGTCCCGGAGGGCACGGAAGATCACGACGCCCGCCATCTCGGAGCACCCGACCAGCGGGCGGCTCCAGCGCTCTGGCGTGCCGATGATGAGCTTCACGATCACGCGCGCGGAGAGCGCGGGCGGGCGGTGGTGCACGGGAAGACCGAAGAGCTCCACCACGTCGGCGAGGATGCGCGTGTGGTAGTGCTCCTGGAGGCCGATGTGCACCCGGACGGGGTCGTCGAGCGTCATCTTGCCGTAGAGCTCGGCGAGCCCGACGCCGAACCGCTCCGCCTGGTTCACCTTGGCGGTCGCGAGGAGCCAGAGCATGTGTGCGTCGAGCCCTGGCTCCGGCCGTCGGCGCGCGAGATTCCGCAGGAACGTCTCGCGGTCAAAGCGGCGGCTGGACTGGACCGGCTCGTGCGCGAGCCGCTCGTAGAACGCCTCGCGGCGCGAGAGGGTGTGCCGGAGAACGTCCGGCTCGCCGTCGCGCGCGACCAGAAAGGCGAGGTAGCCGGCCTGCCCGCTCAGGCTTCCCATCCCGAGCGCCGTCGTCATGTCTCATGACCTCCTTTCGCCTCGCACCCTATGGGCGGCAGCGGACCAGGCGCAATCGGCCAAGGGCTTCATTTTTCGAGGGTCGGACGGCCTGGTACGAGCGTTTGGTCGGGCTGGTACCTCCGTACTGGTGGTGGGGCGGGGCGGCGCCGAGCGATACTCCGCGAACCGATGCGCGACCCGGTCAAGGTGATGATCGTCGACGATCATCCGGTCTTCCGCGAGGGGCTCCGGCAGGCCCTCGAGGCGCGCAAGACGATCCGGGTGATCGCCACCGCGGGGAGCGGCGAGGAGATGGGGAAGGCGCTGCGCGCGCACGGCCGGCCTCAGATCGTGCTCATGGACGTGGAGATGCCGGGAGAGAGCGGCATCGAGCTCACGCGCGCGCTGCACGAGAAGCATCCCGAGGTCCGCGTCGTCATGCTGACCGCGTTCTCGGATTCCGAACGCGTCTTCGCGGCACTCAAGGCAGGCGCGGTCGGCTATCTCCTGAAGAACGTCGCGCCCGACGAGATCCGCGCCACGGTCGAGCGTGCGGCCGCCGGCGAGCCGATGCTTTCGGGTGAGATCGCGGGGCGTGTGTTGCGCGAGTTCGAGCGCGAGCGCAAGGAGGAGCATTACCGCGAGCAGCTCGACGCGCTCACGGCGCGTGAGGAGGAGATACTCAAGCTCCTCGCGACCGGCGACTCGAACCGCGAGATCGCGAAGCGGCTCTTCATCAGCGAGCAGACGGTCAAGAACCACGTCGCCAGCATCTTCCGGAAGCTGCAGGTGAACGACCGGACCAAGGCCGCGTTGCTGGCGGTCAGGCTCGGGCTCGGGACGAAGACGCCGCCATGAAGGCGAGACTGCCCTCGCTCGTGCAGGGCCTCGTCATCGCCGCCGGGTTTTCCGTCGCCCTGGCGAGCCTCTTCAGCTTCCGGCTGGAGGACTGGCCGATCTACGTCACCTACGTCCTCCTTTCGATGGTCCTCTACCGGCCCACGGTCGAGGTGCTGCCGGGGCTGCTGTTGCCCATGCCGGGGCTCGCGCTCTCGATCGGTTTTCTCTACATCGGCGGCCTCCCGATCGTCTTCCTGACCAACCTCGGGTCGGCGCTCGTGCTGCTCGTGCGGGCCGTGCTTCCGGAAGGCTGGCGCCGCCATCTGCCGGAGCTTCGGGGCGGCGGGACGGAGTTCGTCGGCCGCGCCTTCACGCGGGACCCCGGGGCCCTGTCCGACTGGGCGGGTGCCTACCTGGGGCTCGGCGCACGGTGGGCCGTCGTTTTCATGCTCTCGCCGGGCGCGCCACCAGTGACCGACCCGGGTGTGATGATCGCGGCCGAGGTGGCCGGATATGCGGCCTGGACTGTCCTTTCGCTGCTACCCGTATTCTCCTTCAGCTCCGTGCTGCGGCCGTCAGTGTGGGCGGCGGGCCCGCCGGGCGAGGTCAGAAGGGACTTGAGCATCATCACGGCGCTCGCGCTCACACCCTTCGTCTTCCTGATCGCCTACGGCTACGAGCACCACGGACTCCTCGGCGCGACGGCCGGATCAGTGTCGGCCCTCGGGCTCCACCTCATGCTGAAGCATCTCAACGAGCGGCGAGTCACCGTCGAGGAGCAGAACCGGCGGCTCGAGGCGCTCAACCGTGAGCTGGAACACCGCGAGCGGCTGTCAGCGATCGGCAAGATGTCGTCCGTGATCTCGCACCAGATGCTCCAGCAGCTGGGGGTTATCGGCATTTACGCCGACCTGATCCGCAACGCCGACGCCGACGGCGAGCCGGCCGCGGCGGTCGCACAGGCGAGGGCGAACGCCGGCGCCATCGAGGACGCGCTCGGCAGCGTGAACCGCGTGCTGACGGACCTGCTCGTCTTCAGCCGCGATCTCAAACTCAACCTCTACGAGCACCGGCTCTTCGACGTGCTCGCCGAGGCGGTCGAGGAATGCGGGCCGCAAGCGGCCGAGGGCGGAGTGACGATCCGGCTCGAGTGTCCGCAGGAGGCGACCGCTCGGCTCGACAAGCTCAAGATCAAGCAGGCGGTCGTGAACGTGCTCCGGAACGCGATCGAGGCCTCGCCCCGCGACGCGGAAGTCCTGGTGTCCGGCGCGCTCGCGGACAGCACGGCCGCGATCGCGGTTACCGACCGCGGTGCGGGCGTTCCCGAGTCTTCGCGCGCGCGGATATTCACACCGTTCTTCACCACCAAGGAGCAGGGATCCGGCCTCGGCCTCGCGATCGCGCGCGAGTTCGCGGAGGCGCACGGCGGGACGATCGCAGTCGGTTCCGGCGAGGGCGGCACCACCTTCGTGCTGCGCTTGCCGCGCGCGGAACCGGAGGCGTAGAAGAAACAGGCGCGCGACCACCTACGAGGGCTGGCGCGCGAGCGCCGTCTCGCTGTGCCCGGAGGACGGGCCCTGGTGGCCGGCGGTCCGACCACCAGGGCCTATGATCATGCGACGAGGTCTCGGTTACTTGGTGGTGTCGATTGCGCACACCGGCTCACACCTGCTTGCCGTGGCGGGATTGTAGACATTGTCCCCACCGTAGGTGGCAATGTAGGAGAGGCCGTTCGCACCCAGATTGAACACGCTCGATAGCGCCTCACCGGAGCTGTCCAGGGACTTGTTCTCGGCGGTGCCGGTGCCTGAGCAGGCACCGTTGGTAAACTGCGTGAACGTCACGGTACCCGTGGGGCACGGCGGGAGACCCGTCGATCCGCACGTCTGAGGCGCCTCGGGCGTGACGGTCGCCTGGTCGACCACGGACACGGTGCCCGCACCGGCCAGGTCGATGTGGTTATCGGTGAACGTGCCGTCCAAAACCGGAGGCGGCCCGACGCTACTCACCTTGAAGATGTCGGTGACGATGGTCGAGTTCAACTTGCCCACTTCCACCACCTCACAAGAGGTAGCTGGCAGCGCTATGGACGGGTAGTTGCTATCGCCGTTGTAGGTCGCCAGGTAGGAGTAGCCAGGGGGCTGGACCGTGGTGAAGGTGGACGAAGTCGCCGTGCATGATCCCGTCCCCGCTCCATCAGAGACACAGGGTTGGGTCTCCGTGGTGGGAGTGCCGGAGCAAGCGTCGTTGGCGAAGCGCCTGAACGTCACGGTGCAGGGGCGCGACACCGTGCAGCTACCCGACCCGCCCTGACCGGGATCGGGCCCGCCTTGATTCCCGGTGACGAAGGCCACGTCGTGGATCACCGTCCCTGGGGTGACCGACGTAGTGGTGATGTCGTTGTCGGCGGCATCGCGGATCTCGGTGGCGATCTTGGCTTGGCAACGCTCGAACTGTGTGAGCGTGAAGTCCTTGAGGACCGCCGTAATGGACTGCGAGGACCGCGTCTCCACGACGGTCGTGGGGAAGCACTCCCCACCCAGACCGACGGCGGTCAGATCCAAGCCACCCTCGAAGAAGCCTACGACCGGATAGTTCCCGGCTGCTGCGCCCGCCTTGGGGATGAAGTCCGGATCGAGTGCCGGTACCACAACTCCGTTTGTCGCTGCGCAAGCCGCGTCGGCGGGAATGGTAGTTTGGCTATTACAGATGCCGTTTAGGGCAACCGTGCCATTGGCTAGCAGCTTCAGGCAGATATCGCCCGTGCCAGCTTTGGATTCGACGGATCCGGCCGGGCAGTTGCCTCTGGTTAGCTTGTTGACTACGTATACTTGGATGTTGGAGCTGCCACCGCCTTGGACGAAGTTGCTGAGGATCAGGACGTCGCCTAGCTTATGGGAGACGGCGCCACCGACACTAGTATCCACGAACGGTGATGCGTGCTGCCCCGTGCCGCCGAGACCAACGGGGTTTTGGAGGAACCAGAAGCCAATCTGGGCATCGCCGTTGACCGCAAGCCGGTTGGCGCCGAAGTAGACGATCTTGTGGCCTGCAACCGATACGCCTCCCCGCGTGGTCCCCGGCGGGGCAACGTAGAGGGCGGCGAAGCCTTCGATCAGGTCATCCTTGTCCGGCACACTGCCGTCTACCCACTGCCACTGGGTGATGTCCTTTTCGTCCTTCGAACCACCCCCCGTGAAGATGCTGAGGGGCGCCGGATCTACCGCCAAGACTGCTATCGCGCTGGCATGGTTGGTAGTGCATTCCGTTCCACTCAGCACGCCGTCGCCGTTGACATCGCATGGTAGGGCAACAGTGCAAGTCGACCCGAGGCTGCCGCCCCCTGTGCATGTGTAGAGGGTATCCCAGTCCTCCCCGTTGCACCCGATACTATCACCGAATGACGAATTCCCAGGCCCATTGCCTGAGCAGGTAGCCGCTTTCGCATCCCCATCGAGCTGGAAGATGCCTTCGTCATGAACGGCAAACGCGGGCGTCGCCTCCAGCGCGAATGCCAAGGTGAGTACCACGGCTACGATTGTATTCCTTCCTCTGAATTGTTTAGGTTTCTCGTTCATTTGATCAGCTCTCCTCTAGGGGAGGGCATCCTTGCCCCGCTTCATTTAGAGGAGGGCATCCTTGCCCCGCTTCATTGTCGAGTTGCCAGGCTGCCGACCGGCGCGGACGAGGCGAGGCGGAGACCGGCCAGCCGGGGAAATCGATCGCATCTCACTCCCTCTTTCCGATCGCTTGCCAACCGCGGCCCGTTGGTTGCAGCCCAAAAGTCCCCATTTGGGCGGGGAGCGTTACTTGGCTCCCAGGGGCGGGTCAAGAGATTTTCGACTTCTAGGAAGGCGTCATGATCGGGAGTCCTCGGCAGCCGGGTCTTTCGTGCGTCCCTGCAAGCTTCCCCAATTTGCACAATGCCATAGACTTGTCCGTCTTGGACGGGGAGCGCGGAGGT
The DNA here is from genome assembly GCA_005879585.1 of Deltaproteobacteria bacterium. Classification (GTDB taxonomy): domain Bacteria; phylum Desulfobacterota; class Binatia; order DP-6; family DP-6; genus DP-3. Next base: position 3,590 of record VBKG01000039.1, on the reverse strand, counting down.
GACGGCCAAAGGCTGCGGCTACTGGCGGCCGCCACTCCGTATGCTCCATCCAACGGAGGACGCCGAAGGTCCCAGTTGTGGCGACTGCGGAGCGTGCAGGCGCGCCATGAGGCCTGTAGAGTCTTGCTGTTCGACTCTCCGCACGGTGCGTAGATCCTCGCGCCGTCAGGCAGCCTCCTTCAGAAACGCGTCCGGGAACTGATCCTCGCGGAGCCGGACGGCGGCGCTCATGACGGCGTGCCCGAAGTGCGTCACGCGCCAGCGGCGGGAGCGCGGGATCTTGGCGACGAGCCCGCGCACGTGGAGCCGCTGTCAACGGGAAGCCAATTCTCCCCCAGGCGGGGAAGCGAAATCTCCTCACCTCAAGTGGACTCCGTGGCCTCGGCAGGGCGCACGAGGCCGGCCTTGAGCTTGTCCTTGAGCCGGTAACTGTTGCCGCGGATGTTGATCGTGATCGCGTGGTGAAGGATGCGGTCGAGGATCGCGGTGGCGATCACGCGATCCCCAAACACGTCGCCCCAACTGCCGAAGCCCTGATTGCTCGTGAGGATCATCGAGCCCCGCTCTAAGCTCCGGAGAGGGATCCTAGACGGCGACCCGGCCGGCGAGCGCCGTGGGCGAGGGGGCGTTCGCGGACTCGTTGACAGGGCCCGGGCTTTCCCGTACTTACGTATCTCGGTGGCAAAATCTACGTATTCCATCTCCGAGGCGCAGAGCGCGCTGCCGCGGCTCGTGCGAGAGGCGCAGGAGGGTGAGCTCGTGGCCATCGCCCGGCGGGACGAAACCGTCGCCTATCTCGTCTCTCGTGAGCACCTCGAGGCGATCGTCGAGACCCTGGAGCTGCTGGCCAATCCGCGCGCCCGAAAGGCGCTGGCGGATCACAAGGCCGGGCGGACGCAGTTTCTGCCCCTGAGCGCGCTCGACGAGTGAAAGTCGTCCTGGCTCGCCAGGTCGTCGACTTCGTCCGTCGGCTGCCGCCCGAGCCGAGGAACCGTCTGCGTCGCGCTTTGCGGGAGCTTGTAAACGAGCGCGGCGACGTCAAGCCGCTCGAGCCGCCGTTGCAGGGTTACTGTCGCCTGCGCGTCGGAGGCTATCGCATCGTTTTCGCCTACGCCCGACGCGGTACCATCGAGTGCATCTTCGCCGAGCGCCGCAGCGTCGTCTACGAGCTCCTGGTGGAGCGGCTCCGCGACCGGCTGAAGGGTGGCCCGGAATAGCGCGCTCAGTTGTCTTCCGTGCAACGTGCCACCGCGGCCCGCGGCTCAGCCTTCCCGCTCGCGGAGCCTGTAGTAGCGATAACCGGGGAAAGTTAACGTCCGAACTCGGACCTACCCCCACGCCCCCCGGCTCGCGCGGCCGCCGCGGTGCGTGCAGGTGTCGTCGATGGCGTAGAAACTCCCCTCCAGGTTGAAGAGGGCGATCTTCTTCCCCGCGGCCTCGACGCACTTCGCCTCGCCCGGAGCGAGGTCGGCGGTGCTCGCGACCCTGATGAACTGCGCCATGTGGACCGTCCGCTTACCTCGTTCCGAGCTGGATCACGATCCCCCCGGCCACGACGCAGCGCGCCGCCGAGTCCGAGGCTCGGGGCCGGCCACCCGAACCCCGGGACGTGACTCGGTCGCCCTGTCCCCGTGCCTCACCCATCGACGCGATCCGGACGTGATCGTCCGCCCCTCCTCCGCCTGCTAGCCACCCTCCATGGAGAACCACCTGTCGACGCTCGCGCTCGCAGTCGGCCTGATGATCGCCCCACCGGCGCACCGCGCTGGCGGCTTCGGGCCCCCCGTGGTCGTCACCGGCCTCGATGCAGGCGAGCCGGGCATCGACGTCGCCTCCGACGGCACGATCTACGTCAACGCCCCGCCCGGGCTCCAGGTATCAGGCTCGCCCAGCCTCGTGTTCCGCTCGGACGACGGCGGCGCGACCTGGGTGCTGACCCCGCCGGGAGCTCGCGAGGACCTGCCCGGCGGTGGCGACTCCGACCTGTCCGTCGACCCGGTGACGGGTACCGTCTACATGACCGACCTCTGGCTCGGGAGCGCCACCGTGTCGCGGTCTACGGACCGCGGTGAGACCTGGGCCGCGAATCCGCTCCAGGGGGTGGTCGTTCAGGACCGCCAGTGGGTGGCAACCGCCGGCGGCGGGAATGTCTATCATGCGACCCATCAGATCCCGGCCGGCCTCGTGGTCTCCAAGTCGACGGCGCCGACCGACGGCCTCGTCTACTCGCAGTCCACGGTCGCGGCGACGCCCGCCGATCAGACGGGCTGCGTGTGCCCGCCGGGCACCCTCATCGCCGAGCCGGGCACGGCGCCGCTCGGCTCCGGCGATCGCGTCGGCCTCATCTACTTCACCTCCACCGGAGGGATCAACTTCGCACGCTCCCTGGACGGCGCCGCCACCTTCACGAACGTGCCGGTCTCGCCGCCGAGCTCCGCCGATACCACCCATGCGTTCCCGGTCGTGGCCTCCGCCGGCAACAACACCTTGCACGCCGTGTGGCTCGAGGTCTTCGGCTCGGCGTCGTCCCGAGTCCGGTACGCGCGGTCCAGCAACTGGGGAGCCAGCTGGAACGTGCCGGCGACCCTCGTTGGTTCAGGCACGTCGGTCTACCCGTGGGTAGCGGCCGGCGGTGACAAGGTGTCGGTCACGCTCTACCATACCGACGCCCCCGGCACTCCGGACACCGTCGCCGAGAAGAGCCAGTGGTTCGAGACCTACCTCGAGAGCACCGACGGCGGCGGCAGCTTCACGGCTCTCGCCATCATCGACCCCGTCCCGGTGAAGAGCGGGCCGATCTGCACGGAGGGCACGGGCTGCGACGGGGATCGCGAGCTGCTCGACTTCCAGTCCGTGACGCTCGACCGCGCCGGGCGCGCGAATGCCGCCTGGACCCGCTCCATCGACGGGGCGAGCGACACCGAGATCCGCTTCGCGCGGCAGTGAGGCGGGGCAGCGGTAACGGTTCGATCAGGACCCGACCAGCGCCCGCTCTCTCCAGAACCTCCACGTCAGCCACCTCCGGCTCATCGCGCGCAGCACGATCGGGACCGCCGCCGCGACGAGATTCAGGTCCGGGTTCAGCGACCGGGCCACGCCCTCGATGGTCACGATCGTCTTGATCAGGAGCGTGGAGGATGGCGGGACATAGAGGTTGTGACGTTCGGGCAATCCAAGCGTGGTGGACGGCCAACCGGCCAGCAGTTCCTGATCTTTTCCACGCGGAGTTGGGGGCTGCCCTCGCGAAGCTGGGCGAATCGCCTGCCGCGGGTGCTCCATATCGGGCTTCGTCAGGCGTCTCGGGCATGCGGCGGTGGAAGTTGACGTCCGAAGTCGGACGTTCAGTCTGACGTTCCCCCGGCCCCCCGCGCGGCGCGGGCCCGCGTCGTGAAGGGGAACCGGGTTCGACGAGACGGGGCGTCGCCCGGGGCGAGCTCGGTCTGAGACGGTCTCTCCCGTTCGGGAGGTGTTTAGATTTCGCCTCTTCCCTAAGCACTCGGTATGCGGGATTGCAGCGCTGCCATATTGCAGAGCTGCAAGCATCAAGCAAAGTAAGGCTCCCCTGAAAAATTATCTTGACGCCGCGGCTC
>VBKG01000038.1 GCA_005879585.1 Deltaproteobacteria bacterium | reverse complement strand
GCCAGGCGACGACGGGGATGCCCGCCGCCATGGGCTCGAGGAGGCCGCGCGGGAGGCCCTCCTTCCAGGAGAGGAGCGCGGCCACGTCGACGTCCGCCAGTAGCCGGTCGACGTCCTCGCGGTAGCCCGTGAATTCCATGGCGGCGGCGATGCCGAGGTCCGCGGCGAGGCGCTCGCACGCCGGGCGGAGCGGGCCGTCGCCGATCAGGCGCAGCCGGGCCTGCGGGCACGCGGCGTGGACCCGCGCGAAGACGTGCAGCAGGTCGTGATGGTTCTTCACGGGTTCGAAGCGCGCGATGCAGGCGACCACGCGTCCCGGGCCTGAGTGCGGGTGCGCGGCGCGGGCGTATCGTTCGGTGTCGATGCCGTTGCCGATGCAGCGTGCCGGGACCCCGCGCCACCGGCGGACCACCCGCAGGTCCTCGCGGTTCTGGGTGAGGAGCACGTCGGTGAAGAGCGCCAGAGTCCGCTCCGCGGCCCACGAGAGCACCCGCGACGGCAGCCGCGAGCCCCGGTGGAAGTGGAATCCGTGTACCGTGTGGACGACGATCGGCACGCCGGCGGCCCGCGCGGCGAGTCGACCCACCACGCCGGGGACGGAGCTGTGCGTGTGGACGAGGTCCGGCTTGCAGCGCCGGAAGAATCGCGCCAGACGCCAGGTCGCTTGCGCCAGCGCCGCGGGGTCGAGCCCGCGAGGCGTGTCGATGACGGCGACGGGAATGCCGGCGCGCCGGATCTGGTCCACGTGGTCGCCGGCGCTGCAGACGATCCAGTTCTCGACCGCAGGCGGATGATGAAAGTGAAGTGCTCGATCGAGGAGGATCTCCTTGGCCGAGGCGGCCGTGTTGATCACGTCGACGATGCGGAAGGTGGTCGACATGGCGGAGCGTGGCCGCATCACAGGCCCACGCCGTTCCTGGTGGCCCACCAGTGCAGCGCGAACACGGCCCAGAGCTCCTTCGAGCGATCGGCCCGGCGGGTCACGTGCTGCGTGTAGAGCGCCTCGACGGCGTCCCGCCGCACGCACGGCAGGAAGCGGCTCCCCGTGCCGATGACGTCATGGAAGAGGTCCCGGAGGTCGCGGCGGAACCACTCACCGACCGGGGGCTCGAAGCCGCGCTTGCTCCGGCGGACGATTGCGGGGGGGAGCACGTCCCGGAACGTCTGGCGAAGAATGCGCTTGCCGCGCAGTGCGCCGATCTTCCACCGACCCGGAACCCGGAAGGCGTATTCGACGACCCGATGATCCAGGAACGGAACGCGAACCTCGAGGGCGTTGGCCATGCTCGCCATGTCGACCTTGGCGAGCATGTCTCCCGGGAGCCCGAGCCGGCAGTCCGTGTAGAGCATCCGGTTGATCCGCTCGCCGTGGTCGACCGTGGCGAAGCGCAGGGCTTCGGCCGCGAACAGGTCGGTGGCGGTGCGGCCCGGGGTGACGTCCGGGACCAGCGCGCGCACCTCGGCTTCCCCGCACACCTTCGCCCAGCGTGCGTACCGCCGCCCCGTGTCGGCGATGCCGCCGCCGTCGGCCAGCCGCCTGAGCTTCCGGACGGTCTCCTCGAAGCGATTCCCTCGACCGGCAGGCGCGACCGACGCCGCCCGGCCGAGCAGCCAGACGAGAGGACGTGGAGCCCACGCGGCGTACGCCTCGCCCAGGTGCTTCCCGTAGCCCGCGAAGAGCTCGTCGGCCCCGTCGCCGGAGAGCACCACCTTGACGTGCCGGCGCGCCTCGCGGGCTATCTCGAAAGACGGCACGAGCGAGGGGTCGGCAAAGGGCTCGTCGAGGTGGTCGAGGGCCGGCGGCACCGCCGAGAGGATCTGGGCCCGCGTCAAGGGAATCTCGGTGTGGACGCTGCCGATCCGTCGCGCCACCTGCCGGCTGAAGCGCGCCTCGTCGAAGATCGGATCCTCGGGGAAGGTGACCGAGAAGGTGCGTAGCGGGGCGGTCGAGGCGGCGGCCAGGATGCTGACCACCGAGGAATCGATGCCGCCGCTCAGGAACGCGCCGACCGGAACGTCCGACACCAGATGCTCACGCACGGCGGCCGTGAGGAGCGCGCGGAGCTCCTCCTCGGCCGTCGCCTTCGAGCGCAGTGGCTCTCCTGGCAGCAGGGTCCAGTACGGCCGCCGACGCAGGCCACCGGGGTCGAGGACGAGGAGCTCTCCGGGAGCGACGCGATGCACGTCGCGGTAGATCGTCTCCGTCCCGGGGACGTACCCGCAGCTCAGGTACTGCAGCAGCGCGTCCGGGTCGACCTCGCGCCGCGAGAGGCGTGCGGCGAGGAGCGCCTTGATCTCCGATGCGAAGCCGAACCCCCGGGGGCCCACGCCGCTATAGAAGAGCGGCTTGATGCCCAGTCGGTCGCGGGCGAGCACGAGGCGCTTGAGCGTGCGGTCCCAGATGGCGAGCGCGAACATTCCGTGTAGCTGCGCCACGGCGTCGGGCCCGTGCTCCTCGTAGAGGTGGACGATCGTCTCGCAGTCGCTCGCCGTGCGGAACCGATGGCCACGCGCCTCGAGGGCCGCACGGAGCTCGCGATAGTTGTAGATCTCGCCGTTGCACACGACCCGCACGGAGCCGGTCTCGTTCTCGAGCGGCTGCGCGCCGCCCTCCACGTCGATGATGGCGAGCCGGCGATGCCCGAGCGCGACCTCCCCGTCGGCCCACCACCCCTCACCGTCCGGGCCGCGGTGGGCGAGCGCGGCGGTCATCCGGCGGACGAGTCCGGGGTCGACGGGGTCGGTGCCGACGCTGATCAGCCCTGCGATTGCGCACATAGGACGGTGCCGTACGCGAGCGACGTCCCGCGCTCATCGACGCGAGCGCCTCGACGCGCCTTCATGTAGGTGTGGGGCAGCGCGACGGCCAGCGCGATGACGAACCAGAAGTGCCGTTGCCGCAGCCCGTAATTCAGCACCCCGTAGAGGAGGAGTGACAGGTAGGAGACGAGCAGCGCCCGGGCGACCATGAGGGCCTCCGGGTCGCGCGCACGCCGTGTGCGCCGCAGGAACGTCACGCTCCTCGCCATCGCCGCCGCCAGCAACCCGAACATGAGGAGACCGCCGACTGCGCCGGTCTCGGCGAGCACGCCCAGATACGAGTTGTGCATTTCCTGTGCGAGTCCGCCCGGCACGAGCTCGGGGATGGTCGCGGCGAACCCGCCCGGTCCCACGCCGAGGAGGGGGTGCTCGGCGAAGACGGTACGCCAGGCGAGGAGCTGGTCCGCCCGGCGCGGGCTCATGTCCCGCAGATCGTGCGAGTCCGACTCGAGGAAGGAGACGGCCCGCCGAACACCGTACGGCAGCTCGTCATGATGCCGCTCGTAGAGCCGGAACGCCGATCCCGCGGCGAGCAGCGCCGCGCAGGTCCAGACGAGACAGAGGCGCGGCGACGTGAGCATGACCATCAGCCAGATCGACAGCCCCGCGAAGACGACTCCGCCCCGGCTCCCGCTCGCCACGACGCTCAGGAACGCGATCACGATGAGCGCGGCATGAACGGCGCGCGCACCTCGCGAGGCGCTGGAGCTGAAGGCCGTGGCACAGAGGAAGGGGATGACGGCCATCATGAAGGACTGGAGCTGGTTGATGCCCTCGAAGAGGCCCGCGACTCTGCCGCCCTGCACCAGCAGGTTGTCGAGGCTCCCGCGCCACAGGAGCACGGTCGCCGCGCCGCCGGCCGCGCACGCCACGACGCCTGCCCACCGCCAGGCCGAGAGGACGCGCCGCGCTCGCTCGCGCGAGCCGAGCAACTTGCAGATCACGACCAGGGACAGGCAGAGCCAGAAGTAGGTGACGAGCTCGATCAGCGACTCCGAGCCCGTCGGGCCCAGGGCCGCGGACAGGATGCCTACGGTGCAGAAGGCGGCGAGGAGCCCGACGATGCGGCGGCCCTGCCGGTCGCGCAGCGCGCCGGCCGACCGACTCGCGCTGACCCAGGCCCCGAAGGCGGTGAGCAGCAGGACCGGATCGGCGAGGGTCAGCTTCTGCAGCACGATCGGGCCCTCACCGAACGGATATCCCATGAGGCTCGCCATGGTCTTCGTGACCGGCAGCAGGAGCACCCACAGGCACAGGCCCGCGAGCGGATCCGTGCAGACCCGGGCGGCGACGAAGACCGCGGGGAGGCCGACGATCACGGCAACGGCGAGGAGGGCGGCGCTATCCATGGCTACGCAGCGGCGTCCAACTCACAGCGTCCTCCATATGAACGTCTTCACCGATCGCAGGGTGTCATCGAGGCTCCCGTCGGTGTGGACTCGGTAGAGCGGCACGCCGGGGAAATCGAGCGTCGCGCACTGCGCGTGGCGGCGACGCAGGTACTCCGTCGGCTCCGGCCCGCCGGGCTTGGCTCGCGTCAGGTTTCGTTGGACGGCCACCTCGAGCGGGACGTTCAGGGAGAGGATCAGATCGGGCAGCGGGATGGCGCGGTAGAGCCGTTCCTCCATCCGCGCGAGCCAGCGGTAGAGCGGATGAGCGTCCTCGAGCAGGAAATGCAGGGCAGGACCCTCCGGTACGCCGGGCTGTCGGGTCGGGTAGCGGTCGGCGATCACGAGCATCCCGGCCGCGGCCTTGCGGTGGGCGCGCACCAGCAGCCTCTTCCGCTCGTATCCGACCATCACGGCGCGGAGCGCGTAGAGGATGAACAGGCGCCCGCGGCGCATCGTTTCGAGCCCGGTCGTGCTTCCTTCCTCCGCGTCCGCCTCGAGCCGGGAGAGGCGATACCTCGGCATGAGCCGCCGCAGCAGCGGCAGGAGAGCGCGCGGCGCGAGCGTCACCGCGGTGGGGGGCGGCTTTCCCCCGTGCACGGTTGCCACCGACAGGAACTCTCCGAGCCAGCGGCTCACCTCGCGGACCAGCGTGGACTTTCCCGAGGCGTCCGAGCCCACCACGCCCATGACCGCGCCCCCGGAAAGCAGCGTCTCGGCGCGCCTCTGGCGCCGCACCGCGCGCCAGAGGGTCGTGCAGAGGTGGCGGGTCCGCAGGACCGTGGCGAGGGGGGCCCGATGGCGGAGATGCGGCCGCAGCCGCGACGCCAGCGCGCGGCCGAGCAGGAAGCGACGGACCGTGGAGGTATCCGAGCGAATGGCATCGCGGAGCTTCCGGAACAAGGCGAAGTCGACGGTCGGCAGATGCTCGCGCAGAAGGGCCGCCACCTCCTCCTCGCTGACCCCTTTGCTCAGCCACTCGAGCTCCTCCGCGGTCGCCATCCATTGCCGTGGTCGGAGCGCTTCGCTCAGCACCGCGGAGTCGAGGGTCTTGCGGATGACGAACAGGACCAGCTCCGCGCTGCGGGCGGGGAGGTAGACCCCGTCTTCGGTCTGCCGGGCTCCTTCCAGCAACATGCTCTCCACCGGCAGATGGTAGTTCTTGATGGTGGCCCCGGTGATGGTCCGGTAGTAGATGTGGAGGTCGACGAGCTTGCCGCTCGCGTCGTCCAAGCCGTAGTAATTGGCGATCGACGGATAGCCGCTGCTCCGGGTGGGCCGGAAGCCCGCGCGCTCCACGATCGAGCGGAAACGGGCTGCGTCGCCTCGATACACCAGGAGGTCCAGGTCGGTATCGCCACGAAGAGCGCTCGCCAGGTTGCGGTTGCTCTTCCAGTGGCAATAGCGAACGCCAGCCCCGTCCAGCGCGTCAAAGACGGGACGCAACACGGGAAGTATTCGCACTCGGCCCGAAGAGGAAGTCCACGAGCTCTCCGGCCGGGACGCGGCACGTTCCTGGGCTGTCGCCATCGCAGGTCACCCTAACGGTTCTTCGAGAAAGCAATTCATGCGTCATCAATTGATCCCAAAGGACGTAGCTGTGGCGGATGAATCGTTCGGTCTCCTCGCGGGTTCGTCCTCGCAGCGGCGGATCCCGGCGCGCGAACGTCCTGGCGAGCACCACCTCCAGCGGCGCCACGACCTGAACGACGAGGTCCGGCATGGGAACCAGGCGACAGAACGCGTCGATATCCTCCGGGCGCGGCGGGTTTCGGACGTGGACCAGGATGTTGTGGGCGGAGTGGATGGTGCCTTCGTCGACGAGCACGGGCTGGCCGCTCGGGCTCCGGGACAGCGCCGCATGGACGCCGAGCTTTCGCACGACGCTGCGGTACGCATTCAGTCCGGTGATGCGCCAGTCGGTGTCGCGTCGGATCACCGACTTCGCGAACGCCAGGAACTCGAAGTATTGCCGGGCGACGACGGTCTCGCGCAGACCTCGGAGGTCCAAGGCGAGGTTCAGGAGGAAGCGGCCGGAGACGATCGGCCGGGGGATCCCGCGGAGCAGGACCTGCGGAGCGGTCGCCACCCGGACGCCGCGCTCGGCACAGTGATGCAGGACTTCCTTCAGCAGCGTCGACTTGCCGCTCCCGGAGCAGCCGGTGATCTCTACCAGCAGGCGAGCCGGGCCCTCGCGCGCGGTCACCTTCCGCCCACCGGCGGGCCAGGACGGCGGCCGCCTGGTCATCGGTCGCGGGCGCGGAGAGGGTGACGTGTGTCCCGCCCGGGCCGCGGTCGCCGCGCCGTACACGACGGCGAGGCAGGTGAGCCGCGTTGCTTCGGTGGCGAGCACCGCCCAGGCCGCGCCGAGCAGCCCGTAGCGTGGCACCAGGAGGCAGCTCGCGAGAGTGCAGACCGCGAGGCTCAGCAGCGCAATCGGCAGCTGCTCCGGCAAGCGCCGGGCCGCGGTGACGGCATAGCTGAGGGCGGTGGCGAGAAAGGCGATGCCCGTTGCTACCGCGAGCCAGACGAGGACCGGGGCGTACTCCGCGTATTCCGGAGCGTACGCCACGGTCAGCAGAGCCCGGCCGCAGAGCGCCGAGATCGCGACCGCCACGAGCCCGAGACCGCCTGCGATCAGGGTCGTGTGCAGAGTGAGGCGTCGGAAAGCCCTCGGATCGGTGACGAAGTGGCGCGCGAGCCGGGGGCTCACGGCCATCCCCAAGGCGAGCAGCGGTTGATTTCCCGCGACGAAGAGGTAGGCGAGCGCCGTGAAGTGGCCGAGCGCGGGCGGGTCGATGCTGGCCTCGATGGCGTAGCGCGGCACGTTGAAGGTGAGGCTGCCGAGACCCGCGACGCACCCGAGCGGCAGGGCGACCCAGGTGAGGCCGCCCAACGCGCGAAGCACCAGGCTCGGTCGAATGCTCGTCAGCCGGACGGCGGCCGGCAGATCGTAGGCCGCGAGCACGCATCCCCAGCACACGGCCATCGCCAGGGTCGCGAGCACGAGGTTCCCGGTCAGCTTCAGGACGACCCCGACCGCCAGCACGCTCACGGTACCCTTGGCGAGCATCGAGACCGCGATCCGCCGCATGTCCTCCGCCCTCTGCAGGAGTCCGAAGACGAGCTCGCTCACCGCCTCGAAGGACTTGGCCAGCGCGACGGCGAGGATCAGGGAGAGGGTGGCGCCGCGGTAGCCGAGACCGAGCGCCATGGCGGCGATGGCCCCGAGCCCGAGGGCGGTGCCCAGGAGCTTCACGGAGAAATAGACGCTGAATGGGTAGTCCTCGCGCGCATCGGTGGCCTGCAGCAGCCGCAGATTGAGGTTGGTGAGCGTGATGACCGGGGCCGTGAGCGCGAGCCCGAGGGCGAAGAGCCCCACGTCAGCGGCGGTACCGAGCTTGGCGATGCACGCGAGCACGCCCCACTGGCAGGCGCTGTAGCCGAGATTGCCGACGAGCGCCCAGGCCACGTTGCGCTGCAGCGACCGAGCGCCCTCGGGCGCCGGTGGACCCGGCATGGATGGGGCGAACGAGCTGCGGATCACGGGTGAACCTGCAAAACCTCTCTCGATGGGGTGCGGGGGCCGGGGCAACGCTTCGCCCCTCGGGTCACAAAGCTCCCCGCCGCGTTGAAAATTCCGACGTTTCCACGGCCGCCCGGCCTCTCAGCCGAGCGCCGTCACACCTTCTCCACCACCTCGGACGCCACCTCCACCGCCACACTGCGCTGCAGCAGGTCGATGCTCACGACGAACGTCGCTCGGCCCGCGTGGCACGCGCGCACGAACCCCTCGAGGCCGGCGAGGGCTCCGGCGACGATGCGGACGCGATCACCGGCCTTGATCCAAGGCACCGCACGCACCCGGTCGCCGGTGGCGACGATACGACGGATCGCCTCCAGCTGCTCGTCGGGGATCCGGTGCAGGGAATCCCACCGCTCGCCGAGGATGCGCACCACGCCCTCCGTGCTGGCGACGCGGATGTATGCATCGCGCGAGGGCGTGAAGTGCAGGAAGACGTAGCCCGGGAAGAGCGGGCGCGCGAGGACGAGGCGGCGGTCGCGCCGCCGGCTGGCGATGCGCACCCGGGGGAGGAAGACCTCGAGGCGCTTGCGCCGCAGGGCCTCTTCGACCTTGGGCTCGCACTGGCTTCGCGTCCAGACGGCGAACCAGCAGGCGGCGTCGGCGGCGCGGACGAGCCCGATATCCGGCGCCGCGCTTCCTCCGATCATGGCACGACCTCCGGGTCCTCCAGCGCCGGCGGGCCGAAGGGGGCGGCCGCCGCCTCGGCGGTGCCCATCGACTCGCGCCGCGCCAGCACCTCCGTCACGCCGTGGTAGACGGGCAGCATGTCGAACGCGTTCTGCTCCCCGGCGTGGAGGACGCTCTCCGCCGCCGAGAAATCGCCGCGCGCGGCGTAGACGTCCACCGCGAGCGTGCGGTAGAGGTCGCCTTGCCCCGGGCTCTGGAGCAGCGCGTCCAGCAGCGACCGCTCGGCACCCGCGCGGTCGCCCGCCTCGAGGTAGTCGCGCGCCGCGCGCGCCAGCCTGCGGCCACTCCCGGCGCCGTGGTCCGCCTCGGCGAGCAACGCCCGAGCCGCCTCGCTCCAGCGGCGGCGCGCCTCGAGCAGGGTCGCGAGATCCTCCACGATCGCCGCGCGCTCCTCCCCTGCCGTGGGCTCGCGCAGGGCACGGTCGAGGCCGCGGCCGATCGCCGCGGCCATCTCGTCGTCGAGCGCCGCCAGGCGCACGCCGAGGACGTCACCCTCGTCCAGCGCCTGGATGAGCTGCCCCGCATCGCGCGCTTCGAGCGGGCCGGCCGGGCCCAGATAGGCGTGCGACGCCAGCGAGGGGAAGCGGAACATCGACTCCTCGAGCTCGGCGGCGCCCTCCGCCCGTGCGCCCCGCGCCCAGAGCTGAAGGCCGAGGCGGTCGTGGACCTCGCCGGACCACGGGCTGAGCGCGAGTGCACGCCGCAATGCCTCCTCCGCCTCGGGGCTGGGCCCGAGAGCGACGGCGAGCGCCTCGTGCGCCTCGAGGTTCGCGGGGGAGCGATCGAGGGCCCGGCGAATGAGCGCCAGGGCACGCGGCTGCCCGCCGTCGCCCTGCTCCGCGAGCAGGAGGTCCCCCTCTTCCAGGCAGTCGCGGGGTGAAAGGGGCGAGGCGCCGGCCAGCATCCGCGCGCTGTTGGCGACCTGGGGCGCCGCGGCCGCCAGCAACAGCACCACGAGCAAGCGGAGCGCGCGCGCGCCGCCCGCCGGCTGGGGCGCCCCGCTCAGCACGAGGAGTGCGAGGACGACCATGAGAGAGAGAAAGTTCGCCGGCATGCGCAGCCCGAAGTCGACCAGGCTGTGCGCGAGGATCGCCGTCACGCCGCCCACGAGGCCCCAGCGCAGGACGGAGGGCTGCCCAAGCGCCGCACGCCAGTCCGGGAGTCCGATTCCGCCAGGGTGGGGCGCGGACCGCTCGCGGTCGGGGGACGGCGCGCCCGCGGGCTCGGCGAGCGCTGGCCGGCGCGCCGCGGCGCGCAGCAGGGCGAGCGCGAAGAGCAGCACGAGTGCGACGGCCGCGAGTCCGCCCTCGGCCGCCAGCTCGAGGTAGTCGTTATGGGCATGATCCCAGATGCCGCCCTCGACGGGCGGCGCCTGGTACGGACGGAAGGCATGCAGCCACGAGCCGAGACCGGTGCCGAACAGCGGATGGTCGCGGACGATCGCCCAGCCTGCGGCGCTCACGGCGAGACGGCTCGCGAGGCTCACGTCGATGGCCTCGGCGGCGCCCCCCTGCTGGGTCTCGTCGGCGGCGCGCCAGAGGGCGACCGAGAGGCCTGCCGCCAGCACGAGGGCGAGCACGACGGCCGCGGCTGACCACCGCCTGCGAGCGCTGCGGCCCACGCTCGACGCCATCCCCGCGCCGGCGACGCCGAGGCCGACGAGCAGAGCCGCCCTTCCACCCCGCGAGCCGCTCGCCGCGTGGGCAACCCCCATGAGGAGCAAGCCGGCGCAGGCAGCCAGCGGCGCCCAGAGACGTCGCTGGTGGACGATCAGCGCCGACACCCACGCCCGCCGCGGGTGCATGCCGCTCCTCCGCGCCGCATCGACTGCCCGGCGCAGCTGGCCGCGGACCCGTTCCATGATCACGACGACGTAGGCGAAGGTCGCGGGAATGACCATCTCCAGCCACGCGGCGAAGTGGTTCGGGTTGACGAAGGGGCCCGACGCCCGCTCGCTCGACGCGGCGACGCCCGTGACCCAGAGGATCCTCCCGTTGCCGGCCAGCTCCGACAGGAGCCCTAGGCAGGCGAGGAGCACGCCCCCGGCGATCAGCGTGAGCAGGAGTCGCGCGAAGACCACGCGACCCGCGTCTCCTTCGTGGTCCGCGCTGCGCCAGGGATAGGAGACGCAGACGGCGAAGGCTCCGAGCCCGATCGAGAACCGGCCGAGCGCGGCCCACGCCGCGTAGGGGTCGAGGGCGAGCGGCCGCCAGAGCGCCCAGCCGCCGGCGCCGGGCCAGCCGGGGAGCATCTCGGAGTAGAGGCGGGTCGTGGCGGGCGCGATCCAGCGGAGCACCGCCGGGGGCAGCGGCAGCGTCGTCGCGAGCGCGAGTGCAACCAGGCCGGCGAGCGCTGCGATCCCCGGCGGGTACGGCGCTCGGCCACGGCGCCGGCGCTCGCGGAGCGTCACGGCGAGCAGGAGAAGAATCACGGCCGAGGCGGCGGTCACGGCCCACTCCTGGCGCCCGCCCAGGAAGAGCGGCAGCCCGAGCACGAGCCCCTGCAGGGTGTAGAGCACCCTACGGTCGACGGGGCTCATGCCCGTGCCTCCGCCGGCGGCGTCTGGTCGTCGCGGTAGTAGTCGTCGTAGAAATAGAGGTCTCCCCAGGCGAGGTCGACGTTGTTCACCACCACGCCGAGGAGGCGGGCGCCCGCCAGCGCCAGCCGGTCGCGAGCAAGGCGCACGAGCTCGCGCGGGGTGCCATGCCCCTTCATCACGAGCACCACGGCGTCGGCCTTCGTCGCGAGCACCACGGCATCCGTCACGGGGAGCACGGGCGGCGTGTCGACGATCACGAAATCGTATTGGCCCCTCAGGTCCGTGAGCGCCTGCCGCATGCGCGCCGAGCCCACCAGCTCGGCCGGGGCCACCGGCAACGGCCCCGCCGGAATGAAGGACAGCGGGGGCGCGTCGAGGGTCTGGAGCACGCTCTCCAGCTCCACCTTGCCTGCAAGAAAGCTCGAGAGCCCACGGGCGGCGTCGACGCCGAGTAGGCAATGGCACCGCGGGTGGCGCAAGTCGGCGTCGAGCAGCAGCACTCGCGAACCCGCCTGCGCGAGTGCCGTGGCAAGATTGATGCTCCCCACCGTCTTGCCCTCGGCCGCCCGGGTACTGGTCACCAGGATCACCTTGGGCGGCGCCTCCGGTACGGAGAAGAGGACGGCGGTGCGGAAGCTGCGGAACGCCTCGGCAACCCGGGACCACGGCTCCCGGAGGACCACCAGGTCGCTGGGGCCCCCGGCCCCGTTCTCCCCGCCGCTGCCGTTCGCCGCTGCGCCGTTCGCGTCCGCCATCGCCGGGAGCCCGCGGGCGTGGAGGGCGCGCGCGGTCGCGCGCCGGGCGAGCGCGAAGTTGGGGATGACGGCGAGGGTCGGCAGCCGGAGCAGCCCCTCCACCTCGTGGCGGCTCTTCACGCTCTGGTCGAAGTACTCGCAGAAGAAGGCCGCTCCCACCGCGAGCACCAGCCCCGCGAGCACGCCGAGCGTGAGGTCGAGCGGCATGTTCGGCCGGCTCGCATGCAGGGGCACCTCCGCCCGCTCGACCACCCGCACGTTGGAGGCGGCGAGCTCCGAGTTCACGGCCGTCTCCATCTGCTGCTTGAGCAACGAGGCATGGAGCGCGTAGGCGTTCTCCTCGTCGCTCTTGAGCAGCTGGTAGCGAGCCCCGAGGTCGCGAAGCTCGACCGCCGTCGCGCCGAGGTGTGCGAGCTTGCGCCGCAGCTCCTCCTCGCGCAGCTGGGCGGCGTCGTTGCGGCTGCGGACCGACGCGACTTCCTGCCCGACCTCGGCGCGGAGCTGGTGCTCGATCTCGTCCTCCTGCCGGCGCAACTCCAGGATCTGCGGGTGTCTCGGGCCGAGCCGCTGCCCCAGGCCCGCCCGCTGGGCGCGGAGGTCGAGGATCGCCAGGTGCAGCTTCTGGATGCCCGGACGGCCGAGGAAGTAAGCGAGCGCGTCGCCGTCCGGCCGGGTCAGGAACTCGTATCGGCTGTGGAGCGCGAGCCGGGTGCCTTCCGCCTTGCTGAGCAGACTCGAGACGTCCGAGATCCTTTGCGCGACGGTCTTCTGCTCTTCGTTGATGGCCACGTTCGGGTGCTCGGCAGCGAAGCGGCTGAGCGCCGCCTCCGCACGCTCCGCGTGCTCCCGAGACTCGCGCAGCTGGCGACCGAGGAACTCCTTGGCCGTGACGTCGTCGGCGCGCCGCGCCTCCTCGTTGGCCTCCAGATAGGCCTGCGTGTGGGCCGCCGCGAGGAAGGCCGAGAGGGAGGGGCTCGGCGTCGTGAACCGCACCGCCACGAGGTCGGTCCCGCGGATCTCCTGGACGGAGAGGTAGCGCATGTAGCGGTCGATCAGGGCGGGATCGACCGCCCCCCGACCCGCGCTCCCGTCCTCGGAGGGCCCCGCCGGCGCGGTCTCGAGGCCGCGCGGCCGGAGGAGCCGGAGCGTGGTCCCGCTGAGCGACAGGCGGCCGCGCCGGCGGGGGCCCGGATCGAGGAAGGCCTCGCTGTCGGCGAGTCCACGGCTGCGGATGACGCGCTCGGCCAAGTCCCGGCTCTGCAGAGCCGCCACCTGCGTGCTGAGGAAGGTCGCGGCGCCGTTCGCGGACAGGTCGCCGTCGCCGAGCCGGAGCACATTGCCCTCGAGGCGGAGCTGGATGGGGGACTGCCGCGCGAGCTCGAGCCGCGTCGACGCGGTGTAGAGGCGAGGCGTGAGGAGCGTGGCGAAGACCGTCAACCCGAACGTGAGCCCGAAGCAGGTGGCCGCCAGCCAGCGGTACTTGTGGAGCACCCAGAGGTGCTCCCGCAGGTGGCGCGGCGCCTCGCTGAACTCCGCGTCGATGATCGGCGGTGGGAGGTGGAGGTATCCGCCCGGCGGTGTCGGTTGCGCGCCCGTCGGGTCGGCGGGCAGCGGGAACAGCGGTCGATCGGCGGCGGCCACGGATAGCCTCTCCGCTAGAAGAGCAACACGTTGCCTCCGACGCGCACCAGATCACGAGCGACGGTCCACACGCCCCACGGGAGGAGGCGGGCGGTCGCGGTGGGGACGCGGACGACGTCGCCGTCGGTGATCGGCAGGTCGGGCGAGCGGCCCTCCGCGATGGCCTCGAGGTCGACCGTGAAGGAATGCTCCTCGCCGGGGCCAAGGACGCGCTTCACGGTGGCGTGGTGGCGGTCGGCCGGGAAGAGATTCCCGCCGGCGGCCGCGATCGCGCCGCTCAGTGTGAGGCCGCGGGTGACCGGATAGGAGCCCGGCTTGTCCACCCAGCCGTCGACGAGCACGCTCCCGGCGGGGGAGACCGTGATGACGTCTCCGGGGCGCACGGGGGGGGTGAGTCTCCCGGCGTGGTCGGCGGTGGCGTGGAGGAGAACCTCGAGGTCGATCCGAATCGGCGCGCCGGCCGGCGCCGTCTGCCCCGGCCCGGACGCTGTCGAGCCCCCCACGGGCACGAACTCGACCACCCTGCCGGCCTCCTTGGTCGGCCCGCCGGCCGCCCAGACGAGGTCGGAGAGCGTCGCCCGCGGGCGAGTGAGGGGATAGAGGCCGGGGCGCTCGACGCTGCCGACCACCGCGACGACCCGGCTGCGGTACTCCGCGATCTGCACGCTCACCTGCGGCGCGCGGAGGATCCCGGCCTCCACGAGGCGCCGCGCGATTTCCGCCTCGAGCTCGGTCGGGGTGAACCCCTCGGCCCGCACCAGGCCGATCAGGGGAAGGCTCACGTAGCCGCTGGCATTCACGCGCACGCCCTGCACCGCCGGTGCCGCCGCCACGGCTGCCGGCCCCGTGGCGCCGAGCCCCGGCCGCGGCCACGGGCCCTGCACGTCGACTACGTCCGGGATGCGGATCTCGAGCAGATCGTCCGGTCCGACCCGGTACCCGCCGTCCGAGGGCTCGAGCGCGCGTTCGGCGGCGAGCGCTTCGAGACGGGTTCGGTCCCGGGAGCTCATCACGTCGCCCGCCACGACGGCCGACGGGGGTTCGGGCTGCCCGGGGTCCGTGCCGACCTTGGGTCTCGCCCCGAGGCCGCAGCCGCTGCCGAGCGCAAACCCGATCAGGAGCGCGATGCCTGTCGATCGGAGGATCACGAGGGAGATCGAGTCGGGCAGTCGGGGAAGTGCGCGCAGCGGAGCTTCCCGTGCCTTCCCTGGCAGCAGGCGCGTTGTACGACGACGGCCGGTCGCCGGCGCTCGATGGGACACGCCTTGGTTTGGGTTCGCACGAGCGTCGTCCCGGTCGGGCAGTGGAGGGAGGCGGCAACCTCCGGTCGCGCGGGCGGCGGCAGGGCCAGACCCGCCCAGAGAAGGAGCATCGCCGCAGACGGTCGCCGTCCTGCTCCGAACGGTCCACTCATGTGACTCGCTCCCGCAAGGGGTCTTGCATTTCCTATGGTTTCCGTGCCCGAATGCTGTCTGGCAAGCCTGCATCATCGCCTGTGGGTGTCCCGCTGCGGGGACCTTGCAGGCGCCACCGTCCGGGCTCGTGTGCGAGCGTCTCGAGGAAGCGGCGGTAGAGGTCGCAGCGCCGGTAGTGCTCGGTCAGGCAGAAACGATTCAGGTGCACGACCGGCGGGACGCGCATCGACTCCATGTCCGCGCGGCAGATCGGCGCCGCAGTGCTGTAGAGGCACGGACACTTCACCATCGATTCCCAGCACCGTCTTGCATCCCGGCTCCAGCTCCTCTTCTTCTTCGACTCGGCGACGGAAGCGGGGGCTGCGCTCGCGAAGCAGCAACTGCCGTGCCGCGTGCCTCGGTAGGGTGCGGCGGGCGCCGGCCGATGTCGAAGCGCACCTCGGAGGTTTGCTGTCGGTCGAGAGACGCCATCCGCCGTGGGGCGCAGGAGGAACCTGCACGGTGCCCTTTCGTGCCGAGGACGGGGCTGTCGGCGGATCTCCGCCCTCGCGCCGCAGCAGAACGCACCTCGCGGGTGCGATCAGCGCTGCTGGGTTCCGCTCGTGACGGGCGCCCGAGGAGAGCGCCGACGCAGCGGCCGGAAATCCCGCCGGGAGAGCCCGCGCCGCTTCATCAGGGTGCGGACGTGCTTGGTGGTGATTCCAGAATGCAGGGCGACCTTCTTGATGCTCCCCTGGCAGCGGCGCAGCAGCGAGAGGAGGTAGAGGCTCTCGAACGTCTCCAGGGCCCGTTGCCGGGCGGCGCGGAAGGGAAGGCCCATGTCCTCCGCCGGGAGTTGCCCCGAGCCAGAATGCGCACCGAGGACGAGGTGGGCGGCCTCGATCATTTCGCCAGGACACTCGACGATGGCGCGTTCGATGACGTTCTCGAGCTCCCGCACGTTTCCCGGCCAGTCACGGGCGACGAGGAGGTCCAAGGCCTCGTGGCTGACCCGAGATACGCCGGGGCGCTTCAGCAGCAGTCGCTTCCGGTCGATGAAGTAGCTCACGAGCAGCGGGACGTCTTCCCGCCGCTCTCGCAACGGCGGTAGATGGATGTCGACCACCTGCAGGCGATGGAGCAGGTCCTCCCGGAAGGCGCCCGCTCGCACGCGCGAGGCAAGATCGGCGTTGCTGGCGGTGATCAGGCGAAAGTCGCTGCGGATCAGGCCGCCACCGCCGACTCGTCGAAACGCGCGCTCCTGCAACACGCGGAGGAGCTTTGCCTGGGCCTCGAGGGCCAGGTTCGCGATCTCGTCCAGGAAAAGGGTGCCGCCGTCCGCCAACTCGAAGACGCCCACCCGCCGACGGTCGGCGCCGGTGAAGGCACCGCGTTCGTGGCCGAAGAACTCGCTCTCGAGCAAGGTGGGCGCGACGGCGTTGCAGTCCACGGCGACGAAATCCCTGGGCGCTCGGTGGCTCAGCTTGTGGACGAGCCGGGCGACGAGTTCCTTGCCGGTGCCGGTCTCACCCGTGATCAAGACCGACACGTCGGCCGTCGCTACCTGCTCGATCTGGCGGATGACTCGCTGCAGCACGGGGCTGCGGCTGATCAGCCTGCGCTCGCTGTCCACCTCGACGTGGACGGTCTCCCTGCCCGCGCTTGGCATCTAACCTAGTGCCTCGGATGATCAGGCACGAAGGCGCGATCTCACGACGTCGATAGGCGCATGCTCTTCAAGCTGTCAATGCTGTCAATACGGCGGTCCCGTCGTGGCGGATCGGGCGCGTCCTAGCTGCCGTTCTCTGTCGTCAATGCGTTCACCAGGTCGGGATGGTTCGCCAGGGTGTCGCCGCCGTAAGCCCAGGAAAAGACGATGTAGCCCTCCATGGACGACGCGCGCCACTGTCGAAACTCTTCGTGGAGTTCCTCCGCAGTCGGCCAGCGGTAGAAGGAGTCCGCGAAGGCCTGCACGATCGCCCAGTAGCGGGGCACCTTCGCCGTTTCCAAGAGGCCGATCGTCTCGTCGATGTCGGTGAAAACGCACCCCTTCGCCCACGAGCACGGGTAGCGGTCGGCCCCGATGATGTCGACCGTGCCGACGTAGGGCGCGTAGGGGTTCTCCGGCCAGTGCGCCATGATGACGGCAAAGGTGGGAGTGCCCGGGTCGAGCGACTTGACGAGTGCAGAGCGGGCCGCGAGGTCGTGGGGCGCCGAGGGACAGTCCCAGACGCGCGGCTCGTCGGCGAGGTTGTACGCCGCCACCTTGGGGTTGCCGGCGAGCGGTGCGACGTGCGTGACGACCCAGTCGTCCGATCTCTCCCACGTGCAGGTCGTGTTGTCGTAGTTCCCGAGCCAGACGAGCGCGTGGCGCCCGTCGGGGAGCGCGTTCACGGCCGTGGGGTCGGTGCCCGTGTCGATCACCGTGAAGCCGGCGGCGACGATGGCGTCGAAGCCGGTCGGGCTCGAATCCCGGCTGAAGCAGCCGCGCGGCCCCGGCGGCGTCACGGACGGGACGCACAGCTCTTCCTCTCTGACCGCATCCAGCCGCCCGGGACCGAGCTCGTTGTTCACGTGGAGCCCGCGCACCGGGCGGAGCATGTCCAGCGGTGCCGCAGGGCCGAGCTGCGCGTGGTAGCACAAGAAGTAGCCGCTGGGGTTCTTGATCCCTTCGCCGTTCTCGCTGACCGGGGCGCAGAGGTGTCGCGGCCTGGTGAGGTCGACGTATCTCGTCC
>VBKG01000305.1 GCA_005879585.1 Deltaproteobacteria bacterium | reverse complement strand
CGCCACCCGCCCGAACGGCAGCGGCAGCTGCAGTCGGTCCCAGCTGCCGAGCCGGCGGACGGGGCGGGTGGCCGCGCCGATCGCCACGATCGGCAGGCCCGTCGCGCGCGCGAGCTGCACGACCCCGCCCTGCGCGTGGTGGCGTGGGCCACGTGGGCCGTCGGGCACGACGGCGATCAGCTCGCCGCGGCCATCGGCACCGAGTAACCCTCGGAGCGCCCCGACCCAGCCCCGCGTCGACGAGCCGCGGACGGGGCGAATCCCAAGCCGGCGGATGGCCTGCGCCGCGATCTCGGCGTCGCGGTGCCAGCTGAGCATGACGGCCACCCGGGCGCGCGGATAGACGGTGGTCACCATGAGCGGCAGCAGGACGATGGTGTCGTGCCAGAAGGCGAACACGGCGCGCTCGCCGCGGTCGATTGCGCCGATCACCCCCGCCGGATCGACGCAGCGCACGCGGAGCGTCCGATAGAGCACGCGGAGCACGACGGCGATCGCCCAGCCGGCGACGGTGACGACGACGCGCGTCCGCCAGCTCCATCGCCGGCGGAAGGACGAATCGGCCGCGGTCGCGCTGTCGCGCGCCGCCGCGCCACGCGCCGCGTCCGCACTCAACGCGCCTTGCCGGCCCGCGCCCGGCCCTCCTCGCCGATGATCTCGTCGTTCCCGGCGGCTTCCGGCATCTCCAGGTCGCGGAACTGGAGCTCGTAGAGCTTCCGGTACTCGGCCCCTTGCGCGAGCAGCTCGTCGTGCGTGCCGCTCTCGACGATCTCGCCGCGCACCAGGACGACGATCCGGTCGGCGCGCCGGACCGTGGAGAGCCGGTGCGCCACGACGAGCGTCGTGCGGTTGGCCATCAGCCGCTCGAGCGCCTCCTGGACGAGGCCCTCGGCCTCGTTGTCGAGCGCGGAGGTGGCCTCGTCGAGAATCAAGATCGGCGCGTTCTTCAGCAGCGCGCGCGCGATGGCGAGCCGCTGCCGCTGCCCGCCCGAGAGTCGCACGCCGAGGTCGCCGATGTGCGTGTCGTACCCGCGCGGCAGCTCGAGGATGAAGTCGTGCGCGTTGGCCGCCCGCGCCGCCGCGACGATCTCGTCCATCGACCGGCGCGGATCGCCGTACGAGATGTTGGCGCGGACGCTGTCGTTGAAGAGGAAAGTGAACTGCGTCACCACCGCGATGTGGGCGCGGAGGCTTGTGAGCGTGAGATCGCGCACGTCGACGCCGTCGACCGTGATCCGCCCCTCGGTCGGGTCGTAGAAGCGAGGGATGAGGTCCGCGAGCGTGCTCTTGCCGCCGCCGCTCATGCCGACCAGCGCCACCACCTCGCCCACCCGGATGTGGAGGTCGATCGCGCGCAGCACGGGCTCCCCGGGCTCGTAGGCGAAGCTCACCCGCTGGAAGGCGATCCCGTCACGCACCCCGTGGAGCACGCGCGCCGCCGGCCGATCGACCACCTGCGGCCGCGTGTCCATCAGCTCGAAGACCCGGTCGGCGCCGGCGAGCCCCTGCTGAATCGAGTAGTTCGTGCGGACCAGCCGCTTGAAGGGCTCGTAGAGCAGGAAGAGCGTGATGACGAACCCGATGAAGGCGCCTTGCGTCCGCGTGCCGGCGATGACGCTCGCGCCGCCGTAGTAGATGATGCCGGCGACGGCGATGCCGGCGAGCAGCTCGGTGATCGGCACGGCGCGCAGGAGACTCTGATGCATGTAGAGGTGGAACAGGCGCTCGTTGTGCTCGTGGAAGCGCTCCTGCTCGTAACGCTCCTGGCCGAACGCCTTCACGACGCGGTTGCCCTGCACGTTCTCGTGGAGCATCGCGTTCAGGCGGCCGATGCCCTCCTGCATGCGGCGCCCCGTCTGGCGGAGCTGCTTGGAGAAGTACCGGAGCGGCAGCCCGGCGACGGGGAAGAGGATCACGGCGAGGAGCGCGAGCACCCAGTCCATGTAGACCGCCACCGTCACGAGGCCGATCAGCCGGGTGATGTCCTCGAAGAGCGACGTGAGCGCGTCGGTGACGGTGCCGCGCACGAGCGACACGTCCGTGGTCACGCGCGACACGATCTGCCCGGCCCGCTGCCGGTTGAAGAAGGCGAGGTCCAGCCGCTGGATGTGGGTGGTGAGCTGGTCGCGCAGGTCGGTCACCACGCGCTGCCCGATCCAGTCGGTCAGATACTCGGAGGTGAGATCGAGTCCCCCGCGCAGGACCGCGAGCACGAGCACGCCGACGACGGCCAGCGGCAGCGCGTCGCGATGCTGCTGGGTGAAGACCTGGTCGAAGGTGAATCTGGCGAGGAACGGGATCGCGCTCTCGACCCCGCTGAAGCCGAGCATCGCGGCGATCGCGAGCACGCCGCGCGGCCAGAGGTAGGGCCGCAGATAGCCGAGCAGCCGGCGATACTGCTTCACCCGCGGTCCCCGGCGCCGAGCAGCTCGGCGGCCATGGTCGCCGCCCGGCCCGCGGCGCCGCCGCGCCCGAGCCGCCGGCGCACGTCGCGCAGCTCGCCGACGATCTCCGCGCGGCGCGCCGGGCTCTCGAGGATGCCGCGCGCCGCCGCCGCGATCCCCTCCCCCGTCGCACGGCCCTGGAGAAGCTCCGGCACCACCTCGTGGCCCGCGACGATGTTGGGCATCCCGATGTGGCGAACGCCGCGGACGAGGAGGCGCGCGACGAACGCCGTCAGCGGTGAGACGCGGTAGACGATCACCATCGGGCACTCGAGGAGCGCACACTCGAGCGTCGCGGTTCCGGACGTCACCAGCGCGAGGTCGGCGGCCGCGATCAGGTTGTACGTGTCGCCCTCGATCACCGGGACGTCGACGCCAGCGGCGCGGATCTGGTCCTGCACCTCGGCGCGCGGCACCGTGTGGGCGAGCGCGAGCGGGAACTGGTACCCGCCGGCGCCCGCGAGCCGCCGGACGGCGTCGAGGAGGTCCGGGAGGAGCGAGCGGATCTCGTTCGGCCGGCTGCCGGGGAGCAGGAGCACGGTCGGCCGGTCGGGGTCGAGGCCGTGCGCGACGAGCGTCTCCCGGCGCCCGCGCGAGACCGTCACCCGGTCGAGCAGCGGATGGCCGACGAACTCGACCGCCGGCAACCGGGCGGCATAGAGCGGCGGCTCGAAGGGAAAGACGACGGCGAGTCGGTCCACACGGCGGGCGACCTTGCGAACGCGGCCGCGTCGCCACGCCCAGACCTGGGGGCCGATGTAGTAGAGCACCGGCACGCCCGCGCGCTTGGCGGCGCGCGCGAGCCGGAGGTTGAACTCCGGGAAGTCGATCAGCACGCACAGATCCGGTGGGTCGGCGCGCAGCGCGCGAACGAGCCGGCGGTAGGCGCGCACCAACGCCCGCAGCCGCCCGACCACCTCCGTTACGCCGACCGTCGCCACGTCGCCGGCATCGGCGACGGTCTCCATGCCCGCCTGGCGGAGGCGCTCGCCGCCGATCCCGAACACGGTGACCTCAGGCATCCGCGCGCGGAGCGCCGCGAGGAGGTCCGCGCCGTGCAGGTCGCCCGACGCCTCGCCCGCGACG
Source organism: Deltaproteobacteria bacterium (assembly GCA_005879585.1). Taxonomy (GTDB): domain Bacteria; phylum Desulfobacterota; class Binatia; order DP-6; family DP-6; genus DP-3. Next base: position 35,139 of record VBKG01000305.1, on the reverse strand, counting down.
AGCAGCACGCGCGCGCGCCGCGCCGGCGCCGCCGGGACGGCGGATGCACCACGTCCGGCCATGGTCTACGAGCGCGCCTGCGCCGCGCGGCTCTCCGTCTCGAGGCTCTCGAGGATCACGTGCGCCACCTCGAGCGCGCGGAGCCCGTCCCAGCCCGTCACGGGTGGAGTCTCGCGATCGCGGACCGCACTCAGGAACGCATCGATCTCGCTGCCGAGCGCGTCGGCCTCGGGCACCTCGCGCTCCTCGAGGCTGAGCGCAGGAAGACCGTCCGGCCCCGACTCGCGGCGGCAGATGAGCACCCGTCGTTCGCCGTAGTCGACCGAAAGGTACGCGTCGGGCTGGAAGATGCGGAGCTTCCGCTCGCGCTTGAGGGACACGCGGCTCGCGGTGACGTTGGCGATGCCACCGTTGGCGAAGCGCAGCCGCGCGTTGGCGATGTCGACGGAATTGGTCAGGACGGGGACGCCGACCGCCTCCACCGAGCGCAGCGGCGACGGCATCATGCTGAGGATGACGTCGAGGTCGTGGATCATGAGGTCCAGCACGACGTCGACGTCGGTGCCGCGCTCGGTGAACGGCGCGAGGCGGTGACACTCGATGAAGCGCGGCTCGCGGACGATGCCGTCGAGCGCGCGGATCGCCGGGTTGAAGCGCTCGAGGTGGCCGACCTGCAGCACGCGCCCGCGGCGGACGGCGAGCTCGAGCAGCGCCTTGCCCTCGTCCACCGTGGTCGTGAGCGGCTTCTCGACCAGCACGTCGACCCCGGCGTCGAGCAGGTCGCACGCGACGGCGTGGTGCAGCTGGGTCGGGACGGCGACGCTCGCGCAGTCGATCCGGCCGGCGAGCGCGCGGTAATCGGTGACGGCCTCGACGCCGAGCGCGGCCGCGACGGCGCGGGCACGCGCGGGGTCGACGTCGGCGACCGCGACGAGCTCGGCCGCCGGATTCGCCGCGTACTTCTCCGCGTGAAACCGGCCGAGGTATCCAACCCCGATGACTGCGGTCCGGAGCCGCGGACCGCCGGCCAGGATCGTTTCCGCGGGTGTGCTCATGTCGGGACCTCCGCCGGCGCGACCGCGACGACCGCGATGCCCGCCGCGTCGGCGAGCGCGATCATCTCGGAGCGATCGAGAGTGATCGTCCGTCCGGCCTCGACGGCGAGCGCCCGGCCACGCATCTCGGCGAGCGTGCGCACGGTCTCCGGACCCACCGCCGGCAGGTCGAAGCGCGTGTCCTGCGTCGGCTTGCACACCTTCACGACGACGATGTCGCCGTTCGCCAGTTGCCCGGCACGCCGGATCGTCGCGTCGGTGCCCTCGATCCCCTCGACCGCGATCACCGCCCCGCTCCGCACCACCACGCTCTGGCCGATGTCGAACTGCCCGATCACCTTCGCCGCACGGAAGCCGAAGCGGATCTCGCTCCACTCCTCCTCGCTCGGCGCACGGGTGCCGAGGACCCCGGCCACGGGCACGATCTCCTGTAGATACAGCGTCGACTCCACCACTGCTATCCCCTCCGTCTCGAACTCCGCCGCGAGTGCGCGCAGCACCAGGTCGTCGCGCAGCTTGTCGAGCCGCGCCAGCAGGCGCGTCGCGCGCTCGTCCGGCCTGAGCTCGCGGAAGAGCCGCGGCTTGGCGATGCCGCCGACCATGACCGTCCGGCGGATGCCGGCCGTCTGCAGCGCGTGGATCATCGCATCGAGCTCGCCCGGATGGATCCACGTGATGGCGCTGACGACGCGCTCGAGCGCCGGATCCGTCTCGCCCAGGTGGGCCACCGCCACGACCTCGACCCCGCGGCGCCGCGCGGTCTCGGCGAACAGCACGGGAAAGCGCCCGCTGCCCGCGACCAGACCGATGCGCTCGGCGGCGAGCCGTTCCGCCTTCGGGCGTCGCTCCATGCTACCGGCACACCCCGCGCTGCGACGCCAACACGAAGTCGAGCAGGTGCGCCACCTCGGGCACGTGGCCGACGGCCTCGCGCGTGTGCGCGACGGCATCCCGGCGCGTCCCGGGCGCCTGGAAGAGCATCCGGTACGCCCGCTTCAGCGCTGCCAGCGTGGCCGACGTGAACCCGCGGCGGCGGAGGCCGACGACGTTCAGGCCGCGCAGCCGCGCCCGATCACCCGCCGCGACGCAGAACGGCGGGACATCCATCGACACCATCGCCCCCGCGGCGCACAGCGCCGACTCGCCGATCCGCACGAACTGGTGCACGCCGACGAGCCCGCCGATGATGGCGTGGTCCTCGATCGTGACGTGTCCGCCGAGCGCCGCGCCCGGCGAAACGATCACATGATCGCCGAGCCGGCAGTCGTGGCCGACGTGCGCGTTCACCATGAACACGCACCCCTTGCCGGTCCGCGTCGCCATGCCGCCCGCCGCCGTGCCGGGGTTGATCGAGACGAACTCGCGCACGATGTTCGCCTCGCCGAGCTCGAGGGTGCTCGCTTCACCGGCATACTTGAGGTCCTGCGGAATCGACCCGACGCTCGCAAAGGAGAAGATGCGCGTCGCCTCGCCGAGCGTGGTGTGCCCGTCGACCACGGCGTGGGCCCCGATGCGGCAGCCGGCGCCGACGCGGACGTGGGGGCCGATCACGGCATACGGCCCCACCGTGACCCCCGCCTCGAGCTCGGCGCCGCGCGCGACCACGGCCGTCGGATGGACGGTCGGCCCCGCGGACGGCGCGGCGGCGAAGTCGACCTCGGCCACCACGACGGACCCCGCCGACACGACGCCGTGGAGCTGGAGCGGCGAGCCGGGGGTCCGCCGCGTCACCTCGAGCCGCAACGCGTCTCCGGGCACGACCGGCCGCCGGAACCGGGCGCGCTCGACCGCAAGCAGCCGCAGCGCGTCGGGCTCGTCGACCAGGTGCGCGCCGAGCTGGACGAGCGCCTCGCAGACGAGCACGCCGGGCAAAACCGGCGCGCCGGGAAAATGGCCCGCGAAGTACGGCTCGTTGGCCGACACGAGCTTCGTCCCGACGGCCCGCGTCCCGGGCTCGACCTCGAGCACCCGGTCGATCAGCGGGTAAGGAAACGCCGGCGACGGCCCGCGCTGCTCAGTCTGTGACGTGATGCGTCCCTACTCCTTCACCTTGCTGGACCGCGCTCCCTCGTGGCGCGGCGAGGTGTTGTAGAGCTTGATGATGTCGTCGGTGATGTCGGTCGCCTTGTCGTTGTAGAGCAGCGCGCCGTTCGACGCCTCGAGCACGAACGAGTAGCCGTGCTTCTCGCCGTAGTCGCGCACGAGGCCGTAGAGCTCGTCGACGATCCCCGCGGTCAGCTCGGAATCCGTGCGCTTGAGATCGCGCTGGAAGTCCTCGTACTTGCGCTTGAACTCGAGGCTGCGGTTCTCGAGGTCCTTCTCGAGGTTCCGCCGCTCTTCCTCCTTCAGCACCACCGCCTTCTTGTCATAGTCCCCGCGCAGGCGATCGAGGTCCTCGCGCTGCCGCTTCAGCTGGTCCTGCGCCTTCTCGAACTTCGCCTTCACCTGATCGCGCGCCTTCTTGCCCGCGTCGCAGTCGTTGAGGGCCCGCTGCATGTCCACCACGCCGATCTTCAGCTCCGCGCGCACGGGCGCGGCCGCCGCGAGGGCGAGGAGCATCGTCATCCCGATCCACCGGGTCATCTGGCTCACGCAACCTCCCTAGTATTGAAACGGCCCCCCGAACGAGAAGAGCACGAGGCTCTTCTGGTCGTGGGGCTTGGTATTGAACGGCTTCCCGAGCTCGATGCGGAGCGGGCCGACGGGCGACAGCCAGCGGACGCCAGCGCCCGCCGAGAAGCGGGTGTTGCTGAGCGAGATGCCCTCGTCCGCGCCGTAGGCGTTGCCGGCGTCGACGAAGAACACGCCCTTGAGACCGATGCCCTGCACGAGCGGGAAGATCATCTCGTTGTTCAGCACGACCTCCTCGCTGCCGCCGATCGGAGTGGTCGAGATCACGTTCCCGAAGAAGTCCTTGCGCTCCTCGCGCGGACCCAGCGTACGGCTCTTGTAGCCGCGGATGGAGCTGATCCCGCCGGGGAAGTAGCGCTCGAAGAGCGGCAGGTCGGTGCCGGTGAGGCCGCCGCTACCGAACCCGTAGCCCACCGTGCTGCCCAGCGAGTACGTGAAGTCGCCGAGGGACTTCGAGCGGAGGAACGTGTAGTACCAGCGCTGGCGTCCCTCGATCTTCGTGAACCGCTCCCCGCCGAGTCCCGCGGCCTCGAGGGAGACCTCCTGGAAGGAGCCGGCGGTCGGGTCGAAGGCGTGGTTCAGGGTGTTGCGCGACACGTGGGGCGTGACGCTGCTGATCAGGCTCGTCCCCTCCTCGGCGCGGATCGAGCGCGTCGCGCCGAACCCGAGGTTGTTGATGTCGGCCTGCTCGAGCCGGTAGTCGGCGCCGACGCGCACCTCCTCGAGCGGCAGGCCCCAGAGCGAGGTGTAGCCCCATGCCGTGACCGGGTACGTCAGCTGGGTGCCGATGCCCGTGCCGCCGCGTGCGAACTCGTCGAACTGGAGCCGCCAGCTGAAGGCGCTGGCGCCGACGGTGAGCGGCGTCTCGCGGAAGTACGGCTCGGTGAACGAGAGGATGATGTTGCGGCGGAGCGAGCCGACGTCGCCGTTCAGCACGAGGCGCTGGCCGCGCCCGAAGAGGTTGTTCTCCTGGATGCGGAGGTTGAAGAGCAGCGAATCGGCGGAGCTGAACCCCGCGCCGGCGCTGAAGGCGCCCGTCTGCCCCTCCTTCACGTCGACGACGACGTTCATGCGGTCGTCGGCGCCGGTCCGGCGGGTGGTGATGTTCACCTCCTTGAAGAAGCCGAGGCGCTGGAGCGCCTCGCGGCTCTTGCGGAGCTTGGTGGCCGAGAAGAGCTCCTGCTCCTGGAGGCGCATCTCGCGACGCAGCACCTGGTCGCGCGTCTTCGTGTTGCCGGTGACCTCGATCCGCTCGACCGTGACCTGGCGGCCGCGATCGACCTGGAAGGCGATGTCGACCGTCTTCTGCTCGGGGTGCATCTCGGTGTCGGGATCGACCGTTGCGAAGGCGTAGCCGTCGTCGGAGAGGCGCTCGGTCAGCTTCTGCACGTCCTCGCGGAGCGCGCTCGCCTTGAAGACGTCGCCCGGCGTCGTGGCGAGGTCGCGCCGCAGGCGCGTCGTGTCCGGGGGGACGTTGGAGCCGACGATCGTCACGTCGGCCACGCGGTACTGATCGCCCTCCTCGATCTTGACGGTGACGTGGAGACCGTCGTCGCGCCGCTCGACGCGCGGCTCGTCGACCTTCACCGTGATGTAGCCGTGGTCGTAGTAGAAGGCGGTGAGCCGTTCCATGTCGGTGCGGAGCACGTCCTTGTTGAGGATGCCCGCGCCGGTGATGATCGAGAGGAGCCACTTCTTGCGCGTCTGCATGACGCGCCGGAGCTTCCGGCCCGAGAACGCCCGGTTGCCCTCGAAGGCGACCTCCGTCACGCGAACCGGCGACTCCTCCTTCACCGTATAGAAGAGGTCGACCTCGTTCTCGCCGACCGGGGCCGTCCGGTACGCGATCTCGGCGTCGAGGTAGCCCTTGTCGACGTAGAGCTTCTTGGCGGCCTCGATGCCCTGGCGCGCCTTCTCCGGATCGAGGATCGTGTGCGGGCGGACCTTGAGCGCGCCCTCGACCTCCTCGCGCTTCAGCTTCTTCGTTCCCTCGACCTTGACGGTGCGGACCAGCGCGCGCTCCTTCACGCGGAACGTGACGGCGACGTGGTTCTCGCCGGCGGGGCTCACGTCGGCGTCGACCTGGTCGAAGAAGCCCATGGCGTAGACCGCGCGGATGTCGCGATCGAGCGTGTCGCGCTCGAAGGGCTGTCCCGTCTGCGTGCGCAGGTGGACCCGGATCGCGTCCTCCTCGACGCGGACGTTTCCCTCGATCGCGACGCGGGTGATCGACGGCTCGCCCTGCGCGAAGAGCGGTGCTGTGGCGGCCGCGAGCCCGATCGCCACGGCCAGCGCCGCGTCGAGCGGCCGGCTCACGACACGGCTCCGGCCGCACCGCCTACGCGCGCGAGCGGCGATGGGCGCTCTTCGCGGAGCCGCCCCGCAGCGAGCCGGAGCGTCCGCCCCATGGCCGCGGCGAGCCGCGCGTTGTGTGTCGCGACCACGAGCGCCGACCCGTGCTCGCGGTTGAGCTCCATCAGGAGCTGCTGGACGCCCTCGCCCGTCGCCGGGTCGAGGTTCCCGGTGGGCTCGTCGGCGAGCAGGAGACGCGGCCGGCGCACGAGGGCGCGGGCCACCGCGACCCGCTGCTGCTCGCCGCCGGAGAGCTGGCCGGGGCGGTGGGCGAGACGCGCCTGCAGGCCGACCCGCTCGAGCAGCGCGGTGGCGCGGCTGCTCGCCTCGCGGAAGGCCTCGCCCGCGATCAGCGCCGGCAGCATGACGTTTTCGAGCGCAGTGAAGTCCGGCAGCAGATGATGGAACTGGAAGACGAACCCGACCTCGCGATTGCGAAAGCCGGCGAGGTCCGGCTCGCGGCGCGCGAACACGTCGTCGCCGTCGAAGAGGATGCGGCCGGCGGTCGGGCGGTCGAGCGCCCCGAGGAGGTGGAGCAGCGTGCTCTTACCGACGCCGGACTCGCCGACGATGGCGATCCGCGCACCGGGCTCGATGTCGAGGTCGAGGCCCTCGAGCACCGACACCACTGCCGGCCCGTCCACGTAGCGCTTTTCCAGCTCGATCGCCTGGACGAGAGGCATCGGGCGCTATTCATAGCGGATCACTTCGACCGGGACCAGGCTCGCCGCGCGCCGCGCGGGTGAGAGCGCCGCGACGACGCAGATCGCGACCGAGACGGTGGCGACGACGAGGAAGTTGATCGGGTCCATGCGGACCGGGAGCGTGGTCACCAGAAAGACGTCTTTCGGCAGCTCGACGAAACGGTAGTGCGCGAGGAGCCAGCAGCCGCCGAGGCCGAGAAGGTTGCCGAGCACGGTGCCCGCGACGCCGATCACGGCGCCGTTCAGGATGAAGATCCGGGCGATCGAGCCGCTCGCGCCGCCCATCGACTTGAGGATCGCGATGTCGCGACGCTTCTCCTTCACGACCATCGTGAGGCTCGCGAGGATGTTGAAGGCCGCCACGACGACGATCAGGCAGAGCACGATGCCGTACACCACCTTCTCGAGCTTGAGCGCGGAGAAGAGATTGCGGTTCACCTCCATCCAGTCGCGCGCGCGGTAAGGAAAGCCGCCGAGCGCGCCCTCGATCGCCCGCGCGACCCCGCGCGCCCCGTAGATGTCCCGGACGCGCACCTCGATGCCGGTGATGCCGTCGTGCAGGTCGAAGAACCGCTGCGCGTCGGGCACCGCCATGTAGGTGAGCGTCGTGTCGTAGTCGTAGAGGCCGGAATCGAAGAGGCCGGCCACGACGAAGCGTTTCACGCGAGGGACCATGCCGGCGGGCCCCGGCGTCCCGAGCGGCGAGACGACGCTCACGACGTCGCCCGGGGCGACGCCGAGCTGCCGCCCGAGCTCGCGGCCGACGAGGAGCCCCGAGAGCTCGACCGTCCCTCCGCCCTCCTCCGGCGGCAGCGTCACGCGGTGCGGGGTCGCGAGACCCGCGAGGCTCCCTTGCTCGATGTGGCGCTCGACGTCGACCACGGCCCCGACGGCCGACGGGTCGATGCCGCGCACCACGACGCCCGACACGTTCCGTCCGACGGTGAGCATCGCCTGGCCGTAGACGAACGGCGCCGCCGCGACGACGCCGTCGACCGCCCGCACGCGCTCGACCAGCCGCCCCTGCCCCTCGATCGGGCCGCTGTAGCTGACCACCACGATGTGCGGATTGAAGCCGAGGATCTTGTCGCGCAGGTCCTGCTCGAAGCCGGTCATGACCGCGAGCACGATGTTGAGCGTCGCGACGCCGATCGTGACGCCGAGGAGCGAGATCGCGGAGATGAGCGAGAGGGGCGCTCCGCGGCGGCGGGCGCGCAGGTAGCGCAGGCCGACGAAGAGCTCCCACGGCCCGGTCACGCGGGCGACTCCGGCCGGAGCTGCGGGAAGAGGATCACCTCGCGAATCGACGTCGCACCGGTGAGGAGCATGACCAGGCGGTCGACGCCGATGCCTTCGCCGGCCGTCGGCGGGAGACCGTACTCGAGCGCACGCAGGTAGTCCTCGTCCATCGGCTGCGCCTCGAGGTCGCCGGCCGCCCGCGCCCGCCGCTGCTCCTCGAAGCGCCCGCGCTGGTCGTCGGGATCGTTCAGCTCGGAGAACGCGTTCGCGATCTCGTGGCCGGCGACGATCAGCTCGAAGCGGTCGACGAATCGGGGGTCGCCGTCGTTGCGACGGGCGAGCGGCGAGAGTTCCACCGGGAAGCGGGTGACGAAAGTGGGCTGGACGAGCGTCGGCTCGACGAGCGCTTCGAAGAGCGCCCCGAGGAGGTGCCCCGCCGAGGCGTCCGGACCGACGGCAATCCCGCGGCGGGACGCCACCGCCGCGACCGCGTCGCGGTCGAGCAGCCGGTCGGCAGGGACGTCCGCTTTTTCCGCCACGAGCTCGATCATCGGACGTCGCGGCCAGGGCGGTGCCAGCTCGATCGTGTGGCCGCCGTACTCGACGGCCGTCTGCCCGGTCACGTCGCGCGCAAGCGACGAAAGCATCTCTTCGGTGAGGACCATCAGGTCCTCGTCGGTCGCATAGGCCTGGTAGAACTCGAGCATGGTGAACTCGGGGTTGTGGCGGGTCGAGAGCCCCTCGTTGCGGAACACGCGCGACAGCTCGAAGACCCGCTCGAGGCCCCCGACGACGAGCCGCTTCAGATAGAGCTCGGGGGCGATCCGCAGGTAGAGGTCGACGTCGAGGGCATTGTGATGCGTGACGAACGGCCGCGCAGCGGCGCCGCCGGGGATCGGCTGCATCATCGGCGTCTCGACCTCGACGTAGTCGCGGGCGGTGAGGAACCGGCGGAGGCCGGTGATGACCGCCGCACGCATCCGGAAGATGCGACGGACGTCGGGGTTGACGACGAGGTCGACGTATCGCTGGCGGTAGCGCGTCTCGACGTCGTGGAGGCCGTGCCACTTCTCGGGCAGCGGCCGGAGCGCCTTGGCGAGCAGCCGGACGGAGTTCGCCTCGATCGTGAGCTCGCCGGTCCGGGTGCGGAACGGCTGCCCTCCGAACCCCGCGACGTCGCCGACGTCGAGCGTCCGGTAGAGGTCGAAGTCGGCCTCGCTCAGGCGGTCCCGCCGCGCGTGCACCTGGAGGCGCCCTGTTCGGTCCTGGAAGTGCACGAACCCCGCCTTGCCAAAGTCACGGAGCCCGACGATGCGCCCGGCCACCCGCGCCGGCGCGGCGGCGGCCAGCTCCGCTTCCCCGAGTCCGTCACACCGGGCGTGGATCTCGCCCGCGCTGTGGTCGGGACGGAAGTCGTTCGGGTACGGGTTCACTCCCCGCGCCCGCAGCGCTTGCAGCTTCTTCCGCCTGACCACGGTCTGCTCGTGGTCGTCGGGCATCGTGGGCGTCTCGAGGTGTGCTGAGTACTGGCTTCGGTGGGGGAGTGTCAAATGAGGAAGGCGCGGCCACGCCGCGTCTTCGCCCGTCACCCACGCGGACGACGTCGTCTCAGGGCAGGATGACGATGGCCCGCGCGGTCGATGCGCCGAAGAGGTCGGCGGTGAGCGCTACGGCGCCGCCGGAGTTTCCCGCGGGGTCGCCGACGGCGACGAAGGTGCCGCCGTCCGGTGCGGGACCGCCGACGGAGGCGAGCGCGTCGACGGACACCGGCGGCGCCTGCGGCACGCCCGCGACGCGAAAGATCCCTTCGCTGCGCGGACCGCCCGCCACGGCGGCGTGAAAGACGAGCCGCGAGCCGGCGAAGGCCGTCGCGTCGAAGCCGCTGAAGCGGCCGCCGTCGGGCGCCGCGTCGCCGGTCGCGACGAGGACGCCGCGCGCGCGCCGGTTCACGAGGAAGAGGCCCTGACGGCCGCGCTGGTCGACCAGCGCGCGGAAGGCGACCCCGGGCGGTCCCGCCGCCGGCGAGTCGAAAGAGTTGAATTTCCCGGCGACGCGGGTCCCCGTCGCTTCCCCGGCCCGCGCGAGGAGGCGCGTGCGCCCGCCGCTTCGCAGGAAGATGCCGACGTCGCCCGAAGTCCCGCCGAGGCCGGCGACGAACGCCGCGCGGGTGCCGCCGAGGTACGCCGGCGTGCCGAAGCTCGTGTAGTGACCGCCCCCCGGCGCGTGCTGATCGGCGCGCGCGACGAGCATGCGTCGGTGGCCCAGACGCACGAAGAGGCCGGTCGGTCCCGACGTGTGCGTCAAATCCGCCTGGAAGGCGAAGCCGCCGGGGCCAACGCTCACGTGCGCGGTCGCGTCCCGCACGCCGACGAAGAAGTCACGGATCGAGCCGCCGCCGGGCGCCCGATCGCCGGCCTTCACGAGCGGCACTGCGCCGCTCGGGCCGGCCAGGAAGAGCGCGCGCCGGAGATCGGGGCCGAAGACGGCCGCCCCGAAGACGACGCGCCCGCCCGGTCCTGCCGCCGGGGGATCGAGCTCGTCGTACCGGCCGCCGAGCGGTGTCGACTCGCCGAGCATGGCCACCATCGACGTCTGGCCCCGCGCGCTCGCGACGAAGACGCCCTCTCGCAGCCCGAGGAAGACCGCGCTGTCCGCGTCGTCACGGACGGCCGGGTCGGTGAAGCGGAAGTCCCCGCCCACGTCGGTCTGTTGCCCGAGCTGCGCCAGCGCGCTCACGGTGACGGTGCCAGCGGGCCGCACGCGGAAGAGTCCCGACGTCCCGCCGACGACCGTCGCCGGAACGACCACGCTGTCGTCGTCGGCGAGCACCGGATCTCGGAGCTGCGCGAGCCGCCCGGCACTCGTCGTCTGGCCAACGCCGACGAGCGTCCGCAGCGCCTCACCCGTCCGCGCGAGCACGACGGCGGCGCTCACGCGGCCGTTCGCGATGGTCGCGCGGAACACGATCGTACCCCCGGCGTCGATCGCCGGGACGAGCGTCGAGGCGAAGGCGCGGAACTTGCCCTCGCCGAACGTGACCTCGCCGGTGGGCGTGGCGTCGCCTTCGAGCGCGACGGGCGCGAGCGTCCGCCGTCCCCCCGACGTGTCGGCACGGAACACGCCGCTCTGCGGTCCCGAAACCGTGGCGCGGAACACCCAGGTGCCGCCGTCGTTCAGGCTGCCGGCGCCGACGGCCACGAACTGGCCGCCGATCGGGCTCGCATCGCCGATGATGGCGACCGGCGCATTCACGGTCCCGTCGCCCATGAAGAGCCCGTCCGGACCGGCGACGACCACCGCCCGAAAGCCGGCGCGCCCGTCGCTGGTCACGCCGAGGAGCCGGAGCTGCTGGAACGTGCCCCCCGAGGGCGACAGCTCGCCCGTCGCCGCCACCTTCCGGACGACCGTCCCATCGCTCACGAAGATGCCGCGCACGCCGTTGTCGAGGAGCGCGGAGAACGCCGCCCATGCATTGTCGCCGCTGGCGACGACCGTGGCGCCGAAGCCGGCGAACCGGCCGCCGCTGTCCGCCGGCTCGCCCGCCACGGCGAGCGTGTCGAGCTGTCCCCCATGAAGCCGGTACACCCCGGAGCCGCCGCCCGCGAAGAGGAGCCGCGTGACGACGCCGGCGTGGCCGACGGCAGGCGGGCCGATGTCGGCGATCACGCGGCCGTCGGGAGAGCGGTCGCCCGCGCCGAGCAGGTGATGGACGGCCCCCGCCCGACCCTCGAAGAGGACGGCCGATGCGCCGACGAACGCGACCCGTCCGCGGTCGTCGAGCGCGGCGTCGGAGAAGCGCGAGAAGGGCAGGCCGAGCGGCGACGGGTCGCCGGCCGCGACCATCACCGTGGCGCGCGCGGCGCTCGCCAGCGTCGCCGAGGCGACGAGCCCGAGCAGAGCCGTTCGGAGGTGCACTGCCGGCGGATCCGCAAATCCAGTGCCACCGATGCGGCAACGGCGCGCGATCCGTCCGGCGCTCGCCTGCAGCGATCGTGCAGCGCTGCGCGACCACCCGACCTACGTCCCGAGACGCCGGATCAGCTCGGGCAGCCGGTCGAAGTCCGCGCCGGGTTCGATCGAGCGCTCGCGCCCGCTCCGCCCGCGGCGCACCGTTGCCACATGCCCGAGCTCGGCGAGCCGCGAGAGCGCGTTGCCGAAGATCGCCGTCGAGTTGCCCTCGGGCTTGCGGACCTCGTCGAGGAGGAGGCTCGTCGCGAACTGCCGGCGCATGCGCTGCAGGAGCGCCGTCTGGGCGATCGGCCACTCCTTTTGCGCGGCGACGGTCCGCGCCGCGACCAGGTACGCCTCGCGAAAATTCTCGAGGAGGCTGGCCGTCGCGCCGATCACCGCATGGTCACCGACGACGGTGTCGCCAGCCAGGGCACCGGCCTCGGCGTAGTAGTCGAGCCAGCGCGTCACGTCCTCGCGCAGCTTGTCGCGCTCGGGCAGCGGGAACTCCCAGCGATAGAAGTCGAGCCACCACGCGACGTACGGCAGCACCGCCGGGAGCGGCACCTCGGCGAGCAGCGCCCGCGTGAGCAGCGACGGCACGAGGAAGAAGTGGATCGTGTTGTTCTTGTAGAAGTCGAGGTTCACCCGCTTCTCGGCCGGAACGTGGATGACGATGCCGTCGCTGTCGGGCAACCGTTCCGCCAGCCCGCCCATCTCGAGCCAGCCGAGCCCCTCGCGGTAGTTGGACGCCTCGTTCCGCTCGAGCGACGAGGTCAAGCGGACGTCCTGGGCGCGCAGCAGGCCGACGAGCGCATGCGCGGCGGTGAGGAAGTCGGCGAGACGACACGCCGCCTGCGGGGCGCCGAGCAGCGCGCTCGCGCTCACCGCGGTCGCGCCGGCCACGGCGGCGTGGTTCACCTCGCGCAGGAGCCGGAACCCGAGCCGGCGGATGAAACGCCGCTTCTCGTCCTCGACCTCGGCGTGGCCGATGCCGGCACGGAAGCGCTCGCGGAGCGAGCCGAGCTCCTGGTCGAGCGAGATCGGGTCCGCGAAGCTCACGTACGTGGTGCCGTAGCGCCGCTTGAGCACGCCGCGCGCGCGCAGCAGCGCCCAGAGGCTCTCCTTCTCCTTGGCGCCGCCGGTGATCTCGCTCTTGTACGCCTCCTCCTCCGGGACGCGGCCGTAGTGGATCGAGATCGGGACCAGGTAGAGGTCGCGGCGCACCCCCTGGAGAAAGGCGTTCACGATGGCCGAGAGCATGCCGAGCTTCGGGGTCAGCATCTTGCCCGTCCGCGTCCGCCCGCCCTCGATGAAGAACTCCTGCGTGTACCCCTCGCGGATGAGGAACGTGAGGTACTTCCGGAACACCATCTTGTAGAGCTCGTTGTTCTCGAACGTGCGCCGGATGAAGAACGCGCCGGCACCGCGGAAGAGCGGCCCCATCGGCCAGAAGCTCAGATTGATGCCGGCCGCGATGTGCGGCGGCGACAGATAATTGGTGTGAAAGATGTAGGAGAGGATCAGGTAGTCGAAGTGGCTGCGGTGGCACGGCACGAGCACCACGGGGTGTTGCTTGACGCAGTCCACCACCTTGTCGAGGCCGATGGTCTCGAGGCCCGAGAAGAGTTTCGGCGATACGCTGTTGAAGAGCAGCTCGAGGATGCTGAAGTAGAGGCTGTTAAAGTTGGCGGCCATCTCTCCGAAGTACCCCCGCGCCTCCTTCCACACCCGCCGCTTCGGCACGCCGCGCTCGGCGGCGAGCCGCCGGATGAGCAGCTTGAGCTCCGCATCGCGCAGCACCCGATCGCGGACGATCCGGCGCGGGAGCAGCGCCGGCCCCCACACCACCCGCTCCTCGCGATAGAGGAAGATCTGGAGCGCCCGCGCGAGCCGCCGCACGATGCGCTCCTCGCCTTCGCGGCGGTACTCGTCGACGAAGCGTCCGAGGGCGATCTCGCGACCGAGCGTCAGCTGGGTCTCCTCGGCGTTCCAGAGGTAGGTGAAGAAGCGCTTGGCCTCGCCGGGCGCCTCCTGCACGCTGTAGAGGAGCGTCGTGAAGCGCGACTCCTTCCGGCGAAATCCCTTGCCGCGGAAGATCGCCACCGGCACGAGGAAGACCGGGACCGTGTTGGCCTGCGCGGCACGGACGATGTCGCGCAGATACTCCGGCCCGAGCCGTGCCGCGGCGAGGGCGCGGCGGCGCCGGCCCGCCACGGCCTGGCTGCGCATGAAGAGGAGGACCGGCGTCCGCGCCGCGACCAGCCCCGCGCACGCCGCGTGTGCTGCGGCACGCGCACGCTTGCGGAAGCGGAACGTCCACCGCAGCAGGTCGCCGAGCGGCCGGAAGCGTACCGTCGAGACCCCGGGAGCGAAGCGCGCGAGCGGCAACCCCTCGCGCAGCAGGACAGCGTTCACGAGCACATAGTCGAGGGTGGAGCGGTAGCGCATCACGTAGACGATCGTGCCCTGACGGGCGAGCTGGCGGAGGTGCTCGACGGCCTCGGGCCGCAGCCGGACACGGCTGAAGATCAGCCGTACGAGCAACCGGGCGAGAAGGCCGAAGCGCTCGAGCATCGTCGAGCGCTGCTCCGGGACGACGCCGTCGTCGCGCCGCTCCGGGACCGGCTCGACGGCCGGATCGGGCCGCTCGACCATCAGAGATACCTCTCGAGGCCGCGCCGGCGCAGCTCGTGAACCACGAGGCGGACGTCCTGCGCGCGATCCTTGTGGCACACGAGGAGCGCGTCGGGCGAGTCGACGACCACGAGATCGTCCACCCCGACGAGCGCGATCAGACGCCGCGGGCTGTCGACCACGCACCCCCGGCTGTCGATCGGCAACGCGCGGCCACGGATCGCGTTGTGACCGTTGCTCCCCGTGCGCCAGAACCCTTCGAGCGCGGCCCAGCTGCCCACGTCGGCCCACGCGAACCGGGCCCGCACGACCGCCACGCGGGCGGCGCGCTCGAGGACGCCGGTGTCGATGGACACCGGACGGAGCCGGCGGTACGCGGCGGCCAGCGCGGCGGGGTCGCGCCGGTCGAGCGCCCGCTCGAGCGCGGCGACCAGAGCCGGCAGATGGGCGCGCAGCGCGCCGAGGATGGCCGAGGCACGCCACGCGAAGATACCGCTGTTCCAGAGCACGCGTCCCCTGGCGAGCAACGCGGCGGCGCGCCGCGGGGCCGGTTTCTCGATGAACGCCTCGACCCACGCGACCCGGCCGGACGTCCCGCGCACCGCGCCGCCGGGTCGGATGTAGCCGTAGCCGGTCTCCGGACGCGTCGGCCGCAGCCCCAGGGTGACGAGCGCGTCGGTCCGCTCGGCGACGTCGAGGGCCAGCCGGAGGTCGGCGCGAAAGCGGGGACCGTCGTCGATCGCGTGATCGGCGGGCAGCACCGCGATCACCGCGTCGTCCCGGTCGCGCATCAAGTCGAGGGTGGCGAGCGCGATGGCCGCCGCGGTGTTGCGGCCTTCCGGCTCGACGAGCACCTGCCGACGGCCGAGCGCCGGCAGCTGGGCGCGCACCGCGCGTGCGTGGTCGCGCGCGGTCACGACGCGGATCCGCTTTCGTGGGACGATGGGGGCAACGCGTGCGACGGTGTCCTGGAGCATCGTCCGGGCACTGACGATCGGGAGCAGCTGCTTCGGCATGCGCACGCGACTGCGCGGCCAGAAGCGCGACCCGGAGCCTCCGGCCAGGACGACCGCGTAGCGCAGGGGGCGTGGCACAGGAGTGTGGGCCGGGAGCGGCCCGGCGTCCTGTGATTAGGCAGCGTTTGCGGGAAAAGCAAGCTTGCACTTGACACGCCGAGCCAGCCGCGTTGTCGTCGCCGCGTGGTCGTGCTCAAGGTTGTCGTCGGGATCGCGCTGCCGATCGCGGCCGGTGCGCTCGCGTTCAACCTCGCCGCCTATGCGGCCGCTGCCGCCGATCGTCGCCGGCGTCCCGCCGAATGCGGCGACGACGACGAGCCGACGACGTGGCCGGCGCGCATCCGGGCCTTCGGATTCGAATGCATGGCGACGACCGTGCTCGGCTGGATGACACCGCTCGCCTTCCGCCGCCGGCACGCGCGTCCCTTCGACCCGCGGCGGCACCGCCCGCCTGTCGTGCTCCTCCACGGCTACCTGCAACACGCCGCGAATTTCCTCTGGCTCGGGCGCCGGCTCCGGCGCGACGGCTGGACCCATCTGTACGAGGTCGGACACGTGCCCTTCGCCGGCGACATCGAGCGCAGCGGCGCGCGACTCGCGGCGCGGATCGCACGCGTCCGGCGCGAGACCGGCGCGTCGGAGGTGGACATCGTCGCGCACAGCATGGGGGGGCTCGTGGCGCGCGCGGCGCTCTGTGCCGGCGCCGCCGGCATCCGGCGGATCATCACGCTCGGCACCCCGCATCAGGGAACGGAGGTGTTCCGGCGGCTACGCCTGGACGCGATGCTCGGCCAGATGCGGCCGGGATCTGCCTGTCTCCGCCGCGTCACGGCGCCGGGTTCCCGGACCGAGATCGTGTCCATCTACTCGCGCGACGACGCGCTCGTCGTGCCGCCGTCGAGCGCATACTGCCCCGGCGCGTTCAACATCGAGGTCCGCGGCCTCGGGCACATGTCGCTGCTTTTCTCGCGCCGCATCTACGAGCTCGTGCGGGAAAACCTCGCCGCGGAGGCGGAGCCGGCGCGCCGGATCTCGTGACCGATCGCGGGCGCCCCGCCGAGCGATCGGTCGCGGTCACCGTCGGTGGGCGGCTCGACGCGGTGGTGCGCACCGCCCTGCCCGGACTGTCCCGACGCCTGGTGCGGTCGCTGATCGCGGAAGGCCTCGTGCGCATCGACGGCCACCGCGCGGCGAAAGGGGCGCGCGTCCCTGCCGGTGCCGTCGTCACCGTCCCGGCGCTCGAGCCCCGTCCTGCACCGGAGCCCGCGCTCGACGTGCCGATTGTCCACGAAGACGAGCACCTCGTCGTGCTCGACAAGCCCGGCGGCATGCCGGCGCACGCGCTCGACCCGCGCGAGCGGGGCACGGTCGCGGCATTCGTGCTCGCGCGCTATCCGGAGACCGCCGGCGTCGGCGATCCCCTCGCGCCCGGGCTCGTCCATCGCCTCGACACCGGCACGTCGGGTCTGCTCCTGGTCGCGAGGACGCCGGAGGCGTACCGGCATCTCCGCGAGGCGCTCCGCACGCGCGCGGTCGAGAAGCGCTATCTCGCGCTGGTGGCGGGACGACCGCCAGCGGCCCACTGGCGGGTGGACGTGCCGCTCGCACACGACCCGCACGACCGCCGTCGCATGGTCGCGGGGTCGCCGGGGCAACGGACGTGGCCCGCGTCGACGGAGCTGCGCGTCGCCGGGCACGCGGGGCCGCATGCACTCGTCGAGGCGATCATGCGCACCGGGGTCACGCATCAGGTGCGGGTGCACCTCGCGCTCGGCGGCCACCCGGTGGTCGGCGACGAGCTTTACGGCGGGCCGCCGGCCGGTCTACCGCGGGGACGCCATGCGTTGCATGCGGTCGCGCTTCGCTTTCCGCATCCGGTGACGGGCGAGCCCGTGGTGATCACGAGCGAGCTTCCCGCGGAGCTCGCGCGTCTCGCGACGCGCTGAGGTTCAGGCGGCGGCAGCCTTGCCGCTACCCTTGCCGCCGCGTGGCTCCTTGGCGCTGGCGCACGCGGAGCAGAGGTTGTTCACGTTGTTCGGATCCTCGACGAGACCGTCGTCGATGTTGTGACACACCTTCCGGCACGAGGCGCAGATGAAATAGATGCCCTCGATCGTCTTGTTGATGCGCTCGCGGTTGAGGATCCGCCCCTTCAGCTTCTCGACGCGGATGCCCAGCAGCTCCTCGTACTGCCGCTTGATCTTGCGCCGGCCCGCTTCGTCCTTCGGGAGGTCTTCCTGCCCGTCGTCGCCGTGCTGTTCCTCGTCCTCGAGGAGGTTGAACCCCTTGCTCTTGGTGCTGCTGCCGGCTGCCTTCTCGGTCTTCCGCGCCCGTGCCATCCGTCCAAAACCCTCCGTCAGCGCGTCCGCTCGCTGTAGCCGCAGCTCTTCTCGCACACCCAGAAGAAGCCGCGCGGCCCGAAGCCGGCGAACTGGACGACGCGCGTCTCGGCGCCACAGCGTGGACAGCGGCGGCTGTGTGCCGCCTCGCCGCCCTTCTCCGCGGTCTTCGCCTTCTTCTCCGCCATGTCCGCCGGCGCGCCTCTGGCTGGGGGCTCCAGGCCGCGGCAAGCTCCCCGCGCCGGGCTCGGCTCCCCCGTATATGAGTGCGCCACAGCCCTGTCAAGATGATGGCGTCACCTTGAGGCGCCAAAACTCGCGTGCTAGCGTCGATCTTTCGCGCCATGCGCGTCCATCTGCGCCCGCAGCGTCGGACCGTCGAGCTCCGCGGCCCACGCCGGGTCGGAGCGCTGCTCGCCGAGCTCGGCATCCTGCCCGGGACCGCCATGGTAATCCGCGGCGAGCTCCTGTTGACGGAAGGCGACGTCGTCGACGAGAGCGACGAGATCGAGATCCGCGCGGTCATCTCCGGGGGCGCCTGATGAAGTGCCGGCGGTGCGGTGCGCGGGCCGAGGTCCAGCTCCGCGCGCACAACACCGCCTTCTGCCGGCCCTGCTACCTGTTCTTCTTCCGCCGGCAGGTGGAGCGCGCGATCGACGCGCAGCGTATGCTCGTCGCCGGCGAGCGGATCCTGGTCGCGGTCTCGGGCGGCAAGGACAGCCTCGCGCTGTGGGACATGCTCGCCGACCTCGGTCACGACACGACGGGGCTCTACCTCGGGCTCGGCATCGGCGAGTACTCCGACCGCTCGCGGGAGAAGGTCGAGCAGTTCGCCGCCGCACGCGGACTCCCGCTACGGGTCGTGAAGCTCGAGGACGAGCAGCTCGCCGTGCCCGGCGTCGCGGCGGCGACGCGGCGCGCGCCGTGCGCGGCGTGCGGCACCATGAAGCGCCACTACTTCGACGCCGCGGCATTCGCGGGCGGCTTCGACGTGCTCGCCACCGGGCACAACCTCGACGACGAGGCGGCGCGGCTCCTCGGCAACGTGCTGCGCTGGCAGAAGGACCACCTGGCGCGCCAGCGGCCGGTGCTGCCACCGTCGCACCCGAAGTTCGTCCGCAAGGTGAAGCCGCTCTACCTGACGAGCGAATACGAGACGGCGGTCTACGCGTTCATGCGCGGCATCGATTACATCGTCGACGAGTGTCCGAACGCCGCGGGTGCCACGCAGCTCCTCTACAAGGGCGCCCTCGACCGCCTCGAGGTCGCCAGCCCCGGCACGAAGCTCGCCTTCGTGAAGGAGTTCCTGCGCTCCGCCCAGCCGGCCTTCGCGGCGGTCGAGCAGCGCGAGCCGATGGAGTGCGCGGGCTGCGGGATGCCCGCATATGGCGTGCTCTGCTCCTTCTGCAGCCTGGTGCGCGAGGTCGAGAACCGGCGCGCCCGCACGTCCTCCGCGCTGCCTGCGTGACGCCGACCGCGCCGCCCGGCGAGCGCAGCGTGCTTCGCGATCAGGACCCCGTCGTCTTCATCGACCGCAAGGAGCGCTCGTACCTCCGCATCCTCCGGCGCGGCGGCCGCATCTCGGTCCGGGGGCAGGCGGTCCCGTGCGACGCCGTCATCGGCCTCCCGGAAGGGTCCCGGGTGGAGACCGCGGGCGGCGAGCGCCTGCTCGTCGTGCGACCGACCTACGCCCAGCTCATTCCGAGCCTGCCCCGGCGCGCCGAGCCGATCTATCCGAAGGACGCGGGGCCGATCCTCCTCTGGGGCGACATCGGCCCGGGCATGCACGTGGTGGAGGTCGGTACCGGGCCTGGAGCGCTGACGCTGGCGCTCCTCCGCGCCGTCGGCCCGACCGGACGGCTCACCTCGTACGAGGCCCGCGACGACTTCGCGACGCTGGCGCGCGAGAACGTCGCCCGCTACCACGGCGCAGCCGACAACTGGACGCTGCGCGTCGCGGACGCGTTCGAAGGTCTCGACGAACGTGACGTCGATCGGCTGATCGTCGACCTCGCGGAGCCGTGGCGGCTACTCGACGTGGTGGCCCGGACGCTCCGAGCCGGTGGTGTCCTCACGGCGTTCCTGCCGACCGTGCTGCAGGTGAAGCAGCTCGTCGACGCGCTGCGCGCCGGCTGCTTCGGCGCGGTCGAGACGCTCGAGACGCTGGCCCGCTTCTGGCATGTCCACGACCGCAGCATCCGTCCCGCGCATCGCATGGTCGCGCACACCGGCTTTCTGGTCTTCGCGCGGCGGCTCGCGGGGAATTCTGAATTGACTCGGCCAGAACCCTGTAGTACCGATGAGCACGTGCACGCCGGTTGATGTGTGCACGCGCGCCGACTCGCGATGACGAAGGCGGAGATCCGCCAAAAGGTTTGGCTGACGATTCAACGCGAGGGTGCGGCGCGGTTCCCCGGCGCGTACGGCCGCGTTCCCAACTTCGTCGGCGCCGAGCAAGCGGCGCACCTCCTGCGCGAGATGGCCGTGTGGCGTCGCGCGCTCGTCGTGAAGATCAACCCCGACGCCCCGCAGCTCGCCGTACGGCGGCTGGCACTCGCCGAGGGCAAGATCATCTATATGGCGGTGCCGCGGCTCCGGACGGAGAAGTGCTTCATCGAGATCGATCCGCAGCGTCTCGGCAAGAAGGCGATGCTGGCCGGGAGCATCGCGGGGGCATGTCGGTACGGACGTGCCGTCTCGCCGCGCGAGATGCGGCCCGTCGACCTCGTGGTGTGCGGCTCGGTCGGGGTCGGGCGCGACGGAGCGCGGCTCGGCAAGGGCGGCGGCTATTGCGATCTCGAGTACGGCCTCCTGCGCGAGGAAGGCAAGGTCCGCGAGTCGACGCCGATTCTCACGACGGTCCATCCGGTGCAGATCGTGGCGGAGCGGGTCACGATGCTGCCGCACGACGTGCCGGTCGACTTCCTCGTGACCCCGAGCGAGGTCATCGCCACGCGCCCGGCGCACCCACGGCCACGTGGCATTTACTGGGACCTGCTCCGGCCGCTCAAGATCAACGCCATCCCGCTGCTGCGCAAGCGTCTGAAGCGCGGCAGCACCGGCACGCCGTCGCCACGCCGCCTGTAGGCGTCGCGCTTGCACGCGAGCGACCTCCTCTGGTTCCTGTTCCTGGTCACGGCGGTCGCGCCCATGGTGCAGCGCCGGCTCCTCGACCTGCAACGCGTCCGCTTCCTGCGCAGCTGGGAACGCCGTCGCGGCAGCCGCGTGATCGCGCTCATCCATCGCCAGGAGACGATGAGCCTGCTCGGCTTTCCGCTGATCCGCTACATCGACATCCAGGACAGCGAGGAGCTGCTGCGCGCACTCCGGCTCACGGCCGAGGATGTGCCGATCGACATCGTGCTGCACACGCCGGGCGGGCTCGCGCTCGCCGCCGAGCAGATCGCGCACGCGATCTGCCGCCGACGCGCCAAGGTCACCGTCTTCGTGCCGCACTACGCGATGAGCGGCGGCACGCTCATCGCGCTCGCCGCCGACGAGATCGTCATGGATCCGAACGCGGTCCTCGGCTCGCTCGACCCGCAGCTCGGCAACCACCCTGCGGCCTCGATCGTCCGCGCCGTCGCCTGGAAGACGGAGCACGAGCAGAAGATCGACGACGAGACGCTGATCCTCGAAGACATCGCGCGGAAAGCCATGTTCCAGCTGCGCGAGTGCGTGGCCGCGGTCCTGTCCGACCGGTTCGGCCCCGAGAAGGCCGCGGCGCTGGCGGACACGTTCACGCAGGGCCAGTGGACGCACGATCATCCGCTCAACGTCGAGACGCTCACGCAGCTCGGTCTCCCGATCAACACCGACATGCCGCGGGAGATCTACGACTACATGCGGCTCTTCCCGCAGGCGTCGACGGGGCGCCCGTCGGTGCAGTACATCCCGGTCCCGTATCGACGGTCCGTCCCCGTGCCGTCGCCGCAGTCGAAGCGCGCCGGCGGCTGACTAGCAACCCGTGTACCCCCATGGGGCTCGCCGGAGCGCTGGCCGAGGCGTCACGGGGCGGGGCGGCGCGGCGGCGGTCGGCGGTTGCGCGGCCGGCCGCGACGCTGCATCGCCCGTCGCGCAAGACGGAGCGCATGGGCAACCGCAGCGCGCGGCGTGGACGCTCGGGTGACGCCCGGCACGTCGCGCCACGCGCCCAGCACGACGACGGGGCGCTGGAGCACGCGGGCCAGCGCCACCTCGGCGAGCGTACCGTGGAGACCCGGCAGCGCGACGACCGCGTCGCCCGCCGCGGCGACGAGCACGTTGCGCGCGTGACCGAGGCCCGTCGGTAGGCGGATCGTGAGGTGTGCGTTGCCGTCGGCGTGACGATACGTCGGCAGCAGTCCGACGATCGTGCCGCCGGCCGCGGCCGCCCCGCGAGCCGCGGCCTCCATCACCCCGCCCTGCCCGCCGCAGACGAGGATCGCGCCCGCCGCGGCGATCTCCCGGCCGACCGCCTCCGCCAGCCGCGCGGTCCGCGCGCTGCAGGTGCCACCGCCGGCGACGCTGATCTGCGGCGACCGTGGTCTCACCCGCATTCGAGGATGCCGCGGAGATCGGCGAGCGCCCGAAGGACGTAGCGCGGCGCCGGGGTCCCATCGGGGACGCCCGCACCGCGGGCGTCGATCCACGCCGCGTCCATGCCCGCAGCCGTGGCGGCGCCGACGTCGTCCGCAAACGTGTCGCCGACGAACAGCGCCTCGTGCGGCGGAAGGCCGAGCCCGCGGAGCCCCGTGCGCACCAGCGCCGGATGGGGCTTCCGGAGACCGAGGGCCTCGGACACGACGACGGTATCGAGCAGCGGCAGCACGCCATGGCGGGCAAGGATGTCGTAGGCCGCGCCGGTGTCGTCGAAGTTGCTGACGACCCCGAGCCGATACGACCGGCGAAGCGCGACGAGCAGCGCGGCGTGCTCGGCGGGAAACACGGTGGCGGCGACGACGGCCGCCATGTGCGCGCGCGAAAGGCTCACGGCCGCTTCCCCGACGCTCGCCTCCGCGCATCCGACGCGCTCGAGCGCCCGCCGGAAGCGCTCGCGCGACGGGAGCTCGAGCAGCTGCTCGGCGCGCGCCCGCGCCATCTCCTCGCTGACCGCCAGCAGCACCGGCCAGAACGCCTCCGGCGTCACACCGGGCACCCATTCTGCGAGCAGCGGCCCGAGCGCCCCGACGGTCGTCCGCACGCGCTCGTCGCCGACCGGGAGCTCCGGGAGCCGGCGCGCGTCGAAGTGCACCAGAGTGCCGAAGAGATCGAGGAGCACGCCGCGGTACGCCATGGCGGCTATTGGCGGAGCGCGCCCGCCGATAGCCCGAGGCCGACGAGCCCGGCAAGCAGCGCGGCGCCATTCAGCGCGACCGCGCGGCCGTGGAGACGGCGGAACTCGGCGGCCGCCGGCGATTCCGGGCCAGCCGCCTGCATGGCGACCCGCAGGCTCCGCGCCCGCGGCTGCACGACCATGCCGGCCCAGACCGTCGCGGCGAGACCGACGCCGAGCACGGCGACCGCGGCGAGCCACCACCGCGGATGGCCCGAGGCGTTCGCCAGCACGAGCCCCAATCCGCACGCGGTCGCGCCGGCCACCGCGCCAAGCAGGTAGTAGCGCGGAAAGATGGCCCCGACCACGTCGCCGGCGGCGGCCGAATCGAGCACGCGAAACACGGCGGGCGCGACCAGGAAGGAGAACGCCGCGATCTCGCCGATCCACAGCCCGACGGCGAGCAGATACAGGAAGCGGACGAGGCCGATCACTGGAGGGTGCGGGCTCGTGGCGACCCAGGCAGAGGCTGACGACCGGCGAAGCCGTCCTGCAGGCCGTGCCAGAACGCCACCTCGGGCTCGCCGAACTGCCAGCAGAGGTAGATGGTCTGGCCGTCGCGCTCGGAAGGGAAATCGACGAGCCCCAGGCGGACGTCCTTCAGGTGCGCGCCGCTTTCCTCGATCTCGCGCACGATGGCGTCGAGCTCTTCGACGAGGACGCGCGCAGCCGGACGTTCACGGAGCAGATCGTCGGTCGCGATCGCGTCGAGGGCAACACCACGCGCGCCCGCGAGCAGCCGCATCTCCTCCTCGAGCCGCAAAGCGCCACGCTGGAGGCGCTCGATCCAGAGCGTGAGCCGCGGCACGACGGCGTTCGCCTCGTCGACACGAAAGAGCCTCCGCGACTGCACGCGGAGCGGATGCTAGCGGCTCACTCCGAGGCTGTCGAGGGCAGCGTCGCGCGACGAGACCCTTGTGCGTCCTGGACCCGTGCGTTAGATACGAGTTGGCGTGCACGCCGCGTACATGACGAAGCCAGGCGCGGAGAAGCTGCGGCGGTTGGAGGTTCCCGTCGACCCACGGCTAGAAGATTTCTTGTCTCCCTGGGAGGCGTAGGCCGATGGCGGACGACCCCATGCGCGAGGAGGCGCCGCAGCGCTTCTACGGCTTCGACGAAGACATCAGCTGCGTCGCCGTCCCGGCCGAGCTGTCGATCCTGCCGCTGCGCGGGGTCGTCATTTTCCCGTCGGCCATCGTCCCCCTGCTGATCTCGCGGGGCGCCTCGCTGCGGCTCGTGGAGGAGGCGCTGGCCGGCGACCGGATGCTCGGCCTCTTCTCGCAGAAGAACCCGGAGGACGAGCACCCCGACCCCGAAGGGCTCTACTCGCGGGGCACCGCGGGACGCATCCTGAAGATGCTCAAGTACCCCGACGGGAGCGTCCGCATCCTGGTCCAGGGGCTCAAGCGCATCGAGGTGACCGGCTACACGCAGCGGGAACCGTACTTCAAGGCGAAGGTGCGCCACCTGCAGGACACCTACGAGCCCTCGAAGGACGTCGAGGCAATGCAGGTTCACATGGTGAACCAGTTCGCCAAGTTCGTCTCGATGATCCCCTACCTGCCGGACGAGCTGCAGGTGGTGGTGATGAACATCAAGGATCCGGGCAAGGCCTCGGACCTCATTGCCTCCAACCTGAACATCTCGCTCGAGGAGAAGCAGGACCTGCTGTCGACCCTCGACGTCCAGGACCGGCTCGAGAAGCTCTCCACCATCCTCGGCCGCGAGATCGAGCTGCTCGAGCTCGGGCACAAGATCCAATCGCAGGTGCAATCCGAGCTCAACAAGAACCAGAAGGAGTTCTACCTCCGGCAGCAGATGAAGGCGATCCAGAAGGAGCTCGGCGAGGGCGACGGCAAGACGGCCGAGATCGAGGAGCTCCGCCGGCGCATCGAGGAGGCCAACATGCCGCCCGAGGCGCGGAAGGCCGCCGACCACGAGCTCGAGCGCCTGCGGCTCATCCCGCCGGAGTCCGCCGAGCACACCGTCGTGCGCACGTACCTCGAGTGGCTCGTGTCGCTGCCGTGGGCCGTCTCCACGGACGACAACCTCGACCTGCATCATGCACGGCAGGTGCTCGACGAGGACCACTTCGACCTCGAGCGCATCAAGGATCGCATCCTCGAGTACCTCGCGGTCCGGCGACTCCGTAAGGATCCGAAGGGGCCGATCCTCTGCTTCGTCGGTCCGCCCGGCGTCGGCAAGACGTCGCTCGGCCGGTCGATCGCGCGCGCGATCGGACGGAAGTTCGTGCGCATCTCGCTCGGCGGTATCCGGGACGAGGCCGAGATCCGCGGGCATCGCCGGACGTACATCGGCGCCCTCCCCGGCCGCATCGTCCAGAACCTCCGCAACGGCGGCTCCAACAACCCCCTCTTCATGCTGGACGAGATCGACAAGCTCGGCATGGACTTCCGCGGCGACCCGGCGTCGGCGCTGCTCGAGGTGCTCGACCCCGAGCAGAACAACACCTTCATGGACCACTACCTCGACGTCCCCTTCGACCTCTCGAAGGTGATGTTCGTCACCACGGCGAACGTCCTCGACACGATCCCCCCGCCGCTCCGCGATCGCATGGAGGTCATCGAGCTCGCCGGCTACACCGAGGAGGAGAAGCTCGAGATCGCCCGCCGCCACCTGATCCCGAAGCAGCTGCGCGAGAACGGGCTCACGCCCGACAACCTGCGCTTCGAGGACGAGGCGCTGACGAGGATCATCCGCGGCTACACGCGCGAGGCGGGGCTCCGCAACTTGGAGCGAGAGATCGGGCGGGTCTGCCGGAAGGTGGCGCGCGCCATCACCGAGGGGCGGACCGAGCCCGTCGTGTGCACCGCCGACAAGGTCCGCGAGTACCTCGGGGCGGAGCGCTTCTTCTCCGAGATGGCGGAGCGGACGGAGGATCCCGGGGTAGCCGTCGGCCTCGCCTGGACGCCGAACGGCGGCGACATCCTCTTCATCGAGTCGACGCGCATGGCGGGGAAGAAGAGCCTCACGCTCACGGGCAGCCTCGGCGACGTCATGAAGGAGTCGGCGCAGGCGGCGCTCAGCTACATCCGGTCGCGCGCCGACCGTCTCGGCGTCGCGCCCGAGTTCTACGAGAACGCCGACCTGCACGTCCATGTACCCGCGGGCGCGATTCCCAAGGACGGGCCGTCGGCGGGCGTCACCATCGCCACCTCGCTCGCCTCCCTGCTGACCGGCCGTCCGGTTCGGCCGAACGTCGCCATGACGGGAGAGATCACGCTCCGCGGCAAGGTGCTGCCGGTCGGCGGCATCAAGGAGAAGGTGCTGGCGGCCAAGCGTGCCGGAGTGGAAACCGTGATCCTGCCGCGCCGCAACGAGACGGACCTCGAGGACATCCCGGAAGACGTGCGCCGCTCGCTCCAGTTCCGCTTCGTCGAGACGATGGACGAGGTGCTCGACGAGGCGCTCGAGCGCCCGGCGAGCCAGCGCCCGCCGTCCTCCGTCGAGGAGCGTGCGGGCGTCGGGCGCGAGCAGCACATCGCGAGGGCCTGAGCCTCCTGCCCGAGCTGCGCAAGGACCCGATCGCCGGTCGGTGGGTGGTGATCGCGACCGAGCGCGTTCGCCGGCCGACGGACTTCTCGGTCGCCCGTCCCCCGCGGTCCGACGGCTCGTGCATGCTCTGCGGCGGCCACGAGGCGGAGACACCGCCGGAGCTGCTCGCCTACCGGGAGCGCGCCGACGCGCCGCCCAATTCGCCCGGCTGGCGCGTCCGCGTCGTCCCGAACCGGTTCCCCGCGCTGCGCGTCGACGGCACGCTCGAGCGGCGCGGGGAAGGCCTCTACGATCTCATGAACGGCATCGGCGCCGACGAGGTGCTCGTCGAGTCGGCCGACCACCACGCGAAGCTCGCCGACCTCGCACCGGCGGCCGTGGAGGACGTGGTGCGCGCCTTCCGGGACCGCCTGGTGGCGCTGAAGCGCGACACGCGCCTCCGCGCCGCGCTGTTGTTCAAGCGGCATGCGGCAGACGCGTTGGGCCGACTCGCGCATCCGCACGCGCAGCTGCTGGCGGCGCCGGTGGTGCCGCGCGAGGTGCTCGAGGAGCTCGACCAGGCCCGCGCGTACCACGACTACCGCGAGCGGTGCCTGTTCTGCGACATCCTCGGCCAGGAGGTCGACAACGGGACGCGTCTCGTCGTGGAGACCGAGCACGTGCTGGCGTTCGCGCCATTCGCGGCCCGCTATCCGTTCGAGACCTGGCTCCTCCCGCGCCGCCACGCCGCCGGCTTCGAACACACGACCGACGCGGAGCAGCGGGACCTCGCAGCCGTCCTGCGCGCGGTGCTGCGCCGTCTCGACCGCGCGATCGGCGATCCGTCGTTCAGGCTGGTCGTCCACAGCGCGCCGTTCCGCGAGGCCGAGAGTCCCTCCTATCACTGGCACGTCGAGATCATGCCGGTGCTGCCGCATGCCGAGAGCGCCTGGGCGGGCGGCCTGCCCTTGAACCCCGTCCCGCCCGAGGACGCCGCGCGCTTCCTTCGCGACACGCCCGAGTGATGCGCGTCGTCATGCTCGCGTCGGAGGCGCACCCGCTCGCGAAGACGGGCGGCCTCGGCGACGTGCTCGCGGCGTTACCGCCGGCGCTGGCGGCGGCGGGAGTCGACGTGACGGTGTGCCTCCCGGCCTACCGCGGCATCCTCCGGCGGCTCGACGCGACCGGCACGCCGCTTCGCCTGCACGCGCCCGTCGCGAGCCGCATGGAAGCGGCCGCCGTCGTCGCGATTCCGGAGGCCAGCGTCCCGACGGTCGCCATCCGCGCCGACCGCTACTTCGACCGCGAGGCGCTGTACGGGCCGCCGGGCGGTGAGTACCCCGACAACGCCGAGCGGTTCGCCTTCTTCTGCCGCGCCGCGCTCGAGTGGCTACGACGGCTCGAACCGCCACCCGACGTCCTGCACCTGCACGACTGGCAGACGTCGCTCGCGGCGGCCTTCCTGCGCGGTACCGCAGCGCTCTATCCGGAGCTGGCGACCGTGCGTACGGTCCTCACGGTGCACAACCTCGCCTATCAAGGCCGCTTCCCATTTGACGTCTGGCCGCTGCTCAACCTCGACGTGCGGTACTTCGCGCCCTCGTGGCTCGAGTTCTACGGACAGGTGAACTACCTGAAAGCGGGACTGCTCTTCGCCGACCGGATCACCACCGTGAGCCCACGCTATGCCGAGGAGATCCAGACGCCGGAGTTCGGTGAGGGTCTCGACGGCGTCCTCCGCACGCGGAGCGAGCATCTGGTCGGCATCCTGAACGGCGTCGACTACGCGGCGTGGAACCCCGCGTCCGACCCGAATCTCGCCGCGCGCTACGACGCAAGCGACCTGCGCGGCA
The DNA here is from genome assembly GCA_005879585.1 of Deltaproteobacteria bacterium. Lineage (GTDB taxonomy): Bacteria > Desulfobacterota > Binatia > DP-6 > DP-6 > DP-3. Next base: position 6,556 of record VBKG01000305.1, on the reverse strand, counting down.
AGGCACGCTGCAAGGCGGCGCTCCAGGCCGAGCTCGGACTTCCGGTGCGGGCCGACCTCCCGCTCCTCGCCATCGTGTCCCGGCTCGCGGAGCAGAAGGGATTCGACCTGTTGACCGCAACGCTCCCCGAGCTCCTCGCGACGACCGCCGTCCAGCTCGCGATCCTCGGCTCCGGCGACCCGACCTACGAGACGGCGCTCCGCCAGATCGCCGCGCGCAGCCCCGGACGGCTCGCGCTCCGAATCGAGTTCAACGAATCCCTGGCACACCGGATCGAGGCGGGAGGCGACATCTTCCTCATGCCCTCGCGCTTCGAGCCCTGCGGATTGAACCAGCTCTACAGCCTCCGCTACGGAACCGTGCCGCTCGTGCATGCGACCGGCGGGCTCGAGGACACCGTCGTCGAGTTCGACCCCGCCGCCGGCACCGGAACGGGCTTCAAGTTCGCCCCGTACGGCACCGAGGCCTTCGTGGCGGCGGTGCGACGCGCGCTGCGCCTCCACGCCGATCCCGCCGCGTGGCAGCGGTTGATGCGGAACGGGATGGCGCAGGACTTCTCGTGGCATCGCGCGGCGCGGTCCTATGCCCGCCTGTACGGGCAGCTGCCGCCGCCGGAGGTGCCGCGCCTCGCGTGACGGCCGCCCGGTTCACCCCTTCTCGACGACGCCGATGAGCTCGGCCGGGTGCTCGATGATGCGTCCCGGCTGCGCGGCCGCGAGCGTCTCGGGGCTGAGACCCCACGCGACGCCGCAGAACGCCACGTTCGCCGCGCGCGCGGTGAGCACGTCGATGCGCGAGTCGCCGACCAGCAGCGTTCGCTCGCGCGGCGTCGTCGTGAGAGCGCGCAGGTGATCGAGCCCCGCGGGATCCGGCTTCCGCGACGGTAGCGAGTTGCCGCCGACGATCCCGACGAAGTGGTGCGCGAGGCCGAGACCCTCGAGGATCGTCCGGCTCATCGCCTCGGGCTTGTTCGAGAGGACCGACGCGGCGACCCCCCGCGCCTCGAGCGCCGCGAGCACCTCCACGATGCCGGGGTATGGCCGTGTCGCGTCGAGGAGGTGGGCCGCATAGCGCTCCATGAAGAGCGCCAGGGCCACGTCCAGCCGATCGACGTGCGCGGCACCGAGTGACCGCTCGACGAGCATCCGCGCGCCCTCCCCGACATAGCCATACAGCGTCTCGGGGGGCCGCTCGCTCAACCCGAGCGTGCGCAGCACGTGATTCACCGCGCCCGCGAGGTCGGCGCGCGAGTCGACGAGCGTCCCGTCGAGGTCGAAGGCGACGTGCTCGTACACGACGCCCGCGGCGACGGTCACCGCGCGGCGCTCAGACGGCGAACGACGAGCCGCATCCGCACGTGTGGCTCGCCTTGGGGTTCGTGAACTTGAACCCGCCACCGTGCAGACTGCTCACGAAATCGATCTCGGTTTCCGCCAGGTACTCGGCGCTCGTCGGGTCGACGAGCACACGCACGCCGTCGTACTCGAGGACGCGGTCGTCGTCGCGCGGAGCGTCGTCGAAGTCGAGCTGGTAGCTGAAGCCCGAGCAGCCACCGCCGACCACCGAGACGCGAAGTGCGCGCGTCTCGGGGAGGCCTTCGCGGGCACGAAGCTGCTTCACCTGCTCCACCGCACGGGAGGTGAGCGTGAGGGATGTGGCGTGCTCGGCTGTCGCGCTCTCGGTCACACTCGTACGATAGGGCCGGCTTGCAGAAAAGTCAATGAAATGCGCGCGCTTGCACGATCGGCACAGCGGGCTTGCCGTTTCTCCGGTTCGTGCGGTTTTGCCAGGCAACATCTCGCGGAGCTGCATGCGGGACGCGCAGGAGGATGGCACATACGTTGCTCGGGAGAACGCGGGCCGGACCCATGCGTTCCGTCTCACTACATCTCCCCTTTGGCGCACGCCGCCACGGCCTGCGCGCCGCGCCGCTCGAGGCCTTCTCGCGCACCGAGAAGATCATCGCGTTCTGCCGGCTGCTGCTGACCATCTACACGCTCGCGGTGGTCACCATCGACCCGCAGCAACCGTCGTTCAAGCCGAATTTCGCCGACGTCGTGCTCGGGGCGTACGTCGTGTACAGCGCGCTTCTCTTCTTCCTGGTGCGTGGCGCCTACGTCTCCGCGCAGCGCGTCGGCGTCTTCTCGACGGCCGTCGACGTCCTCTGGGTGAGTCTCATCGCGCTCTTCACGGAGGGCGGGACGAGCCCGTTCTTCGCGCTCCACGTCTTCGTGATCCTGAGCGTCAGCGTCCGCTGGGGGCTCGCCGCGACGCTCGCCGTCACGGTGCTGCTCGCGGCGTTCTACCCGGGCCTCATCGTCGCGGGGCGGGCAATCGACTTCCACGGCGCCGTGTTCCGCAGCATCCACCTGTTCCGCCCGATCTACCTCCTCGTCATCGGCTACCTGATCGGCTACCTCGGCGAGCACGAGCGGCGCGCGAAACGGAAACTCGGCTTCATGCTCGAGCTGCCGGCGGCGTTCCGGCGCAAGCAGCCCCCGGGCCGCGCCTTGAGCCGGCTGGTGCGACGCGCCCTCGACTACTTCCAGGCCCAACGCGCGACGCTCGCGCTCCGCGACCCCGAGAGCGACCGTTACTTCGTCTGGGACTTCGCGCGCCGTCGCGGCCGGACCCGATTGTCGCTGCGCATCGCGGAGGACGACCCGTTCCCGTTCCGCTTCGCGGCTCCGACCGAGGGCTTCATGGCCAACGACGTGCGGCCCGCCGGCAGCACGGTCACCTGCTACGACGTGCTGAACGGGACGATGGAGCGCAAGGTGATTCCCGCCGGGACCCCGGTGCCCGGCCAGAAATCCGCGCAGGCGCTCCTCGTCGCACCCGTGCTCGTCCAGCGCGAGCCGCGCGGTCACGTCGCCGTCGTCCGGGAAACGCGCCGCAAGTTCACGCGCGACGATCTCGAGTTCCTCCTTTTGCTCGTCGGACAGGCGGCGGCGGGGTTCGAGAACGTGCGGCTGCTCGAGAAGGCGGAGGAGGTAGCCGTCCTCGAAGAGCGCGGGCGGATCGCACGGGACCTGCACGACGGGTTCATCCAGTCGCTCGCCGGGATCGACCTGCGGGTCGAGGCCTGCAAGCTGCTGCTGCAGCGCGATCCGTCGCGCATCCGTCACGAGCTCGGCGAGCTGCACGAGGCCGTGAACCGCGGCTATCGCGAGGTCCGCCACTACCTGAGCATGCTCCGGGCGGCCAGCCGTCCCGCCGACGACCTGTGGTCGTCGCTCGACCGCCTGGCGGCGGAGTTCTCGATCCGCGAGCGGCTCCGCGTGCACGTGGCGCGCCCCGAGTGCGAGCCCGACCTGCCGACGTCGACTGCGTACGAGCTGACGCAGATCGTCCGCGAGGCGCTGCGGAACGCCGTCCGCCACGGCCACGCGACGCAGGCCGTCGTGAAGGTCGCGAAACGCGCGTCGCACCTCTACCTCGTGGTGCGCGACAACGGACGCGGGTTCCAGAACGGCCACGGCGCCAGCGACACGGACGGCTTCCTGCCGCCGGGCTCCGCCCCGTGGTCGATCCGCGAACGGTGCGCCGCGCTCGGAGGGACGTTGCGCGTCCGGACGCAGGCCGGTCGCGGCGCCGAGCTTTCCTTGACGATTCCCGCGGCGTCGCATGCCGCCGATCGGAGGATGGACGCATGATCGCTACGCAGCCGAACAGAAGACTCCGCCTCGTCATCGTCGACGACCACACGCTGTTCCGCGAGGGCCTGCGGACGATCCTCGAGATGGAAGACGACATCCAGGTGGTGGCCGACGCCGAGAGCGCCGAGGACATCGTCGAGCTCGTGTGGCAGACGAAGCCGGACGTGCTGCTCCTCGACATCCGCATGCCGCAGGGCAGTGGGCTCGACGCGGTGCCGGCCGTGCTACGGATCAGCCCGGGCACCAAGGTGCTCGTGCTCACCGCCTGCGACGAGAAGGAAGAGCACATGCGCGCCTTCAAGCTCGGCGCGAAGGGCGTCATCGTGAAGGACTCGGCGCGCCAGACGCTCATGCAGGCCATTCACACCGTGTGCACGGGACAGGTCTGGGTCGACCCGCGCATGACGGGGGCCCTGGTCGAGGAGCTGTCCCATCTCGGCCCCGAGGGCACGTCGTCGAGCAACCGGGACGAGAACGGCCTCACGGAGCGCGAGCGCGAGATCGTCCGGCTCGTCGCCTCGGGCCAGAAGAACAAGGAAGTGGGGGCGACGCTCGCGATCAGCGAGCGCACGGTGAAGACCCATCTCACCAACGTCTTCCAGAAGCTCGGGGTGCGGGACCGCGTGGGCCTGGTGATGTACGCCCTGCGCCACGGGCTGACGCGCGCGGCCTAGCGAGCGGTCGCCGGGCACCTGCAGCCGCGCATCGAGTCCACGGCCAGTCGGTCGCCGTCGGTTTCGACCGTGACGGCGCCGCACCGATCGGTGCGGAGCACGCACGTGCCCCGCGCCCGGTAGCGGCGCTCGATCTCGGGCGTCGGCAGCCGGTACCGATTGTCCGCGCCCACGGACATCACGGCGACGACGGGTGCCACCGCCGAGACGAACCCGGGGGCGCTCGACGTGCGGCTTCCGTGGTGCGGCACCTTCAGGACCACGCTCGGCAAGCGCGCCGGATCGGCGAGCAGGCGCTGCTCGGCCGCCGCCTCGATGTCGCCGGTCAGCAGGAGCCCCACCCGTCCCGAATGGACGCGGAGCACGAGCGACGAATCGTTGATGGACGGCGTGCCGAGGTCCGGAGGCGGATGGAGCACGGCCACGTCGGGCGCAAGCTGCGCCGTGGTGTCGAGCCGTCGGACCCGAGCGCCGCTCGCCTGCACGGCGGCCATGAGCCGTTGCCATTCGACGCCGGTGCCCGGCACACCGCTCCACCAGAATTCGCGGGGATGGAAGTGCGCGAGGAGATACGCGACGCCGCCGAAGTGATCGGGGTGCGCGTGCGTGATCGCGACGGCGTCGACCCGGAGGATCTTGCGGGTCAGGAGGAACGGCGCGACCACGGCCGCGCCGGTGTCGAAGTCGCCGCCTGGAAAGCCGCCGGCATCGACCACGACCACTCGGCCCCCGGGGAGCTCGAGAACACCCGCGTCGCCCTGCCCGACGTCGAGGAAGGTCGCGCGGAGATGCGGACCCGATCGCTCCCGCACCCACCATCCTGCGTCGACGAGCAGGCCGGTGAGCGCGACCGCGGCCAGCACCCGTCCTCCGCGCCGAGGCAGGAGCACGAGGCCCGCGAGCGTCGCATAGAGGAGCGCCAGCTCCCCGACGGTCGGGATCGGCACGTCGACCGCCGCCCAGGGCGGAGCGGCGAGCCGGCGCACGATGGCGATGCCGGGACGGAGGACCAGACCCGCCAGCCGGAACAGCGCCTTCGCCGCGGCGGGAGCGAGTGGCTCGACGAGCGCTCCGGCGAGCCCCAGCACGACGACGATTGAGCCGAAGATCGGCACGGCGATCGGGTTGGCGACGAGCCCGACGAGCGAGACCTGGTGGAAGTGGAACGCCGTCAGCGGGGCCGTCCCGAGCAGCGCCGCGGGCGAGACGACGGCCGCGGCCCGCAGCCGCGCGCGCCAGCCGCGCGCATTGCGCGCGGGCCCGAGGCGACGCGTCCCGACGACGATCGCAAGGACCGAGACGAACGAGAGCTGGAAGGATATCTCGAGCGGCGCGCCCGGCCACGCGAGGGCGAGGATCGTGGCCGTGACCGCCAGGCTGCGCAGCACGTCGACGGGTCGCCCGCAGAGTCCGGCCAGGACCGCGACGACGACCATGATCGCCGAGCGGAGCGTCGCGACGCCGAGGCCGGAGAGCGCCGTGTACAGGACGACGGGACCCAGGCTCGCGACCGCTGCCGCCCGCTCGACGTCGACCGCGAGCACGAGCCACTCGCTCCGCGTCAGCAGCCACCGGAACAGCGCGAAGGCGGCGCCCGCCACCAGGCCGACGTGGAGGCCGGAGATGGAGAGGATGTGGACCACACCGGCGCGGCTGAACGCGTCGCGCAGCCCGGCATCGATGCCGCCCTCCTCTCCGACGACGAGCGCCTGCAGCACCGCACCCGCCGGCGGTGCGACCGCGCCGTCGATCGTGGTCGCGAGGCGGCTGCGCCAGGCTTCCAGCGCGTCGCGCAGGCCGGCGGCGGACGGCGGCAGGCGCTCGATCGTCTCGTCGTTCCAGACGAACGCGGTCACGTGCACCCCGCGACGGGCGAGGTGCCCGACGTAGTCGAAGCGACCGGGGCTCTCGAAGTTGCGCGGCGCCCGCAGGATCGTGTCGACGCGCAGGCGATCGCCGTACCGCCACGCCGGCGCACGGCCACGGACGCCGACACGAACGAGGCCGCTCGCCCGGCGCCGCGCCGTCCCGCGGCCGACCGCCTCCGCCGCGACGAGCAGGACGGTGCGACCGTCGCGGCGGTCCGGCGCGGCGGCGATCCGCCCCTCGAGCGCCGTGCGCAGGGGCAGCGTGAGACGGGCGACGTGGTCGGGCGGAAACTCCGGCGCCTGGACCACAGACATCCGCTGCGCCCCGACGCCGAGCGCCATCGCCGCGGCCGCG